>DBWH01000065.1:0-206 GCA_002308595.1 Mageeibacillus sp. UBA1243 | reverse complement strand
GTGTGGAAGCAGTACTGCGGATGGGTTTCCTTGACTGTGCCCTTGGCGGCAAGAGTTGTGATGATGGCCGCGCCCCATTTCTCCGCAAGCTTTTCGATAAGAGCGCCCGCTTTGGTTCTGAGAGCGCCGCCGCCAACGAAGATGAGAGGTCTCTTGGCGGTCTTCATGAGGGCAATTGCTTTGTCGATCGCTTTTTCGTCTGCGTG
>DBWH01000064.1:60723-77011 GCA_002308595.1 Mageeibacillus sp. UBA1243 | reverse complement strand
TTTTCGAGCACGCCGATATCAAAGTCGGTAAGATTTGAGAGGTGTCCCCCGCGGATGAAGAGGCCTTCTTTTACGCGCCTTCCGTCCGCCGTTTTTATTCCTCCCAGGTCGCGGAAATTCTTTCCGCCGCTAAGTTCGATAACCATAATCGGGCTCCGATTCCCGTGATGCATTGGCGGTATCACGAACACGCCAATGTTTTTAATTCAAAGTGCTTAAAAAACCGATAATTCTGTCCGCGATCCTCTCGTGGCCCCTGTCGTTCGGGTGGAGTGTGTCGGGAGCAAAACGCTCTCTCAGAACCTCGTCGCAGGGCTGGATGCCGCTCACGCTCCAGAGGTCAAGCACCGGCACGCCGTAGTGCTCGCAGTACTTCTTCTCCATCTCGACGTAGTCGCGCAGAGGGTGGCAGGGGATGCCGATTTCGTTGGTTGTAACGTTCTCGGAAGCTCTGTGGAGAGGTGTCAGAACGACGATCTCCGAGTCGGGAAACGCGACAAAAAGCTTCTTCATAAGCATGTTGAAAGCGCCGCAGAAGGTCCACTCGTCGTCGCTCATGTACTCGCCGAAGGGTGCGTCCCCGTGGCCGAAATCGTTGGTGCCGCCGAAGATGAGAACCACGTCTGCATCCTTGTCCATTTCGGGGATTCTGTCGCAGTAGGGCGTGTTGAAATGCGGTGCGGGAATATCGAGCTTCTGGCGCGCGATCCTCGTTCCGCTGATGCCGTAGTTGTTGACCGTCGCACCTGTCTTGGCGGCAAGGACGTTCACAAAACACTTTTCGATGCACGATGCTCCGACGCCCTGCGTGATGCTGTCGCCAAGCACGTTGATTTTGATTCCTTTAAGATTCATATTGCCTCCGGATTGTTGTCAAAAATTGATGAGCAAAACTTTGTTTTTGCCTATGTTTCCGTTAAATTCAGTGCCGCGAATGCCGGCCGAGAGACCGTTCCCGAAAACCTCCGTCACGCGCCCGGGAGCCTTCCCCGAAGGGAGCAGAATCCGAACGTTCGCAAGGGTTTTTCCCGAGCAGTTTGCAATCATAAGAGCGCTTTTACTGCCGTCGGACGCAGCCTTGGCGTATACTTCGGGGAGACCCGCCAATGAGACAGGAAGCATCCTTCCGAGCTTCCTCAGCTCGCTGAACATCGCGAAAGAGTAGTACGCCGCAAAAGGCTTTTTCGTGAGCGGATTGAAGAGCCCGCCGTAGTCAGAGGTGCTGAGCTGCGCGTCGTAGAACATTGCGCCGTCAAGCGGTACGTCCGAAAAAGCGAGCAGCATCCCCGCGACCGAAGACGCATGCTTCAGGGTTCCCTTAAGACCGATGTCAAGGTTCCACTCGCTGCAGAAAATCTCAGCCGAGGTAAAGCCCGCATCGTCAAGCCGCTTCCTCGCGTAGTTTGCGCACACGATGTTGTTCTCAATGGACCCGTAGCTGTGCCAGCTGAAGAAATCGAGCGGCGCGCCGGACGCCTTAATGCGGTCGATGAAGCCGTCAAAGAACTCCATGAAGTAGTCGTAGCGCTCGCCGACGTTTGCCGCGGGAGGCGCCGATTCGTTGAAGAGGGCGTAGAAGCCGCAGCTCCCGTAACCGCCTATTTTAAGGTGCGGAAATCTCTTTTTGAGGTAGACCGCCGCGGTGTCGTAGAGGTCGTAAAACTGCTCCTTCGTGCCGCGCCACATCGGGTTGAGAAGAGGGTCCTTCTCATTGTCGGGTTCGTTCCAGATCTCCCAGTAGCGGATGTTGTACCTGAAACCGTTCGCCCAGCCCTCCGTGTAGTGCCTGATGATGCCTTCGCATATCCTTGCCCATTTGAGACTGTCGGAAGGAGGGTAGATCGTGTAGGCTTTGACGGTGCAGTAGTTTTCGATGGTGACGCCAAGTCTGAAAAACGGCTCGACCCCCGCCTCAACGAGCCCCGAGATGAGCACGTCCGTAAAACCGAAATCGTAGCTCGAAGGGTCCTCCGGGTCGCTGTCAAAGCACCTGAAAATGTTCGGAATGTCCACGAAAAGACTGCCGCCAAGGTACCCTCCGACGTCGTGAAGCCTCGAAAAAGGTATCCCCGCCTCCGTCAGATAGTGAAAAAGTGACGTGTCAAGGCCGCGCATCGGCGGCTGCCCGACCCCGTTAACCGGTTTCACCGGGCCGCAAAGCCTGTTTTCAACTTCAATGCGCTTTTCGTACATCCGTTCCTCCGAAAGATTCAAAAAAGCCGACGGGCCGCATCGCCTTACCGCCAATGCAGGCCGGCCCCTGTCTCCCGCGTGATTATACAATATGGCGCCGCGATTTACAACTTGAGCTTGACGCCAAGGTGCGGCGCCGGCCCGTTCCGCGGCCCGTGCCGCCAAGGCCGCGGAACTTTCTATAATATTGACGGCATATGGGAAACAATATATAATAAATAAGAATGCCCGCGAAAAACTTTTATATTTTTTTCTGCGGGTGTTTAAGCTTTAATTAAACACGCGGCAGTACAATCACGGTTGTATTGTTTCCGTTCTGAGAGATTCTGATATTGACTCGGAGCAACGAAAAGAACTGCCGCAGTTTTCGGGCGGCTTTAAATTATTTTGGCGATGACCTTTTAAGGCCGTTGCGCAGGGATAAAAATGGAAGAGAACAAAGCTTCAAAGACACAGACGAATACCCGCAAAAAGGCGAATTCCGAAATCAAACCTACAATCGTGGTCGCAGTGAGCATTGCAACCGCTATACTTGTATTGTCGATAGTTTACTTCAAGGTCTTATTGCCGATACTTAACCCGATGCTCGGCTTTCTGCACAACCCCGCACCCGACGGAAAATCAAGTTCGGACGTAGTGCTCGGAGAGGACGACCTTTTCGACCCGAACGACCCGTACTACAGCAAAAAACCTGAAAAAACTCCGGAACCGACGCCTTCGTCAAGCTCGGATCCGTCCGCTACACCTTCGGAGACGGTTGACCCTTCATCAACGGCTCAGCCGACCGAGACCGCAACTCCCGAACCGGGCGAGTTCAGAATCGAGCAGGCGACATTCGTGCACGCATCCGAGATGGTTTTCGAGGAGGGCACAAAGAACATACTTCTCCTTGGCTTTGACGAGAAGAAGATCAACTGCGATACAATATTCATCCTCAACATAAACGAGGCGAAGAAGGAAATGAAGCTCATCTCAGTTCCGAGGGACACCTACGTGCCGCACTCCATTGCCACGAAGGACGAGCTCAAGAGGCGCAAGATTTACGACTCCCCCGGAATCCACAAGCTCAACGCCGTCATCTACATCGGAACGTACGTCATCAAGTATCCGCCGGCAAAGTTCAACCATTCGGGTATCGACTACATGTGCGCGATCCTTTCGAAGCTCCTGCCGGGCTGCGAGATTGACGACTACTTCTACGTATACTTTGACGGGTTCATGGACATTGTCGATGTCATTGGCGGTGTCTACGTCACCTCGCCGGAGAATATGTACACGGATACGGGCGAGCTTGCCATCAAAGAAGGTCTCAATAAGCTCAACGCGCGCGAGGCGCTTTTCTACGTGCGCTACAGGAAGAGGCTTGACTCGCAGGGACACGACACGTACACGGGCTCGGACAACTGGCGCAAGCTCAACCAGGCGAACTTCATTGCCGAGATCATGACGCAGGTCATCACAAA
The DNA here is from genome assembly GCA_002308595.1 of Mageeibacillus sp. UBA1243. Lineage (GTDB taxonomy): Bacteria > Bacillota > Clostridia > UBA1212 > UBA1212 > UBA1212. Next base: position 73,355 of record DBWH01000064.1, on the reverse strand, counting down.
AGAAAACATGACTTACAACAAGATCGTAGACACTCTCAACGTGCTGCAGAAATCGCTCTACCACAGCCTGAATGCGTCGTCTCTGTCGTATTACATGGGCATCGGAAACGATTTTGCGGACAAGAAGTACACAGTCTACTCTTACGTAATAAAGGGCTACACGATAGATCCGTTCGGCGACAAGGCGGGCTACTCGCAGCTTGACTGACAAAGAAACCAACCGGACCCGGTCGATCCGGGTTCTCAACAGACTAACGGGACAAGGAGTATTTTAATGATAGAAATTCGCAATCTTGTTAAGAATTACGGCAAGGTCACAGCGCTTGACGACGTGTCGTTTGACGTTAAAAAGGGCGATATTCTCGGTTTTCTCGGCCCTAACGGCGCCGGAAAGAGCACCGCGATGAATATAATCACAGGCTATCTCGCACCCACTTCGGGAAACGTGGTGATCGACGGTATCGACGCTGTCGAGAATTCACTCGAGGCGAGAAAGCTCATCGGATACCNNCCTGCCGGAGCAGCCGCCCCTCTTCGGAGAGATGACCGTAAAGGAGTATCTGAATTTCATATGCGACCTGAAGCGCGTTCCGAAAAAGAAGCGCACGGCTATGCTTGACGACATCTGCTACATCGTTAAGATCGGCGACGTCAGAAACAGAGTCATCAGGAACCTCTCAAAAGGTTACCGCCAAAGGGTAGGCTTCGCGCAGGCACTCGTAGGAGACCCGCCGATACTCATTCTCGACGAGCCGACGGTAGGTCTTGACCCGAAGCAGGTTGTCGAGTTCAGAAGAATCATCAGCAGCCTCGGAAGGAACCACACGATTATCCTGAGCACGCACATCCTCCAGGAAGTCACAGCTGTCTGCAGCGACGTTGTCATCATCAACAACGGAAAAGTCGCAAAAACAGGCTCTCTCTCGGATTTTGTATCCGCTGACGCCAATGTCAAACGCTTCGCAGTCACATTCGACACGGGCGACAAAGAGGTTGCCGAGAAGCTCCTCTCAGGCGTTTTCAAAAATTACTCGTTCAGCAGGACCGACCACGGCATGCTGGTCTACAGATTCTCGACAGACTCAAAATCGACAGGCGTAAAAGAGCTGTTCTTCAACTCCGCAAGCGCCGGCGTTGCCCTTTACGAGCTCAAACCCATGGAAAAGAGCTTTGAGGAAGAGTTTGTAAGGATCATAACGAGCGACATGAAGGAAGGGGTGTGAGCAAATGAGCGCGGTATTTAAGAGAGAGATTCAGAGTTATTTCAAGTCCCCCGTTGCATACTGCATCATCGGATTCTTCGGCATCCTGACGGGCCTCTACTTCTGGAACGTAAACCTCAGCAACATGCAGATCGAGTTTTCCTACACGCTGGGAAGCCTCATCAGCTTTGTAATATTCTTCATCCCGGTCATCACCATGAAGCTGTTCTCTGACGACAAAAAGAACGGCACCGAAGTCCTCTTCAGGACCGCCCCGGTATCAACCTGGCGCATTGTGATCGGAAAATACCTTGCATCGGCAGTAGTTTTCGGCTGCATGCTCCTCGAATCGATGGTCTGCCCCGTCATCATGTACTTCTTCATGAATAAGGGCGGCACGTTCCCGCTCGCCATGACGATCAGCGGCTACATCGCATTCACGCTCCTGGGACTCGCATTCCTTGCCGTCGGCTCATTCGCGTCGTCGGTTACGGACAGCCAGCCTCTTGCGGCCGTCCTTGGCGTCATCATCCTCATCGTCATCAACTTCATCGAGACGGTCGGCGAACACATCAAGGGCACCTTCGGAAGCATCCTCGTGTGGCTCTCGCTCTCGTCAAGGTACAACAACTTCGTTTTGGGTATGTTTGACTTCTCCGCGTTGATATTCTACCTGTCATTCACGGCAATGATGCTCTTCATCACCATTATCAACATCGACAGAAAGAGGTGGAACTGATGGCAAACAAAACCAACGCAAAGAATCAGGGAAACAACGTTCCCGCCAATGAAACAAAACAGGAAAAAGCCAAGGTCGGCATGGTCAGACTCATGACGAGAAGGGCGAACTTCTACATATTCATTGCCATTGCCGTCATCGGTTTCGTGCTTCTGAACCTCGTTGCACAGTTCATTCCGAAGGTCGACACGACTGTCGGCGGCATTTTCACGCTCACCGAAACCACCAAAAAGGTGCTGAACGACCTTGACGACACCGTCACGATTTACGCGCTCTTTGACGAGGTTGAGGCGAGGGCAGACGTAAACTCACAGGGCAAGGCAGAGCAGGCCGGCATCCTTGACAGGTACGAGGCTTTCTCAAAGGTCAACGTAAGCTACGTGGATCTCGATAAAAAACCCGGATTCCTCAAGAACACGGTCGGCGAGGCGGCTGCGGCAAACTACGCCAAGGGCGACTTCCTCGTAAAGTGCGGCGACAAGGTAAGACACATTTCGTCCTCCGAGATTTACTCGACCGCGACCTACACGCAGGACATCCAGACCTACGTCTACGCGACAGGCATCAAACTTGAAACCAAGCTCACGTCCGCCATCATCAAGGTCACAAGCGACACACCGATCATCTGCTACTCGACAGGCTTCGGCGAGGTCTCAAAGAGCAAATACGAGAACCTCCTTGAGTACATCTCCTACAACGGCTATGACATTGTCGAGATCGATCTGAACAAAGACACCATCCCCGAGAACGCAGTCTGCATGCTCTTCATGGGCCCCACGGAGGACATTTCCGGCACAGCGGCTGAAACTCTCAAGACTTGGCTCGGCTCCGGCAGAAGCGCATACTTCTTCATGGACATCAAGTCGCCCAAGGACGGAACCATAATCTACAACGATTTCAAGAACTTCCGCGACGTCATGAGCGAGTACGGCATCGACATCGAGAAGACCATTGTCGAGGAGTCGAACGAGAAAACTATCGCCAATATGACAGGCGACAGCATCTTCTCCGCCAAGACCAAATCCGCGGGCTCACTCGAAAACCTCGCATCCACGGAGCTCAAGCTCAAGAACACAAGAACCATCACCATACAGGAAAAAACGGACCAGCACGACAACTTCCAGGTTGCGACACTCATCGAAACCTCCAAGGACGCGACGTCCGTTTCAATCGACCAAAACAAGAGCAACAGAAAAGGCACCGCGATTGTAGCGGCGAGCGGCTCGGCATATACCTCGTACGCCACCAAGATGACTGTCTCGAAGATTGTCGTCTTCGGCTCGAGCGCTTCGTTCACCAACGCATTCCTTGAGGAATTCGGAAGCGAATCCGCAAGAAAGATCATGAACGAGAGCATGCGCTGGATGGAGCTTGACATAAAGTCCAACGTTGCCGATACAATCGAGGCAAAGAAGTACAACAACCAGATCAACTCATACGTTGACGTCACAAAGAAAGACTCGACCGTGATCACAATCTTCGTCATGATTGTACTGCCGCTTGTCATCATCGCAGCCGGATTCACGATCTGGATTATCAGGAGGCACAAGTGAAGAAGTATATTGCAACAACAATTGCGGCGGCTGTGTTCCTGGTGCTGCTGATTGCGGGCGTGATCTTTGTCCTCAACATCGACAAGGTCTTCCCCGAGGCCGGCAGGTATCTTGCGAATAAAAACGGCACGTCGGATGACGGGTCAAACTCAGGGTCCTCCGAAAGCCTTTACCGCAAGCTCATTCAGTTCGAAAGCTCAAGCGTTGCGGCCATCGAGTCCTACTTTGACGGCACGAAGCTGACGCTCCAGCGCGTCACTGAGAAGGACGAAAAGGGTAAGGAGACAAAAACCTGGATCTGCACCTCGGATTCGGCAATTGAAGCCAACAACAGCAACGTCAGCTCGCTTCTCTCCTCGATCATGACCTCCTGCTCCGGAACAATCATCAAGGACCGCGATGTCCTTAGCGAGTACGGTTTCGACGAAGAGGGCAAGAGCGACATGTATTTCAGAATCGCGAGCTACGAAGGCGCCGTGACGACGATCTACATCGGTTATTACGACTACTCGAGAGAGTACCGCTACGTCTGCGTTGACGACGGCACTCTTCAGGTATACAGGCTCAACATTTACTCCGCCGACAGAATGCTTTTCAAAAAAAAGGCAATAACGCTCGTAAAGGCGTTCCCGTTCCTGACGACAGACATCCCCTCGAAGCTCACAATCTACGAGGAAGGCGAGAAGGCGATAGCTCTTGACTGCACAGGCGTTGACCGGCAGAGCACCGAGACCCAGAAGAGGGTCGTGGGGTATTGGCGTGTTCGATTCCCGATTGAGAGAAAATCGCAGGAGAGCGCCGTAAACAACCTCGTGAAGGACCTTAACGGCGTGACGCTTGACGGAGTTGCGGCGGCGGGTGTGACGGAGGAGCAGCTTGCGGACTACGGACTTGCACCGGCTGCCATCGAGTACTACCTCGACATGATCAACGCGGACAATACCATTGACAGTTACGTCCTAAAAGTAGGTAACAAAAACGAAGACGGCAATGCGTACTACTGTCTCATTGGCGATGCCGAGGACGGTCTCTACGACGTCTACACGGTGAACACGGGTTACGTTTACCACTCCATAAACGTGCTGAATTACGTTGACCCTTACCTCTACCTCGAGGATTCGGACCTCATAAGCTCGATCGACATCGACATCAAGGGCGAAGAGAAGCACAAGATGGTCTACACCTATGAGACCGTGCAGAAGACAAATTCGGCGGGCTACGTTGAGACGGAAGAGGTCGTGACCAGATATTTTGACGGCAAAGAGGCCCCCGACGACGACAACTACGCCGTAGTCGCCAACGACAACAGATACACGCGCGTCACCGAGGACGATATCAAGTTCAACCGCGACGACGACCTCACCAATGACATAACGACGATCAACCCCTACGAGGGCTTCAACAGGGTGCTTCTTGCGCTCTACGTGAACTTCGCCATCAAGGACATTGACCTTGATGAACCCGCGGCGGATCAGCTTGGCGAGAAGCTTGCGACGATCACCTACACCGAGAGGGACGGCGACGTTTTCAAGATTGAAGTTTACCAGAAGGAAGACAACCGCGCCTGGGCATACATCAACGGAAAATACGCAGGCGGATGCATCAAGACGACAGGCATCTTCAGAGAAGTATACATGCTCTACGATGTCATGGCCGCGATTAAATGCCAGAAAACAGTAATGGCACTGGTGCCCTGACGTGATAAAGGGCCTAAGGAAAACACCCAAGAAGGAGTTATTATGGACAATGCTGCGGCGCTGCTTGCGGGAAACACGGAACAGTTTATAGCTTTTCCGAACCTCGGCATCAGACTTAACAACCTCTCAAAGTATTTCAAAATAGGAAACTTTGAGATTCACTGGTACGGCGTGATCATCTGCACGGGACTCATACTTTGCATGGTCCTTGCGATGCTGCGCTCAAAGTCTTACGGAATCAAGAGGGACGACCTTCTTGACTATATACTTGCCGGCATACCGATTTCGATAGTCTGCGCGAGAATTTACTACGTCATTTTCTCGTGGGGTTATTATTCGAAGCATCCGGGCGACATTTTCAAGATCTGGAACGGCGGCATCGCCATCTACGGCTCCGTGATAGGAATGGTGCTCGTGGCGCTTATAGGCACAAAGATCAAGAAAAGAAGCTTCCTTCATCTGCTTGACTTTGCGATGCCTTACATCATCCTCGGTCAGGCCATTGGCCGCTGGGGCAATTTCATCAACCAGGAAGCTTACGGTTCTCAGACAAACTGGCTGTTTGCGATGACCGGAAGCGAAATCGAGGGGAGCGTTCATCCGACGTTCCTTTACGAGTCCGTCTGGTGCTTCATTGGCTTTGCGTTCATGGTGATCTACCGCAAGAAGCTGCAGAAGTACATTGGCGAGGTCACCGCGCTCTACATGATGATCTACGGATTTGAGAGGGCAATCGTGGAGGGCCTCAGGACGGACAGCCTTATGATCGGAAGTCACTTCAGGGTTTCGCAGTGGCTCTCGGTTGTCATTGTCGGTGCGGGCGTCGCGCTCTTTATCGTTGCGAAGAAGAGGAAGAAGAGCCTTGCCGAAGTGATTGAACTGTTCGAAAAAGAGATGAGAGGCGAGATTCCGGCTCCGGGTAAAGCCGAAAAAGCGCCTAAGAAACCCGCCAAGGAAAAAGTCAGAGAGAGGTCTTCGCTTTCCGACGTTGCCGATCTCCTTGCGGAACATGAGGCCGAAGATTCCGAAGAGGATGAGACCGGCGAAGAAGCTTCGGAAGAAGCTGACGAAGATGATTCGGAAGAAGATGTTTCCGGGGAAGAGGCTTCGGAAAAGGAAATTGACGGCTGATACGGTAAATCTGTAAAACAGGCTGCGCGGAGGGTAAACTTTGAGCAATCTCAGCAACGTTTCCATAGACCACAGCGAGAGGGTTGACTACTTCAAAAAGTTTGACTACCTTCTGCTTTCGGCGGTGCTTGCGGTCACCGCCATCGGTCTTGTGTACCTGAGCAGCGCCCAATACGACAAATACGCGGACCACGGCCAGAAGCAGATGATCGTCCAGATCGTAGGCCTGACCGTCGGCATAATCCTCTGCATACTCTTTACACTGTTTGACTACCGCAACTTCAAAAAGGTCTACATACCTTTTTACGTGATAAACCTTGCCCTCATGCTGGCGGTTTTCCTGCCCGGCATAGGCATCAACAGCGGCGGAAGCAGAAGCTGGCTGAACCTCGGCATCACCACGTACCAGCCTTCGGAGCTCATGAAGCTGGCAATGGTAATCTACGAGGCGGTCTTCCTTGAAAAGGTGAAGCGCGAAGGAATGACGGTGAAATACGCACTGAACATCCTTTTAGGCTTCGCAGTCCCGCTCGCGCTTGTATTCCTGCAGAAGGACCTCGGAATGGCGATAACGTACATTATCACGTTCCTGGTGGTGATATTTGTCGGAGAGATCAAGCTGCGCTACCTTGTCGGTGCCCTTGTTGCGGGGGCCGCCGGAGTACCGGTGATCTGGAAGTTCTACATGAACGGCACCAGAAGGACAAGGCTTCTCGGCTTCCTTGACCCGAACAACGAACTTTATTACGACTACACGCTTCAGCTGCGGCGCTCCCTGACGGCAATAGGCAACGGCGGCATTTATGGCCAAGGCCTTGGCGAGGGGACAATGAACCGCAACAACAAAATCCTTGTCAAGCTGACGGACATGATTTATTCCGTCGTCTGCGAGGAGGGCGGCTTCATAGTGGCTGTCGCGGTAATAGTGCTCTTCACGGTGATCCTCCTGAGAATGCTCTCAATTTCGATGCGCTCGCAGGACTATTTCGGAAGATGCGTTGCCGCAGGTATTTTCGCGAGCTTCTTTGTCGTCATTGTTCAGAACATCGCGATGAACCTCGGCGTGATGCCGATCACGGGATTGGCACTGCCTTTCATGAGCCAGGGCGGAAGCGCCATGCTCGCAAACTATATTTCCATCGGAATGGTGATGAGCATTTCGATGCGCCGTGAAAAGGGCTTTTTCAGCAGATAGGTGTAACCAATGGATGACATCAGCAGACGCGAATACGAAGAATGGCTGCAGGAAAACAACGTTCCTGATTACAAGCGGGCGCTCTACAACGACGACCCGCGGCTTGTCATGTCTGCGGTAAAGCGGGAGCAGGAGCAGGCAAGGAAGAGGCGCGAGGAGGAAGCCGTCGAGAGAGGGCGCATTGCCGAGATCGAAAGAGAAAAGACGGGCACCCCGAGAAAAAACGCCGGCATATATGCAGAGCCCGATGAGCCAAGCGCCGGCGAAACCGAAACCTTTTTCAGCTTTGAAGAAACGCCCGCGGCGGACGGCGGCGAGGGAGAAATTCCCGAAGACGCCAAGGACGACGCGCGCAGCTCCTACAGGACCAAGCCTCTCTACGGGGCAGACCCCGCTGAGGAAAAGAAGAAAAAGAAAGAAAAAGAGCCCAAGGCAGAGGCAAAGAAACCTAAGAAAAAGAAGAAAACAGGCAAGGCCGCACGTGCCGGCAAGTTCGTACTGGCGGCAGCCGCAGCGGTCATCGTCGTGCTCATAATCGGTATTTCAATCGTCAACAGCGTTGACTACGGAAGCTACAAGCTTGGATATGTAACCATCGGCGAGGTCACGGAGGAAGGCGCCGCGACGGCATACTTTGTGCGCAGCTCGGAGTCTCTTTTCAGCACCGCGTCGGGGATTTTCATGCCCGTGATGGCGGAGGGCGACCGCGTCGAGGCAGGCGGAACCGTTGGCTATATCGTCAAAGAGGACGACCGCGGCATTCTTAAAAAGCTCAAGCAGGTCAACAAGGACATACTGGTGCTCACCAAAATCGTCAACGACACGGTTACAAGCGAGTCCGACGAAAAGCTTTCGCAGATTGACGCCAAGATAAACGAGCAGCGCGCACTCCTGACAGAGATGGCGCGGAACGGCAACCTTGACGGCTGCGGGGACATCGAAAACACGATCAACACCCTCGTCGCCGAAAGGAACGCGATACGCCTTGAATCGGTCAGCGGCAGCGACAGCATACTTTCGCTTCAGCGCGAGAAAGAGGACCTCGAGAAGATTGTCAAAGAGAAGATGGTTCCCGTAAAATCCGAAAAAGCGGGCATCGTGAGCTTCAAGATCAGCGACTCGGAGAACGTCGAAAACGAGCTTTACGAGAGCTTCGTGAAGAACGACGGCTCGGCAAGGCTCTCATCGCTCTCGCTCCTCGACAATGCGGGTGTGCACTCAAAAGAAGACGCCAATGTCGCCCCGGGCGACAAGGTCTGCAAGGTCATCTGCGACCAGAACTACTACGTCATCCTCAAAATAACCAAGGCAGTCAGCACGCTCGAGGGCTTCCTGACAGTCAAAAACAGCGACCTGACGTACCAGGCAACGGGACAGATTGGCGATAACCTCTACGTCGACCAGGGCTGCGCCGTCATGAGCACCATGAGAGGCCTCAGGAGCTGTCTTGACAAGAAGAGCGTTGACGTGACCTACGACGTCAGCAAATCAAGCGGCTATTGTGTACCGCTCACGGCTCTCACCGACTGGGACGCCAACAACACAACGGCAAGGCTCGCAGTCGTCAAAGCGGGCTACGTGCAGTTCGTCTACGTGGGCATCAAAGCGTACGACTCGGAGAAGGCAATCATCACTTCAACTCCTTTTGAGGGCGCGGTCGTGGTTGACCCCGAAGGAACACCCGTCTCCGAAACCGAAGAGCCGGCGGTCACCGCAGGCACCTGCTACGTAATAGACTCCAAACGAGTACACGACGGCCAGAAAATCTCTTGATTTTTGGCTCTTTGCGTAAGGCCGCACCGGAGAAAGGTATAAATAATTAATATGGCTATTATTGACAACTTAAAGCGCATTACCGCCAATATCAAAGAGGCGGAACTCAAAGCGGGCCGCAAAGAGGGCTCGGTCAGACTCATCGCAGTCTCAAAAACGGTCGAAGCCGACAAGGTCAGAGAGGCCTACGCGTGCGGTCAGCTCGAATTTGCCGAGAACCGCGTGCAGCTCCTGCGCGACAAGCAGGAGAAGCTTGCCGATCTTTCGGGCGAGCTCAAATGGCACCTCATCGGCCAGCTCCAGACCAACAAGATCAAATACTGTGCCGACAAGGTTGAACTCATCCACTCCGTCGACCGCATCGAGCTTGCCGAGGCTCTCGGAAAGTATGCCGGAAACCACGGCTTTACCGTAAACGGCCTGCTTGAGGTCAACATCTCAGGCGAGGAGAGCAAAACGGGCCTCCCTTTGGATCAGGTTGACGCGTTCCTTGAGACATTTTCGGGCATCAAAAACGTCAGACTCTGCGGACTTATGACGATGGCGCCGTTCGGGGCGTCCGAAAAAGAACTCCGCACAGTCTTCAGCCGCGCACGTGAGCTTGCCGAGCGCATCAAGGACATGAAAATCGGGAACTCGCCAATGGGCCAGCTCTCCATGGGCATGAGCGGCGACTACGTCGAAGCCGTGCTCGAGGGTGCAACGATGGTGAGGATCGGAACCGCCGTTTTCCAGGCCTGACGGTCGTAAAAAACCGCGCCGGAAGGCTCCTCAAATACCCCGGAGATTTCTGTTTTTGGGGTATTGCATTGGCGGCATGATTATATTACAATACACTATGTATCTTTATATCTTGTTGCGGTGAATAATTTGCCTATTCCCGCGGCACTTACGTACGATAAAGGCTACTGAGTTTACAAAAGATTAGGGGGAATATTTGATGGCTTCATCAAAGAATTTTTTCGCGGGTGTGAGAAACGTCGCTGCCAGAGCCAAAAACTATGTTTTTGACGCCTTCCGTCCTACCGAGGACGAGGATGTGCTTGCCGATAACGAGGTGTACGAGGACGACGTAACGGATCTTGAAGAGCCCGCTGTTTCTATGTCTGCAGAGCCTGCGGCTGTTGAAACAGACCGTCAGGACAGTTCCTATATTGAAGCAAAAGACAGTACGGACAGTGCGACAGAGGAGTCGAAAGACGATTATTCCTTCGGTCGCAGCTTTTTGTATGCTCATCAGAATGATTATACAGGGAAAAGAGGTTACGACGACAATTCCAGCGTCGCTTTTTCGCTTGACAGGGACGCTTCCTTTGGCGCAAAGCGCACGGCTGTCTCACGTCCGGCACCTTCAAGCTCTGTAGTTTTCGGCGGGCAGGATGCAGGCGTTCCGGTTTCGCCGGTTACAAGAACATCCGTTGTCACCGCTGCGGCAGGCGACAGTGATATCACAGACACGTCAGACGTCGAGAAGGGTTACTCCTACAGCGGCGCGAGAGAGCCCGCAAGGTTCGGTTCCCGCCCGATCACAAGATTCGACGCAAAGCCTGACGTCGCAAGCCTCGAGCCCGTGAGAGCCGAAGACGACAGGAAGGCAGTTATAGCCAAGGCCGTTGTCGGTTTCAACACAACCGGAAGCACCGGTTCACAGTCCGCTCAGACAGGCTTCAATGCACAGCGCAAAACTAATTACGGAGGCGTAACAATGGAAAATATGACAGTTCAAGTATTAAAACCCACAGAGATTTCCGAAGCTACGGCAGCAGGCTCGCTCCTTAAGAAAGGAATCGTTGTTATCTGCAACCTCAGCGAAATCCCGGACAAGAACACCAGAATCCGTTTCAGTGACTTCCTCTGCGGATGCTGCAAAGGCTGCGACGCTGATTTCTCGGAGATCATTTCCGTTGAATCCCCCAACGCGGTCCTCATCGCGGTTCCCTCGTCCGTGACTTTGAAGAACGCCGCTCCCGCTGCGAAGGTAGAAGAGAAACCGGCTCCCGCTCCGATTGAAATCGACGGTCCCGACATCAGCGATATATTCACTTACACACCGAGTGATTCGCCCAAAGCAAGCTCATATTTCGACATCGATTTATGATCTGACAAAGAGGCGGTAAAGTAAATTGCCGATAAGAGCCGCGGATTCTTTTTTCGCGGCTTTTTAAGACCCGAACGGAGAAACCAAGTGAACTCAAACGCGGTACTTAAGCTAATCAAATACGCCAAGGCTGCCCTGAGACATGCCGTCATAATCGGTCTTCTTGTGCTTCTCTGCTTCGGCATCACAAGACCCAACCACAGGCTCTTCGCCTCTTGGCTGTTCCTTCCCCTTGCCGCGTTCATCACGATCGCCTACCCCGCCTACACCGGAAAGAAGATGCTTCCCGAATCCCTCATCGCCTTTGCGCTTGTGGTTTTCGCACATTTTCTGATTGTGGGATCCGCCAAGGCAGGTCTCGTTTTCATCCTCCTCTACGCCGCCGCTGGGGCACTCGGAGCAGGGTTCGGAACGGCCGTCAGAAAGCTCGGAAAGCGCGACGGAAAAAAGACCTGAAACGAATCAAAACCCCGATGAAAAAGCGCCGCATCACGCGGCGCTTTTTGCGTTTCGCGCGGCACTCCGGATGCCGCGCGAAAAAAGCCCTATAAATGCGGGAAAAATGAGCGGAGGTGAAACATTGGCGGCAGGCGTTTTTCCGGCGTATTTCCGGCAAGAAAAAACTCGACAAAAATGCCGAAAAATGATATAATAATCATGTGTTTTTATGTGGTGAAAAAACGGCCGAAAGGCGCTGCCGCAAATGACGGAAACAAGCTTGAAATTTGACAAAATTACGTATTAACCAAGGAGAAAACTGGCGAAATGACGGATGAATTTAACGAAGAATACAGCGGAGAAATCGGAGTGCCGGACAGCGAAGAATCGGCGGTGAAGGACAGAATTAAACCGATTGACGTCGAGTACGAGATGAAGAGGGCTTTTATCGAGTATTCGATGAGTGTCATTGTCGACCGCGCGCTGCCTGATGTCAGAGACGGTATGAAACCGGTTCACAGAAGGATTGTGTATTCACTGTTTGAGCAGGGCTTCACGCCGGACAGCTCGTACAGAAAATGCGCCACCACGGTCGGTTACGTCATGGGTAAATATCACCCCCACGGAGACGCCGCAATCTACGATTCTCTCGTAAGGCTCGCTCAGGACTTCTCGATGAGATATGTTCTGGTCGACGGTAACGGAAACTTCGGTTCGCGCGACAACGACCCGCCGGCTGCTTCCAGGTACACCGAGGCGAGAATGGCCAAAATCGCCAATGAAATGGTCGCCGACATCAGAAAGAA
>DBWH01000064.1:0-60668 GCA_002308595.1 Mageeibacillus sp. UBA1243 | reverse complement strand
CCGAACCTCCTTGTAAACGGTTCCTCGGGTATCGCGGTCGGTATGGCCACGGAAATTCCCACGCACAACCTGAGAGAGGTCATTGACGGTGTCGTCGCGATGATAGACGATCCCGACATTACGATTGACGGGCTTATGCAGTACATTAAAGGCCCGGACTTCCCTACGGCCGCAAACATCATCGGCAGGCAGGGCATCCGCGAGGCGTACCACACAGGAAAGGGCCGCATCGTGGTCAGAGCTGAAGCGACCATCGAGGATATGCCCGGAGGCAGACAGAGAATCGTCGTCACGGAGCTCCCTTATAAAGTTAACAACGCGCAGCTCGTGAAGCGCATTGCCGATCTCCACAAAGAAAAGAGAATTGAAGGCATCGCGGACCTCAGAGACGAGTACAGCAAGAAGGGCATCCGCATCGTTATGGAGCTCAAGCAGCACGTTAACGCGAACGTTCTTCTCAACCAGCTCTACGCAAACACTCCTCTCCAGGAAGCATACTGCGCAAATATGGTTGCCCTCGTTCCGGGAGACAACGGAAAATATGAGCCTAAGCAGCTGAATCTGAAGGAGATGCTCAGATACTACATCGACCACCAGATGAACGTTGTCACGAGAAGGACTCAGTTCGACCTCGAAAAGGCGAGAGACAGAGCTCACGTGCTCGAAGGAACTCTCACGGCGATTGACAACATCGAGGAAGTCATCAGGATCATCAGAAGTTCGAGACTTGAACAGGAAGCCAAGGAAAAGCTCATGGAGCGCTTCGACTTCACCGAGAGACAGGCGCAGTACATTGTCGATCTCAGGCTCGGAAGACTGACAGGCCTCGAAAGAGACAAAATCCTCGAAGAATATGAGCAGAAGCTTGCCGATATCGCATATTTCACGTCTCTCCTTGAGGATGACGCGAAGATGTACGAAGTTATCAAGGCGGAGCTCATTGCCATCAGAGACAAATACGGCGACGACAGGCGCACAAGAATTCTCGACGCGGAGAACGAGATTCCGCTTGAGGATCTCATCGAGGAGAAGGACATTGCCATCACGCTCACACAGCACGGCTACGTGAAGCGCACGCCTTCGGACACATACAAGGCGCAGAACAGAGGCGGCAAGGGTGTTCTCGGTCTCACAACCAAGGAGGAGGACTTCATCCAGCACCTCATAGTGACCTCGTCACACGACCTCGTACTCTTTGTAACCAATTTCGGCCGCGTGTTCGGCATTAAAGGCTACGAGATTCCCGACGCCGGACGTACCGCCAAGGGCATGCCCATCATCAACCTCATCCCGCTCGAGCCTTCCGAAAAGGTTCAGACGATCATACCGATCAGAACGTTCGAGGATGCCCAGTACCTCACGATGTGCACCAAGAACGGTATCGTAAAGAAGTCAAGACTCGACCTCTACAAGAATCTGAGAAAAGGCGGTCTGAGAGCCGTTGAACTCAGGGAGGGCGACGAACTTGTCAATGCGATCCTCACGAACGACGGCGACAAATTCATCGTCTGCACAAAGAAGGGCTTCATGGTCAAGTTCGACGGTGAGCTCGCAAGGTCGGTCGGAAGAACTTCGTTCGGCGTTATCGCAATCAGACCCGGCGAAGACGACTGCGTTATCGGATTTGACGTCTGCAAGTACAGTGACGACAAGGTGCTCTTCATCACCGAAAACGGCTACGGAAAACGCACTCTTGCGGAGGAATTCAGCGAGCACGGCCGCGGCGGCAAGGGTATGCGCAGCTACAGAGTCACGGACAAAACCGGACCTCTCTGCGGCATGGTTGTTGCCGGCGACGACAAGGACGTCATGATCATCAACCTCTCGGGCACGGTCATCAGGATACACGTCAAGGACATCAGCACGACCGGAAGAGTCGCGTCCGGCGTCATCCTCATGAAGGCTACGGAGGACAACCCCGTTGTGAGCTTCACCACAGTCGCAATGCTCGACGAAGAGACAGTAAAGCCGGAGCCCGATCCGAACGCCGAGGAGGGCACGTTCGAGGACGACGTTGAGGAAGGGGCCGACGAGGCGGACGGCGAGCTCGAAGAGATCGTCGGCGAAGCTGAAGCAGAAGCCGGAGAGGACGCCGGAGAGGACGCTCCCGAAGAGACTCCCGAAGCCTGATAACAACCTATATTTAGACAAAAATCAAAAAGGGCTCTCGTAAAAAAAGAGCCCTGTTTTAAAAATCCGAAAGCCATGACAGTTGAAGCGAAGCAGAATAAAAAGGTTCTTGTTGCGATGAGCGGCGGCGTTGACAGCACCGTGGCGGTGAGGCTCCTAAAAGAGAGGGGCTGCGACGTCTCGGGAGCAATCATGCGCCTGCTTCCTGACGCCGACGCGCAGATAAAAAGGGCAGAGGCTGCCGCAAAAAAGCTCGGCATCGACTTTTACGTGTTCGATTTCGAAAAGGAGTTTCGCGAGAACGTTAAAAAGTACTTCTGCGAGTCCTACGAAAACGGCCGCACGCCCAACCCGTGTGTAATCTGCAATCAGACCCTCAAATTCGGCCTGTTTCTTGACAAGGCGATGTCCCTCGGCTTTGACTTCATCGCAACGGGTCACTACGCAAAAATCGAAAGGGACGCGGACGGAAATCCGAGGCTCAAAAAAGCCGCCAATGTCAAAAAGGACCAGTCCTACTTCCTCTACGGCCTGACGCCTGAGATCATGGAAAAGGTCATTTTTCCGCTTGACGGCGTGGAGTCAAAGGACGACGTGCGCGAGCTCGCAAGGCTATCGGGCGTTGAAAACGCTGAGGAGCGCGACAGTCAGGACATCTGCTTCGTCCCTGACGGAAACTATATCGGCTTCATTGAGGACTGGTACGCAGAAACCGGCAAAGCCCGCCGCCCCGGCAGTTTTATTGACGTAAACGGAAAAGTCCTCGGAACTCACGGAGGCATGGAGCGCTTTACGATCGGGCAGCGGAAGGGCGTCGGCATGACCCTTGGCGAGGACCCTATGTATGTCATCGCAAAACGTCCCGAAGACGGTGCGGTCATAATGGGCCCCGACGAGCTTCTCTACTCAAGCTCGCTCACGGTCATAAACCCGAACTTCCCCTGGCTCCGGAAGGGAGAGACACCGCCAATGTCAAAGACCGGTCTTCAGATCAAAACAAGGTCCGGCCAGAAGTCTGTACCGGGCTCGCTGGAGTACGATGAATCGACCGGGACCGTCACAGCCCGCTTTGACACTCCGATAAGAGCCGCCGCCCCCGGCCAGTTCGTGGTTTTCTACGACGGGGACGAGGTTTACTGCGGGGGAGAGATTGGCGGTTTGCCAAAGTTTCCTTAAAACGCGCGTTTCTTAATATTGACTTGAGTCCTGTTTCTTTGTATAATCAAGCAGTATCTAAAAACACAGGTTCCGAAAGGAGTTATTGTCTGGCAGATGAAAGTTCTTGTTTTGTATACAACGGTTGACGGTAACACAGAGGCCGTCGCGAATGCAATTGCCGAGAAGACCGGTGCGGACGTTTCGAAGATCGTTCGCGTCAGCAAGAGGCATGCATACGGTATTGATTGGCTCCGCATCTGGTTTGAAGTAATGTTCAAACGTCGCCCGGGCATATTCCCCTTCAAGCACGACCCTCGTGACTATGACCTCATTTTCATCGGAACTCCTGTTTGGTTTAACAGATACAATCCGGCTTTTGATACACTCTTCCAGGTTATCAAAATCTATGACAGAAAAATTGCTATCTTCTCAACAGGTGCAACTGAAAAGCAGAAAGCTCTCGATAAGTTCGCCAAGAAACTCCAGGATTCCGTAATCCTCGGCAGGTATCACTGTGTTGAACCGATCTTTGAGGATGACGAAGAGTCGACGAAGAAGATTCTTGACGAGGCGGCGGAATGGGCGCAGGGTGTTGCCGATACAGCTGCCAAGATGATCGAAGAAGAAGAGTTTGAACGCCGTAAGACGATTTACAAATTCTGAAGCGAGGCCTTTCGGGAGGCATCGCCCGGAAAGTAATAACGGCGCACGGGACGACGCTTTAAGAATGCACGTATTTTCCGAAAAATGCGTGCATTTTGAGCATAAAAAAGTGCTTTTGAAAGCTTTTTGAAAATGACGGAAAAGATTCAGCCCAAAACGAACAGGGACGGCGGCGAGATTGAGATAAAGCCCTACAAGAGGGACTTTGCGCACTCATATTCGTGCGGAGTGTTTCCGACCTGCGAGCTTGCGATGAACAAGCCGGAGCTTCTTAAAAAGATCATTGTCACCAAAAACTCGCTTGAGAACGCGGGCGTTGTGAAGCTCAGGAGCATAGCGGATGACCTTGGCGTGCCCTTTGTGACTGACGACAAGGCGATGGCGCGCATCTACCCCAAGGAGAACGTGTACGCGGCGGGTGTTTTCATGAAGAGCTTTGAGAGCCCTGAGAGGAACCGGAACCACGTTGTACTCGTGAATCCGAGCGACATGGGAAACCTCGGGACGATCATGAGGACGATGGCTGCGTTTGAGATGTTTGACCTTGCCCTTATAACGCCGTGCTGCGACGTTTACAACCCGAAGACCGTGCGCGCGTCGATGGGGGCTGTGTTCAGACTGAGAATAAGCCAATACGAAAGCTTTGAAGATTACTTAAAACAGCTTGAGAAGAGCGGCGGGGATGAATGCGGAAGAGATTTTTTCCCGTTTATGCTTGACGGCAGGCCGATTGAGGAGGTTGACTTCGGGTCCGGAAAGGCTGCGACGCTGATACTCGGCAATGAGGCCGCGGGGCTCCCGGAGAGTTTCCTTGGCGTCGGAAGGCCTGTGAGAATCATGCACGCAGACACGGTTGACTCGCTGAACCTGCCGGTTGCCGCGGCGATAGGCATCTACAGGCTGAGAAAAAACAATTACTGATTCAGGAAGAAGACAATGGGTGACATTTTCAGAAACCTAACGGCTGTCGGGGCGGGAAGCCCGCAGGTGAAACTTGCCAACAGGCTCGCGACATCGAAGAAACTGCCGGAAGAATATGCAGGCGACCCCGATGCGGACAGGCTTTTTATATGCGAGGGCGACTGGGCCTGCGGGATGCTTCTTAAGAACAACATCGAAATCAGGATGTTCTTCGTGTGCCCCGAGAGGAGAGAAGCGCAGGAGAACGCGGAGAAGCTCATTGGCGTCATGAAAGCCGCCAAGGAGACTTACGCAATCTCCGAAAAGACCTGCGCAAGGATAAGCGACAGGGACGGCGCGGATTACTGCTTTATCATCGCGGTGATGCCCAAACGGAAGCTTTCGGACATTAAGCTTAACGCGAACATGACGGGCGTGGTGCTTGACGGGCAGGAGCAGCCGGGAAATATCGGTGCCATTCTGAGGACGGTCGATGCGTGCGGAGGCGAGTTTGCGGTTTACGTGAACAGGCGCTGCAAGATCACGCACCCGAGGCTTATAAGGTCAAGTCTCGGAGCCGCTTTTACGGTTCCTTTTGTGGAGGCTGACGAGGACGAGCTTTTCGACTGGCTTGAGAAGAACGGCTTTAAGGCGGTTGTGACCGATCTTACTGCGACGAAGAACTATTTTGACGAGGACTACAGCGGCAGGATCGCGGTCGTCTGCGGAAACGAGTACAAGGGCATTTCGCCTGTTTGGCGTGAGAAGAAGTTTTCGAGCACTGTCATCATACCGATGCTCGGAAGCGTAGAGTCGCTGAACGTGGGATTTGCGGCCACATTGGTTTGTTACGAGAGCGCTCTGAGGCAAAAGGGCGTAATAAAAAGAGGTTGAAGATTATGCTTAAAGGAAAAGAAAGAGCCGCGCTGAGGGCGCAGGCAAATAAGATGCCGGCAATATTCCAGGTCGGCAAGAACGGACTTGAGGAGAATCTCATCACTCAGGTCGATGACGCACTGACTGCGCGCGAGCTTATAAAAATCAGGATACTTGACACGTCTCTTGAGGACCCGAGGGAGGTTGCCGATTATTTTGCAAAGGAGCTCGGTGCGGAGGTCATTCAGGTGGTTGGATTTACAGTCGTTCTTTACCGCAAAAATCCGGAAAAGAACTGATTTTAAAGGTTTCAGGGAAAACAAAAGGGAAAAAGGTTAAATCATAAGGCAAAGTATTTTGGAGGATTTGTCATGGGGTACTGTGAAGACATTGCCGAGAAAGTCATTGGCGGCAAGGCAAAAGAAGTTGTGGCTCTCGTCGAGCAGGCGCTTGCGGAGGGCGAGAATCCTGAGGATCTGCTCACCAAGGGTCTGATGGCGGGTATGAACGTCATCGGCGAGAAGTTTAAGCTGAACGAAGTGTTTGTGCCCGAGGTGCTCGTCGCGGCAAGGGCAATGAACAAGGGTATGCAGGTGCTGAAGCCCGCTCTTGCAAAGGCAGGCGCGGAACCGCTCGGCAGGGCAGTCATCTGCACCGTTAAGGGCGACATGCACGACATCGGAAAGAACCTCGTCAAGATGATGATCGAGGGCAGAGGCATTGAGTGCATAGACCTCGGAACGGACGTTGACGCTGAGAGGGTCGTTGAGGCGGTGAAGGAAAACGGGGCGCAGATCGTGTGCCTGTCGGCTCTTCTCACAACCACAATGAACGCTCAGAAGGACGTCATTGACGCGCTCGTCGCGGCAGGCATCAGGGACAAGGTCAGGGTCATGGTCGGCGGAGCTCCCGTAACGCAGGAATTCGCCAATGAAATCGGCGCAGACTACTACACTCTCGACGCCGCAAGCGCTGCCGAGGTTGCCGAGAAAGCTCTGAAAGAGATGAACGGAAAATAATCCGCTCCTTATTAAAGACCCGGTGTTTTTTCGCAAAAATGCGGGAGGCAGTATGACAAACCGTGAAAGGACAAGCAATATTCTGCACTTCAAAGCCGCCGACAGGATGCCGGCGGTGCATTTTGGTTACTGGACGGAGCTTCTCGAGGAGTGGGCCGGGCAGGGGTATATTGACAGGTCCATTCTTGACGGTTACTGCGACGGCGGCCCGAAGGACAACGAGCTTGACAGGATAATCGGCTGGGACTACAACTGGCAGCACGTCTTCTGCGGAAACAACGGTCTCATGCCGCGTTTTGAACACAAGGTCGTGAAGGAGTTTCCGGACGGCTCGCAGGCTGTCCAAAACGGCAACGGCATCATCGAAAAGATCCACCCGGGCGTCATTTCAATCCCTGCCGAGTACGACTACCTTCTCAAGGACCGCGAGGCCTTTGAGACGCTTTTTAAGCCCAAAATGGCGCTGAACATCGAAAAAAGGGTCGATTTTGACTTTTTCGGGCGGTTCAACAACGATATTTACGGGAAAACAGACGTGCCGCTCGGCATTCACCTTGGCTCTGTCATGGGCAGCATCAGGGACATGACCTCCGTTATGGGCATGAGCTACCTGATGTACGACGATGACGAGGAGCTCTTTGGCGATATTGTCGATACTTTCGCGGAGATGCAGTACGAAGTCGCCAAGGCGGTTCTCGAGACAGGCGCAAAATTCGACTACGCGCACTACTGGGAGGACATCTGCTTCAACGGCGGGCCTCTGCTGTCGCCAACGCTTTTCGAAGAACTCTGCGCAAAGCACTACAAAAAGCGCACGGAGCTCTGCCACAGGCACGGTATTGATATTATTTCGCTCGACTGCGACGGCGTTGTCGAGAAGCTGCTGCCCGTCTGGGTCGAAAACGGGGTCAACGTGATGTTCCCGATTGAGGTCGGAACGTGGGGCGACCAGTTTGAGAAGGCGAGGAAGCGCTTCGGAAACGCGGTGCTCGGCGTCGGCGGTATGGACAAGACGGCTCTCCGCAAGGACAAAAAGGCGGTTGACGCGGAGCTTGAGCGCATGAAGAGGCTCGCGTCGCTTGGCGGTTTCATTCCGTGCCCGGACCACAGACTCATGCCGGGGAGCAAGTTCGAACTTGTGGTTTACTACTGCGAGGAGATCAAGAAAATTGGCTGGTGATTCGTCTGACAAAAGGGCGGAAGACGTGCTTTGCGTAAGCCTTTCCGCAAAATATGAGGGCGTGACGGTCGCCGAGGCGCTGAGACTTTCGGGCGTTGACATCGATCTTCCGTGCGGCGGAAACGGGCGCTGCGGCAAGTGCGAGGCGGCCGTTGTTTTTGCCGACGGCAGCGAGAAGGTTTTGAGGCTCTGCCGCGAGGAAGTGACTTCCGGCATGGTGTCCGTAAAGCTTCCTTCCAGGATGATACTCGGAAACTCTCAGATACTTACAAATGCCGAAAAGAAGGGAAAAAATGACAATGCAGGCCTTGGCTTCGGCGAGGCTTTTCTTGCGGTCGACATAGGTACGACAACGGTTGAAGCGGCGCTCTGCGAAAAAACCGGCGGCAGCGTGCTGATGCCTTTTGCGGTATTAAATCCCCAGAAAAAATACGGTGCGGACGTAATCTCAAGGATCGCTTTTTCGAAAACGGACGGCGGTCTTGAGAGGCTCACGGGCGACATCCGCCAATGCATAAACGACATGCTGAAGAAGAGCCGCGAGGCATTCCCGGAGCTTGATGTCAGGGAGGTTTATGTTGCCGGCAACACAACAATGCAGCACCTTTTCCTTGGCGTCTCCCCCGCCGGCATGGGCACCTACCCGTTCAAACCTGAGTTTACGGAGACAAAGAGAACTGCGGGCATGGACCTTGGAATTGACGCGGAAAATGTGACTCTGCTCCCGTCGGCGGACGCTTTTATCGGCGCGGACGTTGTTGCGGGTGCGGCGGCTGTTATAAAAAACGACGACGGGCCGGCTTTTTTCATCGACCTCGGAACGAACGGCGAGATGGTGCTCAAGGCAAACGGCAGGTACTACGCGACTTCATCGGCCGCGGGCCCCTGTTTTGAAGGCGCCAACATCAGCTGCGGCACGGGCGGCATCCCGGGAGCGATCTCCGGGGTCGAAAAAACGAGCGGCGGCATAAAGCTTTCGACAATCTGGGACAGGGAGCCTGTAGGAATCTGCGGCTCGGGCCTTATTAGCCTTATTTCAATGCTTTTGGGCGATGATATCATTGACGAGACCGGTCTCATGGACGAAGACTATGAGATTGACGGCCTCCTCTCTGCGGGCGGCAGGGAAGCTTTCACAAAAACGGGCCTCTCTCTTACGAGAAAGGACGTTCGCGAATTCCAACTCGCCAAGGCGGCCATCCGCACGGGCATCGAGATCCTTCTCGAGAAGGCGGGCATCAGGGCGGACGAAGTTCTTCGCGTATATACCGCAGGAGGGCTCGGCTCCTACATAAGGGAGCGCGACGCCGTTGCGACGGGCATTTTCCCGCCTGAATTTGAAAACAAAATGACCGTCTTTCCGAGCACGTCCTTGAAAGGGGCGATTGCGGCGGGAAAGGACCGGGGATTCATTGGCGATTGCGAGGCGCTTGCGTCAGAGATTGACAGCTTCTCACTCAATGACGCCAAGGATTTCAACGCAAGATTTGTTGACAACATGTATTTTGAGTGATCTTCGGGAGGATATATGACTTCTCTTTTCTACGGTCTTGACAATAACATTCTCTCGTTCTGGCACGTTGCGGCGCAGCATGCCGGCAAGGTCCTGACGCCGATAGCCAGGTTCTTTACGTTTATCGGCGAGAAGGGCATCTGGATGATCGTCCTTGCGGTCATACTCATCTGCTTTGCGAAGACAAGAAAGATAGGCATCTGTCTCCTTGGCGCTGTCTGCTGCGGCGCGCTCATCACAAACATACTGCTCAAGGACATGATTGCAAGACCCCGCCCGTACGAGGCGCTGGGCTCCGACTTTTACAACTGGTGGCGGTACATAAAGGCGCCCGTCGAGAGCGGCTATTCGTTCCCGTCGGGTCACGTGACTGCCGCGGCGGCGGGCGTTTTCGCATTGGCGTTTGTCTGGAACAGGAAGGTGCTTTACGCGGGCATTCCTTACATCGTGCTCATGTGCGCGTCGCGGAACTACCTCATGGCGCACTACCCGACAGACGTTATCGCGGGCATTGCGGTCGGCGTTTTCTCAGCCATCACAGCCTATGCGATCACTGTTGGAATTTACGCAATTTTAGAGAAATTTGAAAAAAGGAAGCTCGCACGGCTTGTGCTTTATGATATCGATGCCGGAAAGCTTCTGAAAAAAATATTCAAGAAAGACATGGGTGACACACCCGGAAAGGCAAATATTGACGCCAATGGAAAAAAACAGACTACTGAATGAACTCGGCTTGTCCGACAGGGTTATTGAATACGGTGAGAGCGTTCTCGGAAAACTCGAAAAAAGATTCAAAGAAATAGACGAAATCGCCGAACGGAACCAGGCGAAGGTCCTGCTTGCAATGAGCAAGAACAGGGTCAGCGCCGCATGCTTCTCGGGCACCACGGGCTACGGCTACGACGACCTCGGACGCGACACGCTTGAAAAGGTCTACGCGGACACTTTCCACACTGAGGCTGCGCTCGTAAGACCCCAGATTACGTGCGGCACGCATGCGCTTGCGACCGCTCTTTCGGCAAACCTCAAGCCCGGCGACGAGCTTTTGTCGATAAACGGCGCGCCCTACGACACGCTGCAGGAGGTTATAGGCATAAGGCCGAGCCCCTGCTCGCTTGCAGAGCTTGGCGTCAGATATTCGCAGGTTGACCTGAACGAAGAAGGGCGCTTTGACTTTAAAGCCATCGAAAAGGCTATAACCAAGGACACAGCCCTCGTCGCCATCCAGCGCTCCAAGGGATACTCTATGAGGCCGAGCTTTTCGGTCGCGGAGATAGGCGAGGCGATCGCTTTTGTGAAGAAGGTGAAACCTGGCCTTAAGGTCATGGTCGACAACTGCTACGGCGAGTTTACGGAGCTCATCGAGCCCTCGGACGTAGGAGCGGACATGATCGTCGGTTCGCTCATAAAGAACCCGGGAGGCGGCCTTGCCCCCACGGGCGGCTACATCTGCGGCACCAAAGAGTGCGTAGAAAGGTGTGCTTACAGGCTGTCGGCGCCCGGACTCGGACGCGAAGTCGGAGCAAACCTCGGTATAATCGACAGGCTCTATCAGGGCTTTTTCCTCGCGCCGACAGTCACTGCCGCGGCGGAGAAGGGGGCAATATTCGCCGCGGAGCTCTACGAACCCCTTGGCTATAAGTGCGTACCCAAAGCGTCCGAAACGCGCCACGACATAATCCAGTCGATCGAGCTCGGAAGCGAAGAGGCCATGATCGCGTTCTGCAAGGGCATTCAGCTCGCAGCGCCGGTCGACTCGTACGTCACACCCCTTCCGTGGGACATGCCCGGTTACGACGACAAGGTCATCATGGCGGCAGGCGCTTTCATCCAGGGCGCATCCATTGAGCTTTCGGCTGACGGCCCCATCAGGAAACCCTACGCGGTCTACTTCCAGGGCGGCCTCACGTGGGCGCACGCAAAGCTCGGCATCCTCATGAGCCTTGAGACGATGATCTCGCGCGGCCTCGTGAAACTCTGACCTTACGGCGCAATTTCCGGGACGGAAACACACCCTGTAATTTACCCGTAAACCCCTCTCAGGCGAGCATTAAAATTGCCTTAAACAGGCGGCCCGAAAGCCGTCCGAAGGGGCCAATATTATTGCGGCAGATGAGGCTTTGTGATAAAATTAACTCGCGAAAGCATTCCGAAAGGACTTTTAGCTATGAAGAAAAGCCAATTTATAACTCTTTTTATAATGCTTATCGTTGCATCTGTGCTTATCTGCATAGGATGCTTTTTGCAGAGCCCCGGAGGGACCGGGAGCAATTCCCCGAAAGAAACAGACAAACCTATAGACATAAGGACGATAAAGCCCTACGAGACCGAAACGCCGGGAGATGCAACGCCTACTCCTGACGGCGGCTCCGAGACTCCGACGCCGACCGACGCGACTCCGACGGAGACGCCGGAAGAGACTCCCGCGCAGAACACTCCCGTGCCGACTGTCTGGCCGAGGATCGAGTTCCCTGTGATCAAAAACGTTGATTTCATGAATTACGGAACAACTTTTGACCACTTCTCAACCAAGTGGGAGACGGGTGCCGACAATCAGAACAGGGCGGTAATCTACAGCCGCGTCAAAGAGATCATTAAGAACGTCGACTACGTGTTCTATACCATTGGCGAGGACGAGGACTGGAATCACTACATGACGTTCATCCTCCACTACGACTACGGATACACGGACAAGCTCCTTGACCTGCTCAAGAGGTATGACGTGAAGGCGGTTTTCTTTGTGACCAAGGACTATATCGCCAATTACCCTGACAAGGTCATCAGGATGAAGAACGAGGGGCACATCATCGGCAACAGAGGGATCATTGGCGATGACAATATAAAACAGCTGACAGCCGAGACGTTTGCGGAGGGACTGCTTGCCGTTGAGCAGGAGTACCAGAAGCTGTTCGGCGCAACTGAGAGAATGTATCTTTTCAGGACGGACTACTTTAACGAGAGGCTGCTCAAGGTGGCCGAGGCGATGGGTTACACGGTCGTGTTCAGAACTTACACGTACCAGTCGGACGCATCGGCTTACAAGGACAAGTCCGCCGAGGAACTTGCCGTCTGGTTTGACGCGAGGGCGGGATACAACGGAACGGTTTCGGAATTCATGGCCGATGAGAAGTGCTACAAGGCGCTTGAAATCTTCATTTCGAACTGCATCGACCAGGGTATACAATTTAAACTCGTTGAGAGAAGGCATTGATCATGAACAAAGCGATAATTACAATTTTGGGCGCGGACAGGGTCGGCATCATCGCCGCGGTCAGCACTTACCTTGCAAAGGTTAACGTAAACATACTCGACATTAACCAGACCATCATGGAAGACCTCTTTACGATGGTCACGATGGTTGACATAAATGAAGCCTCGAAGCCTTTTGATGAGATCTACAATGACCTCAACGCACTCGGAAGCGAACTTGGCGTTGTGATTCAGATTCAGAAGACTGAGATTTTCCAGTCGATGCATAAGATTTGAAGACCGGAAGCGGCTTACAGACGTTTGCGCCGTACCTGAGACCAAGAAGGCCGGCGCATAATTTTTACACGTTACAGTGAGGAAAAGAAGATAAGAGATGTTAATTTCAGTTGACGAGATCAGACAGACAATACACATGATTCAGTCGGAGCACCTTGACATAAGGACCGTAACGATGGGCATAAGCCTTCTCGACTGCATCAGAAGCGACTTTGAGTCCACCAAGAAGGCCGTTTACGACAAGATTTGCAAATCGGCCGAGAGGCTTGTTCCGGAGTGCGAGGCAATCGAAAGAGAGCTCGGTATACCGATCGTGAACAAGCGCATTTCGATCACACCTGCGGCTATCATCTGCGGAGGCGCCACGCCGAAGCAGTGTGCGGAGCTTGCCGTGACTCTTGAGAAGGCGGCTCAGACGGTCGGGGTGAATTTCATTGGCGGTTACTCGGCGCTCGTCCACAAGGGCTTCACGGAGGCTGACAAGGCGCTCATCGCGTCCATTCCCGAGGCGCTTGCGGCAACTTCCAGGGTCTGCTCCAGCGTCAACGTCGCAACCACCAAGGCGGGCATCAACATGAACGCGGTGAAGGAAATCGGCCTTCTCATCAAGAGGGCTGCGGAACTCACAAGGGACAGCGGCGGCTCGGCCTGTGCAAGGTTCGTGGTATTCGCCAATGCGCCTGAGGACAACCCGTTTATGGCGGGAGCTTTCCACGGCGTCGGAGAGCCCGAGAGGGTCATCAACGTCGGCGTCAGCGGCCCGGGCGTTGTAAAGTGCGCGATTGAGAAGGTTCGCGGCGAGGACTTCACGGTTCTTGCAGAGACAATCAAGAAGACCGCGTTTAAGATTACGAGAATGGGTCAGCTTGTCGCCAAGGAAGCCAGCAAGCGCCTCGGCGTTGAGTTCGGCATAGTAGACCTTTCGCTCGCACCTACACCTGCTGTAGGCGACAGCGTCGCAAGAATCATTGAGGAGATGGGCATCAGCTCATGCGGCGGCCCCGGAACGACGGCGGCTCTGGCGCTCCTTAACGATGCGGTCAAGAAGGGCGGCGTTATGGCTTCGTCGCACGTTGGCGGTCTCAGCGGAGCTTTCATCCCGGTCAGCGAGGACGAGGGCATGATTTCAGCCGTGAGGGCCGGCTCGCTTTCGCTTGAGAAGCTTGAGGCGATGACCTGCGTATGCTCGGTGGGCCTTGACATGATTGCGGTCCCCGGCAGCACGGACGCGGCAACCATATCGGCAATCATCGCCGACGAGATTTCGATCGGCGTCATCAACAACAAGACAACAGCAGTCAGAATCATTCCCGCGCCCGGAAAAGTTGAGGGCGACACGGTTGAGTTTGGCGGACTCCTCGGCGAGGCGCCCGTTATGAGCGTCAGGAAGGCCGACAGCAGCCTTTTCATCGACAGGGGAGGCAGAATACCGGCTCCGATCCACAGCCTCAGAAATTGATTTTGACGCAAATACAGGGAAACGGTTATGTTAAAGACAGGGATTCTCGGCGGCACGTTTGACCCGATTCACATTGGCCATATCGAGTGCGCGCTGAAGATAAAGGAAGAGTTCGGGCTTGACAATGTGATCATCCTGCCGGCCGGAAATCCGCCGCACAAGTTCGCAAGACCTGTGACGCCGGGGCTCCTTCGGCTTGAGCTTGCAAAGGCTGCGGTGTCGGGCATTGACGGGCTCTCTGTCTGCGACATTGAAGTTAAAAAGAACGGCTACACGTTTGCGGCCGACACGCTCGCGGAGCTCAAAGAGCAGAACCCCGGGACGGAATTTTACTATATCCTCGGCGATGACACGGCTGTCGGAATCGGCGGCTGGAAGGATGCCGAAAAGCTCGGCGGATTTGCAAACTTCATTCTTGTCAGGCGTAAGGGCACGGGCGAAAAGGGCCTTGAGGACGCCCAAAAAGCGCTTTCGGGCATTGGCGCCAATGTGCTCCTCTCAAACGAGACGCTCCCCGAGATCTCATCCACAAATATAAGAGAGGCTTTCGCAAACGGTTCCGCGCCCGAAGACGGCTCCGTGCCGGAGAGCGTTTCAAGGTTCATTACGGAGCACGGGCTTTACCGCAAGGGGCCTATGACCGAAGAGGCAATAACGGAAGACCTCCGCTCGGTGCTGCCCCCGAAGCGTTTTATTCACAGCTTGGGCGTTGCCGAGGAAGCGGTCAGGCTTGCCGAAAAGTACGGGGCCGACACCGCCAAGGCGCACCTCGCGGGTCTCCTTCATGACTGCGCAAAAGGCGTCACGGTGCCGCAGCTTAAATGGATCGGCATGACGCCGGAGGACTTCTCGCCGGAGCCTGCCGCAGGATTCAGCTACAGGGTTCTTCACGGGCCTCTCGGAGCCGTCGTGGCGGAGAGAAGGTACGGTGTGACCGACAGCGAGGTTCTTAGCGCAATCGCGAAGCACACGACGGGCGACAAAAACATGAGCCTTCTTGACAAGGTCGTTTTCATCGCGGACTACACCGAAAAGAACAGGTGCGGCGAGTTTTTCGAAGAGGTAAGGCGCCTTGCCGACAATGAGGGCCTTGTTCCCGCAATCGCTTTTGCGTGCGACGAGACAATCAAGATCATACTGAAGCGCGGCGAGCCGATTGACGTGCGCACGATCTACACGAGAAACGCGGCAATTGCCGACAGGGAAAAGGGAAAAAAGGTTTGAGAGGCATTGGCGGTACTCACAGCCGGTGCAAAACCCCCGTTTTGATAGGACGGGGGCGTGATAAACAACAAAAACGGAGGACATTTTATGACATCTGAAGCAATGACAGAGAAAATCAAAAGTATTATTGAGGACAGGAAGGGCAAGGACATCGAAGTTATTCCGCTCGCCGACAAGACTATTGTGACGGACTATTTCGTGATCGCAAGCGGCAGCTCGACAACACACCTTCGCGGTATGGCTGACGAGGTCATCCACGAACTCGGCAAGCTTGGCGTCAAACCGGCAGGCGTTGAGGGTTACGACACGGCTTCATGGATACTTATCGATTTCCTTGACGTTGTTGTGCATCTTTTCCAGCAGAGCGAGCGCGAGTTCTACAATCTTGAGAAACTCTGGAACGGCACTGCTGCGGCAAAGCGCAAGAGCGAGCAGGAGAATGACTGACCGTTTTCCATCATCCCGCGTTTAACGGTAACTTAAAATGGGTGAAAAAAGACTTTATATATTTGATTTTGACGGCACAATTTCGTACACGGGCGACGATATCGCGACATCCCTCAACGTAGTGCGGAAAAAATACGGGCTTTTGCCTCTTGAGACGGACGAGGTTCTGAAATATGTCGGCTACGGGGCAAGGTTCCTCATCGAGA
The DNA here is from genome assembly GCA_002308595.1 of Mageeibacillus sp. UBA1243. Classification (GTDB taxonomy): domain Bacteria; phylum Bacillota; class Clostridia; order UBA1212; family UBA1212; genus UBA1212. The sequence goes on along the minus strand of DBWH01000064.1, from coordinate 44,407 downwards.
ACGTTCTCACGGTCCCCGGCGTATCCGTTGACGAGATACTTCTTGCCTATAAAGAGGCATATTTTGACCACTGCACCGACACGTCAATACCTTACCCGGGCCTTTCCGGGACACTATCGCTTCTTACAAAAAGAGGCGACACGGTTTCGCTTTTTACGAACAAGCCTCTTAAGATAACCGAAAAGACTCTCGCTTTTTTCGGCATCAGGGACGTTTTCACATCCGTCTACTGCCCCGAAAATCTCGCCAAGAGGAAACCCGACCCCGAGGGCATAAGGCGCTGCATGGAGGATGCGGGCATACCTCCCGAGAGAACCGTGATGGTAGGCGACTCAAAGGCCGACATCGACGCCGGAAGGGCGGCGGGGGTAAAGACCTGCGGATGCCTCTACGGCATGGGCGAAAGACAAAAGCTCATAGACGCGGGGCCTGACTTCCTAATAGAGGACATAAAGGACATCGCCAATATTGAGATATAAAAGAATCCGGAAGCGGTCATCCAAAGGACGCTTCCGGATTCTTTTATAAGAAGTTTCTGAGCTTCTGAGCTTTTCAGCTTTTTGCGGCTCAGTCTTCCCTGTAAGCGTGGGTTTCCGTGGAGGAAATGTTGAGGAAAGTCTCCCCGTCAATCTGCATAGCGCAGGGCTTTTCAAATTCAACTTTGATGTCCTTGCCGGTGAAAACGGTGACGTGCTTCTTCTCGTTAACGAGCTCGCCTTTGAATATCTTCGGGAATATCATGAGGGCATGGAGCGGGACCTTGTCGTAGAAAACAACACATGTGAGGTTGCGTTCCTTGTTGAGTCTGTCCTGATCCGGAGCGACGTTCATACCGCCGCCGCAGAATCTGCCGTTCATAACGGGTGCGAGCCAGGCTTTTTTGAACTCGTATGTCTTGCCGTCAACGGTCACTTTGGCGGTTCTGGGCTTAAACTTGAAGAGAAGGCCCTTTATAGCGATGGCAGTGTAGTTGATAGGCTTGTTGTCGTTCTTTGCCCGCTGTCTGTCGCCTTCCTCGCAGCAGTAACCGTCGATTCCGAAGCCAACGTTGTTGACAAAGCAGTATTCCTTGCCGTCAACAATTGTGACGGGGAGCTTTTCAACATACGGATTGATGAGCAGCAGTTCATCCTTTACGCCGCCTTTGACATCGAACCAGAAGTCGTTTCCGGAGCCCGCGGGGTAGAAGTATACGTCCCTTGAGAGCGGTCTGTTGTGAACGTCGTTGGCGAAATGCTGGAGCGTTCCGTCGCCGCCGCAGAGAACCACTTTCTCGTCGCCCTCGAGAGCCTCAACGTAATCGTACGCGTTTTCGATAGTTGTAACGTCAACGTACTCAAACGTCTCGCCCGGGAGAAGCTTTTCGATTTCCTTGCCGGCTTCTTTTCCTGTGCCATTGTTTGACTTGGGATTAATAAGAATTCTTACCATTATTTCCTCCTGAAATTACCGCCAATGCAGCGGAATAATTCTGAAAAGCATCCGGGACGCTCGGGGACGTCCGGGATGCTTTGGTGATTTAGCTTATTTGGATTTCTTCTTTACAACAAGAACTGCCGCTGCAAGTGCGACTGCGGAGATACCGGAAATTGCGATAACGCCGCCGCATCCTTTCTTGGCTGCCGGCTTTTCACCATCGGACGTGCCGCTGTCAGGCTCTTTTGTTGCATCGGGCTTAGCGGTTTCGGTCGCTTCAGGCTCAGCTGTTGCTTCCGGCTCTGCCGTCACTTCGGGAGTCTCTGTGGGGTCGGGCTCGGGTGTAGCTGTGGGCTTCGGCTCGGGAGTAACTTCTTCGCCTTCGTCAAAAACGATATTGGCGATAAACGCGTCATCAGAACCGCCCGTTAAGCCGTAAATGTCAAATTCGCAATCAACTTCATTGGGCTCGCCAACGCTGAGAACGAAGTATGCGCCTTCCTCGGTGAGGAGTTTGATTCTCAGGCAGTACGTTCCGCCGGGAACCTGCTCGAAATTCCATACGAACTGCTGGTTGTCGCAGTTGGTGGTGAGAACTTCTCTTCTTACCGCGTCGTCACTGTTGTACTCATCGGCAGTGACAGCTGCGCCCGGCGTAGCCTTGAAGAGAGCAAACTCAACTTCGCCTTCAACGATGCCGGGAAATTGGCTCGGATTGCCTGCCCAGTAAGGGATCTCAATCGCGCTGAAGGGCTTCTTTGCAAAGAACGTGACTGCGGCATATGCGTCAAGGTCATTGTAGGCTTCCCAAACACCGTCAACCTGGTTCGGCTGCGCCCACCAGTGACCGATAAGAGGTGCGCCACCGATATAATCGGCAAGCCACATAACCTCGGGCTCGGTTGTAACTTCATCAGCGTTGACAACGCCAATGCCAAGAAGCATTACGGCCAAAATCAAGAGAACTGATAATACTTTTTTCATAACTTTTTCCTTCCTTTTTCTTCATCTATGCGAAGCCTTGATTCCGGCCTGCATCAGCTGTTTCGGCAGCCGCAGGGCTGCCACGTTATTGTTGTTCGCCTTCCTGAGGCGAAACTGTTCGAATTAATGCCCGATGTGCTTTGCAGAATCTCGGGTTCACGAAGGTTCCTGTTCTCTCCGTGCAAAACACGTAAAGAGCCAAAAATCTGCGTTTTACCTGTCTATGAAGGCAAGGTAGCCTTTGTAGGCCCAGTAAATATCTGCTTTCGAGGCCAGCTCGAGCGGGGAGTGCATGCTGAAGAGCGGCACGCCGCAGTCGATGACTTCGACGCCCTTGTCGGCCATATACTGAGCGATGGTTCCGCCGCCGCCGCAGTTCATCTTGCCCATTTCGTTGATCTGCCAAGCGACGTTTTTCTTATCGAAAATGTCCGTGATCTCGGCAACGAACTCCGCCGGGGCGTCTGATGTGCCGAACTTTCCGCCGCTGCCCGTGTATTTTTCAATTGCAAGACCGCCTGCCATGAATGCTGCGTTTGTCTCGTCGTAAACCTCGGGGTAGGACGGGTCGAAAGCTGCGGTGACGTCAGCGGAGAGCATCTTGGAGGCAGCCAGGCAGCGCTTGGTTGAGAGAAGAGTCTCTTTTACACCGTAGAGGGAAGCAACTTCCATTGTGAAGAGCTCGAGAGAGTTCGATCTTGCGCCGGTGACGCCAACGCTTCCGATCTCCTCCTTGTCGGCAAAGTATGCAACAGCGGTCTTCTCAGGCACCTTCTTCATGTCGAGGAGGGCGCGGAGCTCGGTGAATGCGCAGACTCTGTCGTCGTGGCCGTAAGCCGCGATGAGGGCTTTGTCAAAGCCGATGTCAACTGCCTTGTCGGCAGGGGTGATGACGAGCTCGCCGTTGATGAAGTCGCGCTCGGTGATGTTGTATTTCTCGGCAAGATAGGTAAGAATCGACTGTTTGACCGTGAAGGGCTTGTCGTCGGGATCGTCCTCGTTTGCCTTGCCGGGCATCGATCCGATGATCACGTTGAGGTGTGCTTCGGGGTCGATGAACGAATTGGCGGGTTTGCTGGTCTGAGCGTGTCCGAGGTGCGGAAGAAGGTCTGAAATCATGAATTTCGGGTCGCCTTCGTCCTCGCCGATTCTGAAGTTGATCTTGGTGCCGTCAGCCTTTACGATGACGCCGTGGAGCGCGAGCGGGATGGTCGGCCACTGATACATCTTGATGCCGCCGTAGTAGTGCGTTCTGAAGTAGAGGAAATTGTTCTTCTCGACGAACGGCCAGGGCTTGAGGTCAAGTCTCGGGCAGTCAACGTGTGCGCCGATGAGGTTGAAGCCTGCGTCGGGGCGCTTCTTGCCGAGCTTGGCGATAAAAATGCACCTGTTGTGGTGAACGTAGTAAAGTTTGGTGCCGGGGAGGTCCTTGGCGGCAAGCTTCTTCTCCTTGACCTCGTCAAGCGAGAGATATCCGTCAGCCCTCAGCATCTCAATAGCGGTGTCAACGGCTTCGCGCTCGGTCTTGCTGCTGTCGAGGAATTTTTTGTAATCTTCGCAAAAATCAAAGACGTCCTTCTTGGTCTCGTCAGTCATGTACTGCCACGAATTTTTGCGCTTATATTCAAGAGATTCATCAAATTTGGCCATAATAATCCTCCTAAAAAAGAATTTATGGTGATTATATCATGTTGCGGGGATTTTTGCGACTGATATTTTAATTAAAAACAGACAAAAATAACGAAACCGCCAATGCGCTCAGACCGCCGCGAGTACGTGTGCGTTCCTTATGCCGGCGTCCGCGATTGAGGCGTTGACGGCATAGGCGTGGGCCTCGAGGGAGGTGCTTTTTTCGCCCGAGAGGCCCTTGGCGGTAAGCGCGCCGATAATCTCAAGCGATATGCTTTCAATCAAAGAGGTCTTAAACGCTGCCTCGTCAGCCGAATTTCCGGCGGTTATGAGCTGCTCGAAAGAGGCCGCAAGGTGCGAGAAAGGCGTCTGCTCGCGGAGAGCCCTGAACACCCACTTGTAGTAGGGACGGTACTTTCCCGAGAGGAGGAATGCGGCTGAGATTGCGCTGTCGGCAAACTCAAAAACGGCAAGCTGCGCGGCACCGGTCTCGCCGTGCGAAAGGGTGCGCTGATAGTTGTACTGGCCCGACTGGCCCATGAGCAAAAGTCTGCCGGCAAGCTTTTTCAGCATGACGTCGCGCGGGAAGAACGAAAGGCCCGCGCGAACTTTCGAAAGAAGGCTGTAATTGTCGAAAAACACCTCGCCTGAGGTCGCCTCAAGGAGCGCCTGCTCGGGGAGTGAGAACCAGTTTGAAAACGTAAGATTTCCGTCGGGTGAACCGACAGTTTTTTCGAAAAATTCGGGAATTCTGATGACTCCGTGGCGTGCGCCGCCGACGGGCGAAAGCACGTCTCTTTTCACGCCCATAAACTCCTTGGGGAGCTTCAGGTATGCCTTTTCAAGGAGAAAAGCGTCCCTGCGGCTGACGGTCTCTTCGCCGGGCAGAAAGATACAAAAACCGGGCTCGAAATCGTGGTCGCGCGACACCTCGTCATCAAAGCCGAGGCACTCAGATCCGCTCCCGATGAGCCCGACAGCAACGTAAGGAAGCAGCCCGCCGAAATCGTTTTCAAGCATGGGCCGCCCGAAGCTTTCAAAGTATTCTCTTGACAGTTCAAGACCGTTCATAGATTTGCTTTGCGATACCGCCAAGTTCTTCGGCGGCGAGGAAGTAACCGTAATATCCGAACACCGGGGCGCACTTCTCGCAAACGAACGCGTAGTAGCCGTCCCTCGGCGCATTGTTATTCTTCAAAAGGTCATATGCCTCATCAAGCAAATTGTAAATCTCCGGCTCGCCGGCTTCAAGTCCTTTTTCTTCCGCAGCGACGTCGGCAACGTTAAGGCAGGTGATCGCCCGCTCAAGCTCGCCGTTTTCGACCTTCGACATGCGGGCTGTCGCCTTGGCGTAGTAGGCTCTGGCCTCGTCAAAACGTTTGAGTGCTTTGCAACAGAGGCCCATATTATTGTACAAACCGCCAAGGAGCGCGTCCGGGATGTCCGGTATGCTCTCATAAATCGACTCGGCCTTTTTGAAATAGGTCATTGAGCGGTCGTTCAGCGAAAACGCGTTGCAGGCGGTTGCGCAGTTTACATAGGTGGTGCCGGCTGTGGGCGTGTCGCCAAAGCCGAGCGATTCAAGCAGCGACAGGGCAAGGTCAACGTTCTCGAGGGCCTTGTCTTTGCTGCCGCACTTGCGGTAGTGGCCGATGAGCTCATTGGCGATGACGAGCATGCCGCGCCTGTCGTTGCCGAGGCGGGCCTCCTCAAGCCAGTATAAAAGGTGCCTCTCGGCGCCTTCGTAGTCCCTTTTCGCAAGGTATTCGTCGTTTTTTTCGATGATCCGCTGCTGGGGAACGGAGCGCACTTCGGGCTCCTTGCCGTAGGGCTCATCACAGAGAAGACAGCGCGGTTCGGCGTAGTCTTCGGGTCCTATCGCATTGGCTTTTGAAAAGTCGTCCATGGTCGGTATTCTCGTAAAAATCGGGAAAAGTTAAGCCTCGAGCAGCTTTTCGATCGAGCAGATTTTCACGCAGACGCAGAGAATTCTGATCGCGGCCTCAAGCTCCTGTATGGGAGGAAGAGTGGGGGCAATGCGGATGTTTCTGTCGTCAGGGTCCTTCTTGTAGGGGAAGGTAGAGCCGGCGGGTGTGAACTTGACGCCGCACTCTTTTGCCTTGGCGACAACGGCCGCAGCGCATCCGGGCAGTGTGTCGATGCTGATGAAATAGCCGCCTTCGGGTTTTGTCCAGGTTAAAATTCCAAGACCATTTAACTCTTCATTGAGGATTTTGTCAACTGCTTCGAACTTCGGAAGCAGGATTTTTGCGTGTTTTTTCATGTGCGCGATGATTCCGCTGTAGTCGCCGAGGAAACGCGCGTGACGGAGCTGGTTGATCTTGTCGTAGCAGATCGTCTGTATGTTGAGGTAGGTGAGAAGGTACTTGACGTTCTTCTCGGAGCCGCAGACAGCGGAGAGACCGGAGCCGGGGAAGGTGATCTTTGAGGTCGAACCGAAGAGAAAAACTCTCTCGGGGTTGCCGGCTTCTTTGCAGGCCTCAAGCATGTTGAGCTGCTTTGCGGGGCCGTTCTTAAGGAAGTGAACGGTGTAAGCGTCGTCGCATAGGATTCTGAAGTCCTTGGCGGCAGTTTTCATCGAGGCAAGGCGCCTGATTTTCTCGTCCGAGTAGACTTCTCCGGTCGGGTTCGAGTATTTCGGGATCATCCACATGCCTTTGACATTGGCGTCTTTCACGAGCTCCTCAATCCTGTCCATATCCGGACCGTCGCCCTGAAGCGGGACTGCGATGAGCTCAAAACCGAGCTTTTCGGTGATCAGGAAGTGGCGGTCGTAACCCGGAACAGGGCAGATCCACTTGATCTTTTCTTCCTTCGACCAGGGTTTGCAGCCTTCGGTGCCCGTGCCGAAAAGCATGAAGCGCACCAGCATATCGTACATAAGGTTAAGGCTGGAGCTGCCGCCGACAACGAGCTCGTCAGTACCGACCCCGAGCATCTCCGACATCAGTTTTTTCGCCTCCGGAATACCGTCGAGCACGCCGTAGTTGCGAACCTCCTGATCGGAAATCGAGTGGAACCCCTGCAGGAATTTCTCGCTCTCCATCTCGTTCGAGAGGTCAAGCTGCAGTTTGCAGGGCTTGCCGCGCGTCATATCGTAGCTGAGTCCGAGATTCTTGTAGTCGTTAAACTTTCTGTACTCTTCCGCAAGGATTTCCTTGAGTTCGTTTTTTGCGAGGTCTTTGTACTCCATAACCTTCCTCCTGAATCAGTTCTTTTTGAGCCTGCGCTCAATATCGCCAATGAATTTCACCGCATTGTCTCTGAAAATCATCTGTTTTTCTTTATCCGTGAGCTCAAGTGCCATGAGATTGTCCCGCTCAACGGTGTGCTGCTCCATGGGGTAGTCGGTGCCCCAGAAAACGTGCTCAACGCCGTGGGCTCTTATAATGTCGACGGATGTCTTGGGGTCAAGAAATCTTATGGAACTGCTGGTGTCAAAATATATGTTCGGGTTTCCCAGGTACCCTTTCAGCGCCGCCACTTTGTCCCATTCCGAGTAGCCGCCAAGGTGGGCGCAAATACATGTGAGGTTCGGGAAATCCTTGAGAATCTTAAGAATACGCTCCGGATTCGAATAACTGTAGCGCTTGTCCCCTGTATGGAAAAGAATCGGCAGTCTTCCCTCGGCCGCCTCGTAGATCGGGTACGCCTCCGCATCGTCAATAGCGAACTTCTGAAAATCCGGGTGCAGCTTTATGCCCACAAGACCTATATCAACGATCCTGTCGACCTCATCGCCAATGTTTTCAAACCCCGGATGCATGGTCCCGAAACCTATAAATTCAAGGTGCTTTTTAACTTCGCCCGCCACAAAACTGTTGATGGCCGTCACCTGAAGGGGGGTCGTTGCTGTGGAACACACAAGAAACTTTTCGACGCCAACCTTTGCGCCTGACTCTATGAGGTCCTCCGAGAACCCGCCCCTTGACATGGAAAGTCCGTAGAAACTGCCAATGGAAGAAACCGCTTTTTCCGCTATTTTTTGGGGAAAAATGTGGGTATGCATATCGTAGATAAAGTTCTTCAAAGGAATCACCTCTTTGCCGCACCGATTCTGCCTGAGGGCGCTCTTGCAGACACCCGGCAAGAATAAATTTTGAATTTTACCACCGGGAGAGTGAAGTTGCAATATTTTTCCGATGAAGGCGGGCAATAAAAAAGCCGGAGGTTCGCGGAAAAACAACCTCCGGGCTATGCAAAGTAAGGGGCCTTGGCTCAGCCTCCGAAGGTCCTTATGAAATATGCCGGGGTGCAGCTCCAGGCGTGGCAGTAGCTGTTCATGGCCACGGAGCCGTAGGGAGAGGCGTCGGGATGCCCCGGCACGAAAACTTCGGGGAAGCAGTCGCAGCCCTTGGCGAGCATGCCGCCCCAGTACTCCTTGATTAAATGAAAAGCTTCGTCTTTGAGACCGGACCTAATCAGGGCCTCTATGAAATAGTGCATTGCGTAAGGGGTGACGGGGCTTACAAGGTCTTTCCTGCGGAGTGTCTCGCTCATGACTGATGCGTTTTCCGCAGGATCAAGGACGCCCGCAAGGACCGCCCACATCTGGGAATGGACCGAAAGCTGACCGGAGGAGGTGCAAAAGAGCTTTTCGGAGGGGTCATACATTGCCGCCAAGGTCTCCGAAACGGTTTCGATCTCCCGCCTGAGGGTCTCCTTCTGCGCCTCTGTCCCTGCAATCTCAGCCAGGTACAGAGCCTCTTTGAGCATGAAGACCAGTATGCCCAGGGCGGCGCAGGACTTGTCAAGGGAGGGGCACCAGTCTATAAAGTACATATTTACGGGGGCTCTCCGACCCTCTTTTTCAAACCCTTCATATGCGATTTCGGTCTGTCTGAAAGCGACGGGCCATAGCTCTTCTACCACGTCCTTGCGGCCTGCTGCCCTGTAATAATCCGCCAATACGCCTGCAAAAAACAGTGCGTAGTCGTGAAGTATCCAGGACTGGCCCCGGAGAACGGGCTCCTGAAAAACAGCTGAGGAAAGGCAGCCGTCTTCATGGGGAAGGCCCGCGAAAAGGTAGAGGCATCGCAGCACGAGATCGTTGTTTTTGAAGGTGCAGTAGTTGGTCTTTGCCTGAAGATAAAGGTCTCCGAGCCATAGTCTCCTGTCCCGCTTCGGACCGTCTTCGAAAACCGTCTGCATGCAGTTTTTCAGCGTGAGGAGGGCGACCCTGTCAATCTCTTTGAGAAGGGGGTCGGTGCCGGCCGGAAGAGGCGCGGGCTTTGAGTCATCTGCGGAGGTGACGGTGCGGACAAAACAGTCCTTGTAGCTCACTGCGTAGCTTGTATTGGCGGGAAACGTGATCTTTACGTAGCGGAAGGCGTATCTGCGGGGCAGCTCCAGGGGCTCGTAAGGGTTGTCGGCAAAGACTGTCTGCACCTGGAACCAGGAGCGGGACATGCCTCCCGTGTAAACCTTCGACCTGTCCTCGCAGAGGTTTTCGTAAAACTTGAACTCCACGGCAAGAGGCGAGTCGGCGGTGTCGCCGCCGGGCTTTTCCACGTTGACGGCAAGTGTTATGTAGCCCACAACGTGGGTGCCGAAGTCAAGCATAAAACTGTCGCCGTCCCGCATTGTCCTGCCTTCGGGAATGCCGGAGACGGGCCTTGCAATGCTTTCCCGGAGGACGGGCATGAGATTGTAAGCTTTTTTAAGAAAATCCATTTTCAGCGCTCTTTTCTGTTTGTCTTTTTTCCCTTTTTTACCGATAAAACAGCCGCTCCCGCCAGCGCTGCGGCGGAGGCTGCCGCGAAGCCGGAGGTCAAAACTCCGCCGCAGCCTTTGGATTTTTTGGATGCATTGGCGGTGTCGGAGCCTGAAGGCGTGCTTCTGGCGGTAAAACAGTATTTGAACCTTCCGCCGGGGGCGGTGTCGCCAAGGGTGTACAGCTCAAGGGGATCGCTGCCGTCCCGGAGGTTGTTGTCAGCCCATTTGAAGTTGAGGACGAAAGGCTCTCCCGGCTTGATGCCGAGGGCCTCGAGGGGGATGCGGAGCTGAAGCACATTGGCGTCAACCTTCATGTCGCAGTCCCCCGCCGTTTCCCAGTTCCAGCCTCCCGTTGAGCGCTCAAGGACTGCCTTGCCGGATGTGCCGGGGCTCTTTCGGTTGACAATATAGTTAAACGATTCCCAGGAGGGAAGGCCGGTCTTTTTGCCGCCAACGGAATCCAAGTCGATGAGAAGCCTCATCCACAGTTCATCGGTGGCGGGGGTCAGATCCTCCGCAGTCTCCGCCCTGAAGTAGACGTAATTTGCGTCGTAGGAGGCCTTGGCGGATACGATGTCGTTCCTGCCGCTGCTGTCCTTGTATTCGTAATATTTGCCTGTTTCCTGGTTTTTATATCCTTTGGAGTCTCTGTCAAAGGTGTCGCCGGGGTAGCTCTCGTATATGGTCGAGACTTCTTCCCAGCCCACACCCGTCTCAATGTCCACCGTTACGGGTCTGTCAGTGACCTGAGCCGCGGGGACTCCTTTGTAGCGCCTTATATATCTGACAAGCTGGTAGTAATAATTGTCCTTGAGGTCGCCTTTTGAAGGCTCGATGTCACGGCTGAACTCGTCGCTGAAGTTGTCGGGGAAAGCGTTCTTTACGCCCCAGAAGTCCTCAAACCTGCCTGCGACCCCTTCGTTCCAGCCTGTCACCCAGATAAACTCCGGGTCCACGTCAAGGGCATACTCCCACTGTTCCTCGAAATATGCTCCAAGGAGCTTGGCGTTTTCCCTCTTGTCGTAGTCGCCGGTGGAAGGTCTGTAGTGGCGCCCGAAGACCTTGTATTTATCGTTGTTCATTGCCGTGAGGTGGGTCTCTGCACACCAGTTGTGGGCAATGGCGACGGCAACCTCTTCCGGTGTGCCGTCCGGGTTCCTGTTTATAAGCTGGGGCGTTGTGGAAATCCAGTTCCAAAGCTGAAAACTGTCGGTGACCTCGCTTTGGATGGCGCCCATTACGACAGGGTTGCCGTTTTCGTCCTGAACCTGCACGTGGTCCTGGGACTGGGCGTGGTTTATGACCCTGTAGTTGAAAAAGTCGTATATCTCTTTGTCCTCGGCCTTGCTGAGATTCAGCCTTCCGGGGTATCCTACCATGAGGGGCTTGCCTTTCCAGTAAAACCAGAGCTCCCGGTAGAGACCGTCTTTGTAGATGTTCTTATAGATTTCACGCAGCTGTACCGCCACGTCGTTGTAGTCGAACATTGGAAGCATGAAGGAGATTTTAGGCACATTCACGCCGTCAGCCCTGGCCTGAGACCACACCTTCAGGAGCACCAGAACGTCTTCGATGAACGTGGCCGTACCGTTTGTATTGTCGAAAAACACCGCGTCAACGCCTGCATCGGCAAGCATCTCCGCCTGGCGCCTGAGCACCCACTCGTCGGAGCTTCTGTAGTAGCCCCAAACCGGTTCGTTCCAGTGGTAGCAGCCCGCGTTTCCCCAGAGCTTGCTGGAGTAGTCGTTTCTGATCTCCGGGTGTTCCTTCAGAATCTCCGTAATGTTGCGGGTTCCCATGCCCGCGTTGCTGCTGTGCCATGTGTGGAAGAAAAGTCCCACGGTCTTGTTTTTCCTCTCGGTGGAGGTGTAGGAGTTTCCGACGGTCCTTCCCAGCATGTCCGTGGCCACCCATGTCCCCTGGGAAGTCACAAGCTTCACGTTGTTTTCAGAAACGCCGCCAAGGCCTCCCGACGGGTCCTTAAACGAAACTCTTGCGTAAAGATTTCCCGTTCTCACCGACGCGTTGTAATAGGTCCTTGCCTCTGAAGAGGGCTCCGAACCGATTCTGAGCCTGACCTTGCCGTCAATGTTTTTTATGACGCCAATGTACTCACCTGCCGGCGCCTGACAAGCAAGCCCAGCCCAGGCGCCGGCACTTAAATTGTCGCATTTTTGCGAGTAAAGCGCTTTGCCGCGAAGGGACTCGCCGTAGCTTCCGAGCCATTTGTACAGCTCGAGGGTCACGGTGCCTGCGCCGGAGGACGCATTGGCGATGTAGACTTCGAAGGTCTCAATACCGCCATTTGGAGCAAACTGGACCGCATAGGTGTTTCCGTCCGCCTTCTCCGCGGACAGGCCCGAATCCGGGTCGCAAAATTCCCTGTAGTTTTCCGCAGCCATAGTATTCAATACACCTCCGGGGTAAAACGCGTAAAAGGCCGCCGCAAGAGCGATCAGCCACGCAACTGTAGATCTGAGAAATCCTTTTTTCATCTTTTAAATGTCACAACCGTTCTTTTATGCTGACCGGGGAACGCAGACCCCGCTTTTTTACTGCTTTGATTTTATCATTTTTCGCCACCCGGGGCAACACGGAGAGACCGGCGGGCAGAGGTGTTTTATCACTTAAAACGGGTTTTTTTGAAAGAGGCAAAGTTGTATAATGAAGACAAAGGCGCCCCGGAAATGAACCGCGGCAGTTTCATTGGTTGCAAAGAGGATATGAAAGAATTGAAAGGCTTAAAACTTTTTAAAAGAGGATTTGCCGCACTGACTGCTGCGGCAATGCTGATCGTGTGCCTTGTCACCGCGGCAGGAGCGGAGAGCGTGAGAAGCGCACAGCTTTGGTACGATGATTACGTTTCGCGCGATGACGACGAGATGTCGCCGGGCATGTGCGTACAGTACCAGATTCACACGAATCTCCCGATAAAGTCTGTCACGCTGAACTTTTACACGGCGGAGGGCAGCGGAGAGGGACTTGAGTTTACCGCAAGAGTCTACAAGTGGAAAGAAAACATTGTCGCGACCATTGAGCAGGAACCCGTTTTTACGCAAAAATGCGAGTCTTTTCACGATGAAAGACTTGATCTTAACCTTGGCGTCAGGTGCGACCTCGGCGAAGATCCGCTCGCAAGCGGCGAGTACGTATTTGAGTTTGAGAACAATTCGGACAGGAACGTGTACGTTGAGAGACTTCTCCCGGCACCCCTTGGCGTCAGGTCTTACCTTGCCGGCAGAGGATTTTACGGAACGTTTGTGGGTGCAATAGAGGTTGCAGGGGAGTCGAAATATCCTTTCCACGCAACGTCCGCAAACCGCAATCTTGTATACAACGAGCCTCCCGAGGAACCGAAGATCGCTGAGGACAGCGCAATTGCCGTGCTGAACGTAGACTCGACGAAGTGGGGAGCCGTTGACGGACTCGGAAGGACTCTGCCGGACAACAGCTCGACGGGCGATAAAAAGGACAAGCTTGTCGGTATGTTCTACTGGACGTGGCACATGGGAAACCGCTCCGAGAAAGGCCCAAAGAACATAAACAATATACTTGAGGAGTACCCGGAGGCGACGAACGACTTCTACCACGAGATTTGGTCAAAAACCGAGGGCGCCAATTTCTGGAACGAACCCCTGTGGGGCTACTATATTGAATCGGACGACTACGTGCTGAGGAAGCACGCGGAACTTCTTGCCGATGCGGGTATAGATTTCGTACTTTTTGACTGCACGAACGGCGACCTGGTCTGGACGGACGCGTACATGAACCTCCTCAAGGTCTGGTCGAAGGCCCGCGAGGACGGCGTAAACACCCCGAAAATAGGCTTTATGATGCAGTTCGGCTACAGCGGCAACACCCGTTCGTCGCTCTGGCAGGTCTACACAAAAATCTACAGGGAAGGGCTCTACAAGGACCTCTGGTTCTACCTTGACGGCAAGCCGATGGTCATGGCCTACGACACGGGGCTTGACCCGAATATCGCCAATGAGGCCGAGCTGCTCACTTTCTTCACGTTCAGGCATCCGGTTGCGAGCTATTTCGCGGAGGACGGCACGGACGACAGCTGGGGCTGGCTCAGCGCCTACCCGCAGGCGTGCTACTATAACGAGGACGGCACGGTCGAGATGACCACGGTCGGCATTGCCCAGAACGCAAACTATGAGACCCAGAGCCTCAGCGCCATGAACAGCGGTAAAAACATGGGCAGATCTTACGCGGCGCAGAAAAACTACTCCTACAGCTACTCGTACAGAGGCAAAAAGATAGTTGTCGATTCAAAGATCGAAAACAGCAAGCTCTACGGCCGCAACTTCCAGGAGCAGTGGGACTACGCTATCGCCAAAGACCCCGAAATCATATTCGTGACCGGCTGGAATGAGTGGATCATGGGCCGCTATGAGGAATGGTGCGGTGTCGCCAATGCCTTCCCCGACCAGTGCAACGACGAAAACTCGCGCGACATCGAACCCTCAAAGGGCGAACTAAAAGACTACTATTACTACCAGCTTGTCGCCAATGTAAGACGCTTCAAAGGTGCGTCAAAAGCTGACTTCCAGCCCGGGAAAAAGACGATAGACATTGGCGGCAGCATGAGCCAGTGGGACGACCCGTCAATCGTGACGTACAACCACTATGCAAACAACACTCTTGAGCGCAACAACAGGGGCTTCGGCGAGCACGTTTACGTAAACGACGGACTCCGCAACGACTTCATTCAGGCCAAAGTCTCCTACGACAGCGAAAATATATGGTTCTACGTCAAAACCGCCGATGCGATCACCCCGTACGAAACCGCCGGCTGGATGACCCTCCTCATCGACGCTCAGGCAGCGACGAAAAACTCCAAAGATTGGGAGGAGTTTGAGTACATCATCGGCCGCCAAGGCACCACGGACAGAACAATGGTCCTCGAAAAAAGCACCGGAGGCTGGAACTGGGAGACTGTCGCCAATGTGAAATACGTTGTCGACGGCGACGAAATGGTGATCGAGGTCCCCCGTAAGCTTCTCGGCAATGCCGGCAAGTCGCTCGATTTCGGCTTCAAATGGTGTGACGACAACATTCAGGACGGCGACATCATGACACTGTACACGGACGGCGACGCAGCCCCCGGCGGCAGATTTGTTTTCAGATTTGCCACAAAACCAAAGAGCGCCAAAAAGGGCTGCGGCGGAAGCGCAGCCGGCGGCCTTGCAGTTCTCCTGCCCGTCGCTTTTGCGGCCGCCGCGGTTTTCCTTACCGTAAAAACAAAAAGAAGAAACACGCCTGCAAGGTGACTTTATTTGGCCTAAAACGGCGGCAGCAAAAGTTTTTTTGCCGCCGTTTGGTTTCCGAGTCTTTGCCGGAAAAAGGAAAACGCGTTGTTTCGGACTGAATCGGCAATTGGTTGACACCAAGCGTTGTTAAAAATCGAACACTTTTTTCTGTTGGCAGTTCTGCACTCAAGTGATACAATAATAGGCATAAGCGGAATAAAATACGCTTGCGGAAACAGTGAACCGGCGGTAAAACCCCTTGTGACCGGTTAAGCTTTCAGGACATGAGATAATATTATCCGAACAGGGATTTGGTTAATTGTAATCCATGCAACGTTCTTAAAAGTTTTTTGTTTGCTCTCGCCTTTATCTTCAGCGAAAGATAAGACGTCAGTGGATGATGACATTTTACGGTTTGCAACTTACAGGAGAGGAGTGTCTATCTGAAATCATTTCTCATTTAGATGCTCATCATATTCATTGAAGGAGAAAAAACTATGAAAATGGTAAGAAAAATCGTTTTGGTTGGACTAATGCTCTGTGTTTTGAGCTCTTGCAGCCCTATAAATGAACGGGAATTGCGGACTGATGACAAGAACAGTACTTCAATTCCAAATTCTGCCGAGGAACCGAATTCTTCAGAAGTATTCGATTTTTCCTCATATGATGAGTTCTTCACTGCTTTATACAGTAAAGACTCGTCTGAGCATAAGGCTTTTTTGGAAAAACTTGGCAGAAATAGAGACAGAATTGTTTTTTATTCCTTTATGGAAAACATTTTGTCAGAAAAGAAATACATCCCGTTGCCGTATTTGGCTGATAAACCGATGGAGCTCGGTTCTGATGCCTATTGGCAGCGCATTTCTCTGTTTACCGAAGAGTTGTTTGGATTACCTTGGATATGGTTCTATTGTCAGCCTGAAAAAGAAACGGTCGTAGTTTCTTTTGGCAGTTTTAGCGAAAAAATCAAAAACGATGGAATCAATGACTACATCGAATTGATTGATTTGATATCTCCCGGGTTCCCTCAACCGGGCAATAAGGATTCTTTTACCGAATACTACGATAATATCAAATTCCAATCATTGACCCTGAACGGAGCATTAAATGTTTCTTCCACTGTTTATTATCACAAAAACGGAAGAGTATATTACAGATTTTTGATTGGTGATTATATAGTATCTGTCTGGAAATATGACGGTGGGGAAATATCCGAAGATTATTGGAGCTATTTTTCGATAAAGAATATGGACAGCATTGATTTTGAATGAGGTTGTCCGGAACGATACTAAATATGAGTTGTGTCATGTGAAGATATTTTGGAGGTTTTTCCCGTTAATGAAGAACTTATCCCTTGGCGATAGTATGCTACAGGAGCAGGCTGCCTACGCCAAGGGGTCTTTTTTTGTCGTCTGAAGACTGACCGGAGGACGAAACAAAGGCAGGTATAGAAGTGTTTTTTTTCGGGGGATGCGTAAAATATCGGGGTAAAGCATTCTTAACACATCGTCCTTGAAAGCTTAAGACAGCCTTGAAATGACATTTTGTACCGTTTCTTACTCTTCTGTTGATGGTACAATAGTTATAGAGAACACAGACTGCGGCGTGATACGGGCAAATCGATTCCCGGCGTCTTATGTTTCCGCAATATATTCTCAGTGTGCAGAAGGACAGAGTATAATAGTAAAATCAATGCAAAAGACTATACGAAGGCTTACATCTTTGTTGGCAGCAATGTGTTTGATGATTACGCTTATGACTTTTCAGTTGACTGAAATTCAGAAAGGAAGGAACGAACAATGAAAAGATATTTTTTTAGCACAGTTACAACAATAATTGCGACAGTACTGCTGCTGTTGGTTTGTACCGGCTGCAACAAACAAAATCTTAAGGGCGAGACGTTTGTCTTAGTTAACGAATCACTTTCAGCTCCAAGTTTTGAAAATAGCATATCATCCGGACAGAATCATAAACTTAGTCGCTCTTGGAATAATGGTAAATCAGTGAAATTTAAGAATGTTCCGGAAGAATACGCAATTGATTTCCAAGGGAAAAGGTATACGGGTGATTACCAAGGCAGCGAATATAGTAACGACCGGTTATTCCATTTTTATTCCGGAAAATCCGTATCATTTACGGTTGATGACAAACTTAACCCGACATGGATTGCTTTTTATTCCATAGATCCAAGCGTTCCTGATATTGAGATGCTGAGCAGTGCTGACGAAGAAGAATTGCTGTTGTCGGCAAAAAGTCTTTTTAAACAGTACTGCAGCGATAAAACCGGAATATGTCCTGATCCTGTCCTGGAAGTTCATGATTCACATTCAGCAATGAATGAGTATTCCAGAGAGTATATTGTTAAGTTCCATTATGCAGATGAACAAATAAAGGATTATATAGCATTCTGCGTTTATTATACATCCAAGGGCGAAATATCGAGCTGCGGTCTCTGTGCTCCTTCAGGAACCGCTCCGCAGGAATTTGTCAGAAAAAAACTGTCGTATAATAAAGAGGCCATAAAGGAAACGATATCAACAAGGTGTCTAAAAATCATAGATGAAATCATTGAGAATGATTATCTTGAGTTTGTGAGCATGGAAATTGAAGATGGAACCATAGACTATGTTTATGTTGACAACAAACCGCATATCGCTGTCTATACGGAAGCTACAATCAATTTCATAGAGGAGCTTCCTGATGATATGGTCGAAAAGTGGAATTATCCAAAATATCTGGATGGTTCCGATTGCTTGACATTTGTAACATTATTGGATTGACCGGTCTTTACTTTTTCAATCAGTTAACATAATTAAAAAGCAACACCTTAGCGAACAGATAGTTGCAATAATATACTTAGCGGAGGCGGTTCTGCTGCCGACTGTAAAAGAACCCGAACTGTCATGAGAAGGCGAGTTCGGGCTCTTTGTTTTTGATATCAGACCTGTTATCCGTGTATCATCCTTTGATGAACTTTTCCGTGAGCGTGTCGCCTTGGCGATAGTACGCTACAGGAGCAGGCTGCCTCCGCCAAGGGGTCTTTTTTTTGCCGCATAGGCTTAGTAGTCCGTCAGGACGGCAAACCCGGGAGACCTGCTGTAAAAACCGTTTGCGCGCCAACTGATATTGTTGTAAAATACTATTTTTGTAAAAGAATAAGCTTTCTTTTTACGGGAGGTTATATGGCTAAGGTAACTTTTGATATAGACAGATGTAAGGGATGCAAACATTGCGTTGTTGCGTGCCCGAAAAAGATTGTCGTCATCCGCGAGGACGTTCTTAACAAAAACGGTTATCACCCTGCGGGTGTGCTTGAAATGGAAAAATGCATCGGCTGTGCATCGTGCGCTACAATGTGCCCCGACTGCGTTATTACCGTAGAAAGGTAAGGAGGCGGCACTATGAGCGAAAGAATTCTTATGAAAGGCAACGAAGTAATTGCCGAGGCTGCGCTGAGAGCAGGCTGCAGGCACTACTTTGGATATCCGATCACTCCTCAGACAGAGGTCGCACATTACATGGCTAAGAAAATGGAGCAGCTTGGCGGTACATTCGTGCAGGCCGAGAGCGAAGTCGCAGCCATCAACATGGTTTACGGTGCGGCGAGCGCAGGCGTGAGAGCTATGACTTCTTCGTCGAGCCCCGGTATTTCTCTTAAGCAGGAGGGTATTTCGTACTCCGCAGGTTCGGAGCTTCCGATGGTCATCATCGACATCGTAAGATGCGGCCCCGGCCTTGGCGGTATCCTTCCGGCACAGTGCGACTATTTCCAGATGGTTAAGGGCGGCGGACACGGTGACTATCACCTTCCCGTTCTTGCTCCCTGCAGCGTTCAGGAGATGTATGAGCTCGTCGTTGAGGCGTTTAACATTGCCGACAAGTACAGAAACCCTGTCGTCGTTATGGGCGACGGTTACCTCGGACAGATGATGGAAGCTGTCACGTTCAGAGACGAGGAGCCTATCTACAAGGCTGACAAGTCCGAGTGGGCGGCATGCGGAAGCAAACTCGAGAGACCTCACCACACGATCACTTCGATCTACATTGAGGCAGATGTTCTCGAGGCACACGTTCGCAAGCTTCAGAAGAAATATGCTGAGATTACCGCCAATGAAACACGCGTTGAAGAGTACAACTGCGAGGGCGCGGACATCATCGTAACCGCTTACGGCACAATCTCCAGAATCGTTAAAAACGTTATTAAGGATGCCGAAAAAGAGGGTATCAAGGTCGGTCTCATCAGGCCTATCACACTTTGGCCGTTCCCGTCCGAGTCGTACGCAAAATATGCCGACAAGGTCAAGAGCTTCCTTTGCGTTGAAATGAGCGCAGGTCAGATGATCGAGGACGTCAAACTTGCCGTCAACGGTAAAAACGAAGTCAAATTCTACGGAAGAACAGGCGGAAACGTTCCTTCCCAGAGTGAGATTTTAGAGCAGGTCCGCGCAATTGCGGCACAGAAGTAAGGAGGCGAGCAACATGGCAATAGTTTTTCAGAAACCCCACGCGCTCACAGAAAAGCCGTTTCATTACTGCCCCGGCTGCACACACGGACTGATTCACCGCCTTGTGGCAGAGGTTATTGACGAGCTCGGCATCGAAGGAACCACCGTCGGTGTAGCAAGCGTCGGCTGCACCTACAACAGCTACGAATATTTCAACTGCGACATGGTCCAGGCAGCTCACGGAAGAGCTCCGGCAGTCGCAACGGGACTCAGAAGGTCGCTCCCCGACAGACAGATTTTCACATACCAGGGCGACGGAGACCTCGCCGCAATCGGAACGGCTGAGATCGTTCACGCCGCAACAAGAGGCGAAAAGATCACCACAATCTTCGTCAACAATGCCATTTACGGAATGACAAGCGGCCAGATGGCTCCGACAACACTTATCGGCCAGGTTACCACCACAACACCTTTCGGCAGAAAGCCCGAACTCCACGGCTACCCCGTAAGAGTTTCCGAGATGCTCTCGACACTCGAAGGCGCTGTTTACGTTGAGCGTGTTGCCGTAAACAATGTCGCCAATGTAAAGAAGGCAAAAGCCGCCATCAAGAAGGCTTTCAAAGTCCAGATGGCAGGCCTTGGCTTCTCAATCGTTGAGGTTCTCTCAATCTGCCCGACCAACTGGGGTATGAATCCTCAGAAGTCGCTCGAGTGGCTTGAACAGAACATGATGGAGCACTACCCGCTCGGCAATTTCAAGGGCAAGGACCTGGAGGTGTGATATGCAAGAGATCATTTTAGCCGGATTCGGCGGACAGGGCATCCTGTCAATGGGAAAATTCATAGCTATGGCCGGCCTTGAAGAGGGCAAGAACGTCTCCTGGCTTCCGTCCTACGGACCCGAGATGCGCGGCGGCACCGCAAACTGCAACGTTATAGTTGCGGATGAAGAAGTGGGCTCGCCAATCGTAAACAAGGCCACCTCGATAATCGTAATGAACCAGCCTTCGCTGGAAAAATTCGAGAAATATCTTATCCCCGGCGGCGTTGTCATCCTTGACAGCTCCCTCGTTCCCGTAATGCCCGAGAGAAAAGACGTTGAGGTCTACGCAATCCCCGCGACCCAGATGGCTTACGAACTCGGCAACGCAACCTTCGCAGGCATCATCCTCCTCGGAAAACTCCTCGAAGTCACGGGCGTTGTCTCACGCGAGAGTTTCGAAAAGGCGCTCTACAAAATCCTGCCGCCAAAGAAACACGGAATGATTCCCGAAGAAATGGCAGCTCTTCAAAAAGGCGCTGAATACTGATTTAAAAGCGGGGCCCTGTTTAAAAAGCAGAAGCCCCGATTTCTTACATGTCCCGGAGGCACACCATATGCAGCACATACTCTGCCTTGCGTCCAACTCGCCAAGGCGCCGCGAACTGATCAAATATCTGGGCAGACCCTTTGTCACCTTCTCCGTTGACACTGACGAGAAGTGCGACGACAGCAATCCGGAGCAGTACGTGACGGACGTCGCGCTCGAAAAAGAGGCCGCCGTGGAGGCGGCAAGAGGCATTGGCGACAACGAGATCGTGATCACCGCTGACACCTGCGTCGCTGTTGACGGTGTGATACTCGGCAAGCCTGCGGACGACGAAGACGCCGTGCGAATGCTCAGAATGCTCTCCGGAAAGACTCACAAAGTCTGCACGGGTGTTGTGCTCGCCAAAACCGCCAACGGAAAAACCGAGCGCCTCGCTTTCTGCGAGACCACGCTTGTGACGTTCACGGACCTGACCGACGATGAGATTGACGCTTACGTTGCCACGGGCGAGTGCAGGGACAAGGCCGGCGCTTATGCAATCCAGGGCGAGTTCTCGAAGCACATTTCGGGCATCCGGGGCGACTACAACAACGTTGTGGGCTTCCCCGTCGCCGCAGTTTATTCACATTTAAAAGCTTTTGAATAATTTGTGTAAATAAAAGAGGAGCCGCCGCGCAGACAGTTCGTTTCTGCGAGGCGGCTCCGTGTTTATCTGTGATATGTTTTAACCGGCAATAATTTCAATCTCGCCGATCTGCATCAATATGCCGTCGTTTCCGGACGGTACCTCATATAGCTTTGTCGCGACGAACTGAACGTATTTTGCGGTAACGGGTTCAAACGTCATAACGACAGGCTCATCGCTTCCTGTCCTGACTCTGTCGCAGCCTTCGACGGAGGCAACAGTCACATAGTTTTTACCGTCAAGGGAAACTTCAATGTGAAAGTCGATCGGGAAGCAGGCGGCGCTGATTGTCGGGCAGACGTTGACGGTGTCGATCAGCGTATAATTTTCAAGCTCGAATACGATCCACTCTTCCTGCAGTGGGTCGTCAAGATTGACGCCGACGTTTGTGGTCCAGCCGAGGCTTGCGGGCGGATTGGCGTCCCATCTGATGCCGTCGTTAATGAACTCATAAGACCAGCCCCACTGAACGTGCGTTTCGCCGGTTGTTGAGGAGACGTCGTCAATCTCTGCCGAAAGGGCTACGTTGGCGCCTTTTTCGATTGACGGGTCCGCTGTGGGAGCGGGTGAGGGCGTCGGCTCTTCCGTGGGTGTGGGTTCATCCGTTGGTGAAGGTTCGTCCGTCGGAGCGGGCTCTTCCGTGGGAGCGGCTGTGGCGTCACCGGAAGGGGCATTGGCGGTAGATGACGCGGGATCCTTTGTCGGAGAAACCGGGTCAGCGCCTTTTGTGCATGCCGAGAGCAGCAGCGCGGCTGCGGTCAGAATCAGAAATATGCAGAGAATTGCTTTTTTCATGTCAAAATCCTTTCAAACAGGCTGCGTGCAGGCTGCAGGCGCGGCTTATTTAAGAAACTTTTCGAACCAGGCGGCGCTGTCCTTTTTGATGTATTCGTCGCCTTCTTTTCTGACAAGCCCGAATCTGTAGTTGTAGCCGGCGGACCACTCGAAATTGTCAAGGAGCGTCCAGGCAAAGTAGCCTTTCACATTGGCGCCTTCGTCGACCGCCTTTTTGAGCCACTCGATGAAACCCTCGTAGTAGCGGATCCTTGTCGGGTCGTGAACCACGGGCCTGCCGTCGTCGCCTTTTTCAACCTGCTCACTGACGCTGAACGTGCCGTTTTCGGTGATGAAAACAGGGAGACCGCCAATGAAATTGTCGCGCACATTGGCGACAGCGTCGTAAATGGCTTTCGGATAGTACTCCTGGCCGTTGTCCATGAAGTTTCCGCCGCGATGTTCAATTTCTTCCTTCGCCGCCGAAGGATCGGAGCTGTCAACGACCCGATTATAGCAATTGAGCCCGAAGAAATCAATCGGCTCACAGATGCTCTCCATGTCGCCGGGCATTATGTCGGGCATCGAATTTGTCTCCTCCATGTATCGGAGAAGAGGCTCCCTGTAGCAGCCCTTGAAGACCGGCGCGAGGTACGACCTGTACGATTTTTCGTTCTCAAGCTCGGCAATCCTGACGTCTTCCGGGTTGTCCTTCCTTGCCGGGTGGTGGTGCCACACGTCAACGACAATGCCTATGTTCGGATGATCGTGCCCGAACTCCTTTTTGGGTCCGCAGACGTCCCTGAAACGCCTCACCGCCTCACCGTGCGCGAGGAGCAGATTGTGGTTTGCCTGCCTTCCGAACTTCTCACCTTTCCGCCCCGGTGCGAACACGCCAAGGCCGTACCCGACGTAAGTCGCGATCGGCTCGTTGAAAGTCGCAAAGAGCGGTATCTCGTCCTTGAAGGTCCTGAAAATGAGCTCCGCATAGTCGCCGAACCAGCCGGCAATGTCCCTCGAAAGAAAACCGCCGCGGCACTCAAGCTCGTACGGAAGGTCCCAGTGGTAGAGCGTTGCGTTGGGCTTAAGTCCGAGCTCCAGCATCCTGTCAACGGCTCTCCTGTAAAAGTCGAGCCCCTTCTGATTCACTCTTCCGAAACCGTCGGGCATTATCCTTGCCCACGAGAAAGAGAACCTGTGCGAATTGAAGCCAAGGGACCTCATAAGCTCAAGCTGCTCCGGGTACTTGTGATAGTAATCACAGCCCATGTCCGGCGTCTCGTTATTGGCTATTTTTCCGGGAATTCTCGAAAACACGTCCCAAATCTCAAGCCCCTTTCCGTCCTCCAGAGCGGCGCCCTCAATCTGTGCCGCAGAGGTCGCGATACCCCACAGAAAATCGTCGGTAAAATCCTTTTTGTTCATTGCAAGTTTATCCTTTCAGGGTGAGGAAAAGGCGCGGCAACGCCGCGCCTCTCCGTAAAACCGTATCAGATCATTCGCCTGTTACCGTCGCGTAGACGACCTGGGCGTAAACCCTCGACATGAAGTCGTTGGGGTGGTTGATGTTGTTTCCGGTGTAGTCTCTGAATCGCTTGGTCTCAAGAATGGAGAGGCTCATTGTCGTCATCCTTCCGACGGCAATCTGTTTTCCGAGAGCGGTGTATTCATCCGCAAGCTCGTCGAAAACTGCCTCGAACAGATGCTGCGACGCGTACCAGCCGTTCACCGATTCGTTGTTCGGAACCATGGTCGCGAGGAGGAGCACCTCCGCGTCGGGCATGAGTCCGTAGACAAGTTCAAGAAGCTGCTTCTGGAGGTCCTTTTCGGTCTCCGGCGTGTTTCCGCCGTCGTTCATTCCGAACGCAAGAAGTATGAAATCGCAGCCGTATTTTTCGACGAAAGGCTTGATGTAAGTGTCAAACTTTTCGATACCGTCCGTCACTCTCCAGCCGCCGACCGCGGGGTTGACGTAGGTTATGGTCCCGCGGTCTCCGAACACCAGCGGCTCGGCCGGCACGCCAAGCGTACTCGGCAGGTCCGGCGCGACGTACTTAACCGTGTAACCGTACTTCTTGGCGAGGTAGTGCGTGAACATCCTTGCCCATATCGGAGTGTGTGGGTCGATCCCGAGCATGTCTGTCGCGGACGCGCCGAACGTGATGCTGTCGCCGTAGAAGAACATCGTGACGTCCTCGCCCCTGTTAAGCTTTCCGAGCAGGTTCTTAAACTTTGCGCTCTCGTCTGCGGGGATGAAAAGCTCTCTGCCGCTTGAGTGCGCATACGTTACGAACACCTGGTGCTTGCAGATCTCCTCGCTGAAGTAGATGCTCGTCTCTTCGCCGTCCTTCATAACCTTGATTGTGAAGGGAAAATCCTTGTTGTCGGAGTAGTAAAGCTCCTCGGGAACGGGGTTTATGGACGTGCCTTCGATAAGCTCCAGCCCGCCGTCAACCATCCTGTAATCGACGCCTTCTTTGTATTCTGTCTTAAGGTCAAACGACCTGACTGAAATGATTCTGTCGGCGGGGTAGAGGAGGGTGACTCTCTCTTTAAAACCGACGAACATCACTGATTCGTTGTAAACGTAGGGGCCTTTCCAGATCGGGGCCATCCAGGTTTCGAGATCGTACTTGTCGATGACCGGTTTGCCAATAAAACTCATAGTATTTGCCTCTCAAATCTAAATTTGCGGTGCCTTTTGCGCATAAAACGGCGTGCCTGCCGCCAATGCAAAAAAGGCTTTTCCTACCGCTGATTTTAATATCGAAATGCCGACCCGTCAAGCTCATTTTTGCCCGCCTGAGGAGTGCTTGAGGGGTGCCGCGGCGGCCGGATTTTCATTTTCCGCTTTGATAACGAAACTAATGTCAATACGAATTCCGTTCCCCGGTGGTTTAACCGTTTGCGCGCGCGCGTTTCTTTTGCTATAATCAATTCTGCGAAAAACGCCAATGAATCCCGCCCCGAAGCCCGTGTGGAGACAGCAGTTTTACGGGGCGGCATACGAACGGAGAAATATGATGAACGGAAAAAACAAGGTTACATCCGGTTTGCGCACAAAAAGATCGGGCAGAGTGCTGCTTGCCGCTGCATTGGCGGCAATGGCTGTCGTATTGGCGGCAGCTGCGTTGGTTCTTTCGGGCTGCGACGACGGCGTCTCCAAGGGACCCTTTGAGCAGTCTGATGAGTACGAGAACACTGCCGGTACACGCGCCAATGTGACCTATGCCGTTGACGATCTCGGGAGGAAGCTTCTCACCGCAAAAAGCGTGAAGAGCGAGCGCGAGGGCAAGTACGTCGGCATCTTCTATTTTCTCTGGGAGGGCGAGCACGGCACGGACGGTCCTTACGACAACAGCATCACGGAGAAGGGCATGGGAGCTCTTTATTCAGAATCGGGATGGATGAGCGCGGGCGGCGGTCCGGTGCACGCACACCACCACTGGGGCAAGCCTCTTTTTGACTACTACGTCTCAGCCGACAGGTGGGTCACAAGAAAACATATACAGATGCTCACGGACGCGGGCGTTGACTTTGTCGTGTTTGACACCACCAACGGGGTGACTTACACGGACAACGCATTGGCGTTTATGCAGATCGCTCACGAGTACAACCAGGCAGGATTCAAGGCGCCAAAGGTCGTTTTCTACACGAACACAAGGTCCGGCGAGACGATGGAGAAGATCTACCGCAAGATTTACAACAAATTCCCGGAGCTTGAGGACACCTGGTTCTACTGGGACGGCAAGCCGCTCATCATTGGCGACAGGACGGATGCGGGCTTCAGCGACGAGGCTTCGGCTTTCTTCAGGGTCAAGGCGAGCCAGTGGCCGACGGACGCCAAAAAGGACGACGGTTTCCCGTGGATGGAATTCACAAGGCTTCTGCAGGATTACGCGGTCTACGGCGTGAACGGACGCAGGGAGATTGTGAACGTTTCGGTTGCCCAGCACTGCGACACGATAAGGTTCAGCGCGACGGCATGGTACGGCGGCAACGACCACACCAGGAGCTGGCACGACGGCAAGTTTGACACATCGCCCGACGCATACAAGTACGGGTATAACATTGCCGAGCAGTACGAGTGGGCCCTCAAAATGGACCCGGAAATAGTGTTCATAACAGGTTGGAACGAATGGGTGGCCCAGAGGCAGCCCGCCAGAAACGGCGAGCCGATAGTGTTTGTCGACTGTGCAAATCTTGAGGCGAGCCGCGACATAGAGCCCATGGAGGGCGGCTACTTCGACAACTATTACATGCAGATGATCTCCTTCATCAGGAAGTTCAAGGGCATGACCGCGGACACCTCTGCAACAAAGAAGACCATCGACATAGGCTCCGGCTTTGCGCAGTGGAACGACGTCAAATCCTGCTACGTTGACTATGAGAACGACACCGTTGACAGGAACTCGATTCTCTTTGGCGATGTGATCGCGGAGGACACGAGCGGCGAGAACGACATCGTTGAAATGAAGGTGTGTGAAGACGCAAAAAGTGTCTGTTTCTTCGTAAAAACTGCGGACGCAATAACCGCTCCGGAAGACGATGACTGGATGAGACTTTACATCGGAACGTCCGGCAAGGGCCGCGGCGGATACGACTTCTGCGTCAACTACAAGATGCCCGATCAGGACGGAAAGCTTTACATAGCTAAAATCACGGCCGGTACGGAAGACTTCACCTTTAAAGACATTGGCGAGGTCGAGTACAGGGTGCTTGACAACATGATGATGGTGAAGGTCCCGAAGAGCAAGCTCAGCATCAAGGGCAACGCCAATATCATCTTCAAATGGGCCGATAATTGCGGCGACAACATTGAAGGATTCTACACGAAGGGCGATGCCGCACCGATAGGAAGAGCCGGTTTTGTTTACAGCAACAAATAACGGTCGGCAACGGATGTGATCGAAATGATTGATCAGAGAAAAACCGATACCAAAAGACATGACGCCAATGCAAAAGCAGTCCCTCTGACGAGGCTGCTTTTGCTTGCCTTTCTGACCCTTTGCGTCGCGCTTTTCGCATGCGCGTGCGGGGATGACGAGGAGCCGGCGGCGACTGCGACGGCTGTCGTGACTGAGACGCCGGCGGCAACGGAAACCCCGGAAGCTGCGGCGACCGGAGCTGCAACGGAGAACCCGACTGCAACGGAAGGTGCGACTGAAACTGCGACCGCGACTGCGACGGAAGCCCCAACTGAAACCGAAGCTCCGACTGCGGCACCGACGGAAACTCCGACAGAGACTCCGACGGAAACGCCTACGGCCACACCGACGCCCACGCCTACAGCGACTCCGAGCCCTACGCCTACCGCGACCCCGACGCCCACACCGACTCCGACGCCCACACCTACACCTACACCGACGCCTACACCCACGCCGACGGCGACGCCTACGCCGACTCCAACACCTACACCGACGCCGCAGTTCACGGACACTTACGCGAATACGGTTGCGTATTCGAACCCGTATACCGTTGGCGTGGACGATCTCGGAAGGGCTCTTTACACGAGCGGCTCGACGGGCATCAGGGAGAACCGCGAGGTGGGCATTTTCTACTTCCTCTGGATCGGGGTGCACGACACGGTGCTGCGCGACAATTCCGCTATAATTGCGAAAAATCCCAATGCGATAAAGTCCGTTGACGCGTGGATCGCGGCGGGCGGCGGAGGCGAGCAGGCTTTCCACTTCTGGGGAAAACCGATGTTCGGATACTATCCGTCAAACGACAAATGGGTGCTCAGAAAGCACGTTCAGATGCTTGCCGATGCGGGGATTGACTTCCTCTGCTTTGACGCGACGAACGCGCACACTTATTCGACGAATGCCCTTGCCCTCATGAAGATTCTTCACGAGTACAGCGAGCAGGGCCGGAAGGTTCCGAAGGTCTGCTTCTACACCAACACAGA
Source organism: Mageeibacillus sp. UBA1243 (assembly GCA_002308595.1). Taxonomy (GTDB): domain Bacteria; phylum Bacillota; class Clostridia; order UBA1212; family UBA1212; genus UBA1212. The sequence goes on along the minus strand of DBWH01000064.1, from coordinate 16,259 downwards.
CTCCGGCAAGACGATAAACGCGATCTACAAAGAAATCTACAAGGCGCACCCCGAGTATCAGGACGTCTGGTACTACAGGGACGGCAAGCCGCTTATCATTGGCGTCACCTCCGACAGCGAGCTCTCGCAGGAGTGCAAGGATTTCTTCAGAATCAAGGCGAGCGTCTGGCCGAACGCGGGCAGAACGGACGACGGCTTCCCGTGGATGGAATTCAGCAGAATCATGACGAAGCAGGCTATTTACGGTCTCAACGGCCGCAAGGAAGTCATCAACGTCTCGGTTGCGCAGCACAGTGCGACGTGCACGTTCAGCTACACCGCGTGGTACGGCGCCAACGACAGGACGAGGAGCTGGCACAACGGCAAGAACGACAAAACCGCCAATGCATACCTCTACGGCTACAACTTCGCCGAGCAGTTCGAGTGGGCCATCAAGCAGGACCCCGAGATGATATTCATAACAGGCTGGAACGAGTGGATCGCACAGCGCCAGCCGGTTTCCAACAAGAAAAAACCGATAGTGTTTGTCGACAACGCAGACGTCAACACGAGCCGCGACATCGAGCCCATGGAGGGCGGCTACGGCGACAACTACTACATGCAGATGATCTCGTACATCAGAAAGTACAAGGGTCTTGAGGCGGCTGCCGGAAGGTCATTGGCGAGTGTGGATGTAAACGCCGGATTCTCGCAGTGGAACGACATCGGCGTGGCTTACAGGGATTACATTGGCGATACCGTGAAGCGCTCGAACAGCACGTTTGAGAACAAAGTCGACAAGACGAACCGCAACGACATCGTCGAAATGAAGGTCTGCGAAGACTCCGAAAACATCTATTTCTTCGTGAAAACGAAGGCTGACATCACAAGCTTTTCCGGCAACGACTTCGGCAAGACCGGCTGGATGACTCTCTACATTTCGACCGACACCGCCAAGGGCTGGAAGGGCGCAAACTACGTCATCAACTGCGAGACGCCTTCAAAGAGCACCGTTTCGATCGGAAGGCTTGCCGATTCTGATACATACAGTGTCACAAAGTGCGGCAGCGCCCGCTACAGGCTCTACAAGGACATGCTCATGTTCTCGGTGCCGAAGAGCGCTCTGGGCATCACCGGAAACGCCAAAATCGGCTTCAGATGGGCCGACAACAACACTGTCGGCGACATTTTCAGTTTCTACAAGAACGGCGACTCCGCCCCGATCGGAAGAGCCTTCTACACCTACGGCTACGCGGACTGAGGAGATAACCGATGGTACCGGAAAATGCGAAAAAGAAAATAGGCCCCGTGATCGAGGAGCTCAAAAAGCTCTATCCGGACGCGCAGTGCTCGCTGAGATACGAGACGCCCCTGCAGCTGCTTATAAGCACAAGGCTCTCCGCTCAGTGCACGGACGTGCGCGTCAACATGGTCACGCCGGCTCTTTTCGCGAGGTACCCCGACTGCAAAGCTTTTGCGGAGGCGGATCAGGCGGAGCTTGAGGAGATCATTAAATCGACAGGCTTCTTCAGGGCCAAGGCGAGAAACATTATCGACTGCTGCAACCAGCTCTTAGAGCGGCACGGCGGAGAGGTACCGGACACGATGGAGGAGCTTACGGCTCTTGCCGGAGTGGGAAGAAAGACCGCGAATCTTGTCCTTGGCGATGCCTTCGGAAAACCGTCTTACGTTGTCGATACGCACGCGATAAGGCTGACGAACAGAATAGGGCTCACGGACAGCAGTGACCCGGAAAAGATTGAACAGGACCTCCGGAAGATAGTGCCGGAGAGCGAAAGCGGAGATTTCTGCCACAGACTTGTGGACCACGGAAGGGCGGTCTGCAGGGCGCAAAAACCCGATTGCGAAAACTGTACGCTGAAACAATACTGCGATGAGTATACAAAACGAGGTATGAAATGATGTTCACGGATTACGACGGCTACCTTTTTCACGAAGGTACACACTATGAACTGTATAAATGCCTTGGCGCCAAAGAGACCATCGAGGATAATCAGAGAGGCGTCAGGTTCTCAGTGTATGCGCCCAACGCAAAACTTGTCAACGTAAGGATCGCGTCGCAGTACGAGGCAGGCGGCAGAGGCGTTGACCTTGACGAGGGCTCGTCCTGGCTCGTCCCCATGGAGAGGCATGAGAGCGGCGTCTTCACGGTATTTGTGCCCAACCTCTGGAAATGGGCGTCCTACAGGTACGAGGTGCTCGGAAGCGACGGAATTCTGCGCAAAAAGGCGGACCCGATGGCGAGCTTTTCAAGGCTGAGACCTTCGGCGCTCTCGCTCGTGTGCCCAAAGAGCAGATACGAGTGGCACGACGGTGAATACATGGAAAAGCTGTCGCCTGAGACAGTTCATGAGAAGCCGATGTCGATATACGAGGTTCATCTCGGCTCGTGGAAGAAAGACTACAGAAGGGGCGAGGACGGCTTCCTTAACTACAGGCAGCTCGGCAATGAGCTTGCCGAATACGTAAAATACATGGGCTTCACGCACGTTGAGCTCATAGGTATATGCGAGCACCCGTTCGACGGCTCCTGGGGATACCAGGTAACGGGCTTTTTCTCGCCCACGTCAAGGTACGGCGCGCCGGACGATCTTCGCTATTTTATCGATAAAATGCATGAGAACGGCATTGGCGTCATCCTCGATTTCGTGCCCGCGCACTTCCCGAAAGACACGTTCGGACTTGAGAATTTCGACGGCACGAAGCTCTACGAACCGGCGGACCCGATGCTTGAGGAGTACCCTGAGTGGGGCACGAAGGCTTTTGACCACAAGAAACCCGAGGTGAGAAGCTTCCTCATTTCGAGCGCCTGCTACTGGCTGAACGAGTTCCATTTCGACGCGCTCAGGGTGGACGCGGTCGCCTCGATGATTTACCTTAATTTCGGAAGAAACACCGGGCGGAAGAACATCTACGGAGGCGAGGAGAACCTTGACAGTATAGGCTTCATGCGCCAGATGAACGCGGCGGTGGAGAAGATGACCAAGGGGTATCTCATTGCCGAGGACTCATCGATCATGTCGGGCGTCACGGCTCCCGCAAAGCAGGGCGGCATCGGTTTTGCCTTCAAGTGGAACCTCGGCTGGATGAACGATACGCTGAAGTATTTCCAGAAGGACCCCATTTTCCGCGGCTACCACCACGGCGAGCTCACCCACACGGTCGACTACGCCTTCACGGAGTACTTTATACTGGTTCTGTCGCACGACGAGGTTGTGCACCTCAAAAAATCGCTTCTCGGCAAGATGCAGGGCGCGGACGGCGACAAGCTCGGCGCTTTAAAGACGCTCTACGCCTACCAGTTCGCGCACCCCGGCAAGAAGCTTCTCTTTATGGGTCAGGAGTTTGCCGAGCCCACCGAGTGGTACGAGGGGGCGGAAATCGACTGGAACCTTGCCGATGACACGTGGCACCGCGACGTCATGGAGGAACTTAGGCTCCTCAACGGTATTTACCGGAAATATCCGTGCCTCCACACCGATTCGCTTAACGCCAATACGTTCAACTGGGTCAACCGGAACGACGCAATGCGCTCGACGGTGAGCTTCATCCGCAGGAACCCGTGGAACTACGACGGGGCGGTCCTTGCCGTGTGCAACTTTACGCCCGTATACCTTGAAAACTACACCGTCGGGGTGCCCGTGAAAGGACTCTACAAGAGAATCTTCTCAACGTTTGACAGCCTGCCGGGCGGCGGGACGGTGTCAAAAGATACGGTACCGGAGGAGGCGGCAGCGAGGAGCTGCGACGGTCTCCCTTACACGCTGACTTATAATCTGAGGCCCTACGAGACCGTTTATTTCGAGCTGCCGCCGGAGGAGCAGGAGACGGTCTGACGCATTGGCGGGCTCGTGAACAAAACAGGCAGAAAGAGGCGGATTTTTGAGCAGGTCCGTCCTCTTTTTTTGTTGAAGAGGACGGGCGAAAATGATATAATTCGAACCGACTAATCAAAGGGAGGAAAACCTGCGGGATGATCGCCTGCAGCGTATTGAAAAGACCATGGGACAATTAAAAGGCGCAGCGGTTTTCGGACAGTCCGGAGGCCCGACATCTGTTATTAACTCGAGCGCGGCGGGCGTTTTTCTGACCGCTCTTGACAGCGACTGCATTACGAAAGTCTACGGCGCGGCTCACGGCATTAAGGGGATACTTGACGAGCAGCTTTACGACATCGGTCTTGAGGACAGGCAGGAGCTTTTATATCTCAAAAACACGCCTTCGTCGGCTCTCGGAAGCGTAAGGTACAAGCTTGCGGACGAATCGGTCGACGACACGGATTACAAGAGGCTTCTTGAGGTTTTCAAAAAGTACGATATCAGGTATTTCTTCTACAACGGCGGAAACGACTCGATGGACACCTGCAATAAGATTTCAAAGTTCATGCAGAAATCGGGCTACGAGTGCCGCGTTATGGGTGTGCCGAAGACTATCGACAATGACCTCTACGGAACCGACCACTGCCCCGGCTTCGGAAGCGCCGCGAAATACATCGCAACTTCGCTCATGGAAGTCTACTGCGACGCGAGGGTTTACGACAAGGGCTGCATCATCGTTATAGAAATCATGGGAAGAAACGCGGGCTGGCTCACAGGCGCTGCTGCATTGGCGAGTGAGAAGGGCGCGGGCCCGGACCTCATCTACCTCCCGGAGCTTCCTTTTGACAAAGAAAAATTCATTGCGGATGTCAGGCGTATCGCCAAGGCAAACAACGGAAACTGCATGATCGCGGTCTCCGAGGGCGTCAAATATCCGGACGGAAAATACGTTGCCGACAGCGGCGTTAAGGACAAGTTCGGACACGCTCAGCTTGGCGGTGTCGCGAGCACACTCGGCGGAATTCTCAAGGAAGAGATTCCGGAGTACCGCGTGAGAACCATCGAGCTCAGCCTCCTTCAGAGGTGCGGTGCGCACTGCGGTTCGGGAAGGGACGTCGAAGAGGCGTTCGAGGCGGGAAAGACAGCTGTCGAGATGGCGACCTCCGGAAAAACCGACTTCTGCGTAGGCTTTGAGCGCATCATCAAAAACGGTGAGTACAAGTGCGGCATGAAGCTCATTCCTCTCTCCGAAATCGCCAATACCGAGAAAAAGGTTCCGAGGGAGTGGATCAACGACGAGGGTAACTTTGTGAACGAAAAGTTCGTCGAGTACGCTCTGCCTCTCATCCAGGGCGAGCCGAACTATGTGCGCGAGGACGGTCTCCCGAGGTTCGCAAGGCTCAAAAAGATCATCGCGAAAGCATAAATATTTTCTGAAAATTTTCGAAAAAAAGCACGGAAAAGGCCCCTTGAAGAGACCTTTTCCGCTGTTTTGAACGCATCGGCGTGTTAAAGATTGCCGAAAGGGGGTGGCGCATTGGGAAACGACCTTAAAATAGAGAGAATCAGAGTCACAAGGAACGGCATCGACATCAACGTGTTCGTCAGCGGACATGTTTTCGGCTTTGACGAGGCGAAGAGATTTGTTTACGACAACGTCGGAAAAGAGATCAACAGGGACAACCTGAGAATCCGCATCATTTGGGACGTGAAGTACGAAGAGACCGTTACGGATGCGTCGCTGCGCGCAAAGCTCTGGGATACTGTCAAAGAGTTTGTGTGCGACAGGCACCCCGCTTCGTGCGCGCTTTTAAGGCTTGAGGGCTCCGGACACAAGGTGACTCCGGAGGGCCTTTTCATTGTCGTCGACCCGCTCGCCTGCTCGATACTCAGCAGCGAGAAGATTGCCGTTGAGATCGGGGAGTTCCTTGAGACGATGTTCGGAAGGACTGTGCCTGTTTCGATAACGGCTGTCGAGACCGACCCGAGGGCGAAAAAAGAGGCGGTGAAGAAAAAGCAGAAGGCCGATGAGGAAAAGTTTGTCTTTGACGAAGAGGCCTATAACAAAGAGATTGCCGAGACGATAAAAAACAACAAGAAGAAGGAGAAAAACGACCGCCACGCGGGCTCCTTCCACGGCGACACCTACAAAGGGCGCGGCTCCGGAAAGAAGCGCATACTGACTCCGGCGGAGGGCGAGGAGCTCCCGAAGGACTCCAAGGGGAATACGATACTCATTGGCGGTGAAATCATCGACGAACCCGTCAAGATGGACACCGTGAACGCGGACATAGGGTTCATTGCCGTCAGAGGAAAGATTTTCAAGCTTGAAACGAGGCTCCTTCCCAGCAAGTCGTGTCTCGCGTCGATTTTCATCACGGACAACTCGTATTCGCTTGCCGCCAAGTTCTACTACGAGCCCGAGGACCAGGCCTACGTCGAGAAAAACTTCAGTGTGGGCAAGCACATGACGCTCTACGGTGACGTCGCTTACGACAAGTATTCTAAAGAACTGAGCCTCAAGATCAGGAACGCGGCCACCTACACGCCCGAAAAGAGGGTCGACAAGGCCGAAGTGAAGAGGGTCGAGCTGCATCTGCACACCTCCCTGAGCGCCCTTGACGCGGTGACGAGACCTAAGGCTCTTATAAAGCGCGTGACCGAGTGGGGCCACAAAGCCATAGCTATTACGGACCACGGCGTGGTGCAGGCATACCCCGACATTTTCAATGCCGCCAAGGACCTCAAGAGCGACATCAAGATCATCTACGGTATCGAGTGCTACCTCACGGATTTCCCTGAAGGCACAAGCGACGAGGAGTCCAAAAAGTTCAAAACGTGGCACTGCATCATACTCGCGAAAAACCTTGTCGGTCTCAAGAACCTCTACAGGCTCATCTCGCACTCGAACCTGAGCTACTACCACAGGCGCCCGAGGATGCCGAGATTTGACATCGAGGCAAACAGGGAGGGTCTTATCATAGGTTCCGCATGCTCCGAGGGCGAGCTCTACCAGGCGATCGTTGACGGCGCAAGCGACGAGGAACTCACAAAGATCGCCTCGTTCTACGACTACCTCGAGATACAGCCGACCGCAAACAACCGCTACCTTGTGCGCGAGAACAAAGTCGAGTCCGAAAGAGAACTCGAAAACATAAATAAAAAAATCGTGAAGCTTGCCGACAGCCTCGGAAAGCTCACCGTTGCGACGTGCGACGTGCACTTCCTCGACCCTGAGGACGCGATTTACCGCGAGGTCATGCAGACCGCCCAGGGCTACACTGACGCAGCTTTTCAGGCGCCGCTCTTCCTAAGAACGACGGAAGAGATGCTCATGGAGTTTACATACCTTGAGGAGAGGGCGTACGAGGTGGTCGTCGAAAACACCAATAAGATTGCCGATATGATAGAGGTCATACGCCCTGTCCCTGCCGGCAACTACCCTCCCTCCATCGAGGGCTCGGACGACGACCTGCGGCGCATCTGCTACGAAAAAGCCGTCGCGACATACGGTGACCCCGTTCCCGAGCACGTCATGGCAAGGCTCAACAAGGAGCTTGACGCCATCATTTCGAACCACTACTCTGTGCTTTACATGGCCGCGCAGAAGCTCGTTGCCCATTCGGCAGAGAACGGCTACACGGTTGGCTCGAGAGGCTCGGTCGGTTCCTCCCTTGCGGCTTACATGGCCGGCATCACGGAGGTCAACGCGCTCCCGCCGCACTACCGCTGCCCAAACTGCAAGTACAGCGAGTTCTTCTTTAACCAGGAATACGAGGCGGGCTGCGACATGCCCGAAAAAGACTGCCCCAAGTGCGGCACGAAGCTCATAAGGGATGGCTTTGACATTCCTTTTGAGACATTCCTTGGCTTCAAAGGCGACAAGACGCCTGATATCGACCTCAACTTTGCATCCGAGGACCAGGTTCAGGCCCACAAGTACTGCGAAGTCATGTTCGGCGCCGACTACGTCTTCAGAGCGGGAACAATCTCGGGTCTGCAGGAGAAGACCGCCATTGGCTATGTCAAAAAATATCTCGAAGTTAAAGGCAAAATCGCCAATGAGGCCGAAAAGCTCAGGCTTTCGTCAGGCCTTGAAGGCGTGAAAAAGACCACCGGCCAGCACCCCGGAGGCATCATGGTTGTGCCGAGGGACAAGGACATCCTTGACTTCACGCCAATACAGCACCCGGCGGACGACGACGGATCCGGCAAGATCACCACCCACTTCGACTACCACTTCCTGCACGATACGATCCTGAAGCTCGACATTCTCGGCCACGACGGTCCGAAGATCATTAAACTGCTCGGCACGTTCACGGGCATCGACCCGATGAAGGTTGACATCTCAGACCCCAAGGTTCTGTCGCTGTTTACGTCGCCGGAGGCCCTTGGCGTTGACGAGAGCCTGCTCCCCGAACCGCTTGAGACGGGAAGCCTCGGAATACCCGAGTTCGGAACATCCTTCGCTATAGGACTGCTTAAGAGCACGAAACCGGAGCGCGTTTCGGAGCTTGTCAGGATTTCGGGTCTTTCGCACGGAACGGACGTCTGGCAGGGCAACGCATCGGAGCTCATTGCCGACAATACAGCGACGCTCTCCGAATGTATCTGCTGCCGCGACGATATCATGATGTACCTAATCAAGATGGGTGTCGACAAGGGAACAGCTTTCGAAATCATGGAGGCTGTCAGAAAAGGAAAGGTTGCCGCGGGAAAGTGCGGAAACTGGCCGAAGTGGAAAGAGGAGATGAAGGCGCACAACGTGCCCGACTGGTACCTTGGCTCGTGCGAAAAGATTCAGTACATGTTCCCCAAGGCGCACGCGGTCGCATACGTGCTTCTGTCCGTCCGTATGGCCTGGTTCAAGGTTTACGAGCCGCTCGCCTACTACGCGACGAGGTTCACGCTGAAGATTGATTTCTTTGACGGAAACAATATGCTCCACGGTCTTGAGAGGGCAAAACTCGCGATGCAGGACCTTAAATCGGCTGAAAGAAAGCTGACCGAAAAGGAAAAGGACCTGCTCACGATTTACGACCAGCTCATGGAAATGTACGCAAGGCACATAGAGTTTTTGCCCGTCGACCTGTATAAGTCAAAAGCAACGGTTTTCGTCCCGGAGGACGGAAAACTGAGGCCGCCGTTCTGCGCGCTGCAGGGCGTCGGCGTGTCTGCGGGCGAGTCAATCGAAAAGGCGGCGGCCGAGGGCGAACCCTTCAGCAGCATTGACGATCTGCAGACGAGGGCGAAGGTAAACAAGACTGTCATCGAGGTCCTGAAGAAGAACGGTGTCCTCAAAGGGCTTCCCGAAAAGGACGAGTGGTCGTTCTTTGACCTTAACATTGGCGGAAGCGTAGGCGGCGACGATTAAACCGTTTATTCTCCTTGACGAAAATATACGTCTGTGTTATCGTTAACCCGAGATATTTTAAAATATTCACGCGCGCGGGCAATCGCGCAGTAGATTACCATTTTACGGAGGCTGAAATGTCTGAACAAAAGAACATCCGTTCAACAAAAGTCAAGAGCATCGCAGTGATCATTGCGGTTCTCCTGACCGTTTTAACTGTGGTACTCGCAGGCTGCACAGGTTCAACCAAACCTGATGCACCCACAAAAGAACCCGAAAACACGAGCACCGCATCACCCGCACCGACGGATGTACCCACCGACACTCCCGAGAGCGGCACACCCGCTTCAACGGACGAAACAACCGCGCCCGGCACCGAAACGCCCGACGCAGGAAACACATCCACACCCGAGGTGACACAGGAACCCACGGACACTCCTGAAAACACGCCGTCTGACGAAACGCCTGTAATCACGTCAGGCTCGTCTTCGACGCCTGAAATCTCAACCCCGGCTCCCTCGGCGTCAGGTGAATCGAAAACACCAACCCCCTCAAAGGGACCGAATGCGTCACCGACTTCGACGAACAGACCTACGCCGACTCCCACGCCGACCGCAACACCCACCCCGACGCCTACAGTCACACCTACACCTACACCGACTCCCACGCCGACGACTTCCACAGCCGCAAACATTTTTGACAAATGGGATGACTCGGTTAAATCGGTTATCGGAACGCTCAAGCAGTCCAAGGTTTCAATGACCTCCGAAGGTCTGAGATTTGATTACGACAGCACTTCAGGCACGGGCGACCCGAACGCGGTGTTTGACATTGCCAAGTACTCAAACCTCACCGGAAAGACAGCTCTTACAGGAAAAGACGGATCATACGTTGTCTTCAAAGTTAAGACAGAACTCACCGACGGCGATTTCGAACTCTTCACTCAGAAACCCGCATCAGGCGACAGCGGAAAGTCTTCCTACATCCAGAACGGTCAGTGGCAGTACATTGTCGTTGACATGACAGGCACGACTTTTGTAACCAAGGACAAACTCACGACAATGCGCATCGACTGGGCGAGCCTTTACATAAAGAAAGACGCCTACATGATCATCTCCGAGATCGCGTTCTTTGAGAAGAAGGCGGACGCTTACGCACATGCAGGCATCCCCGAGAATCCGGAGGCTTCGGGACTCACAACTTCAACGATGACGTTCCCTGCCAACGGCAGCGCGGCAGCCTACGTCACAGCCGACAACGCATCGCTCGCACTTGTAAAGAACGGCGGAGTCAATGCGGTTGAAATCAACCCCACATCTGCAACGGTCAAGGTTAACATCGGCGTCAGAGAGCTTGCTGCCATCCAGAAGGCATATCCGGCTCAGAAGCGCTACATTGCCATCAGAATGAAGACCGTCGACAACGCAGCCTGCACGGTCAATCTCACGGGCTACTCAGACCTCACCGGCAAGGTCATGTCTTTCGAAATCAAGGCTGACCTCTATGTTGACGAGACAGGCTGGCAGGGCGTCTACTTTGACCTTGACGGCCACTACAGCGACTATGCGAGCATCAGCAAGATCATGCTCAGATTCGGAAACCTCACCAGAAACCAGGGCAAGGTTTACATTGGCGATGTCGTTATCACCGACGACCTCAACGTTGCGCTTGAAACCTGCGGACTTTCCGAATACAAACTCAACAACTCAAACGTTCACTACGAAGACCCGATGGCATCGTCCAAGCTTACCGCCAAGGACGAAGACGCGTCACTGAAAGTCTGGTTCGACCACTCGACGGAGAAGGCAATCCAGAATCAGTTCACACCCAAAGACGTCTCCGGCTACACAATCAGCATGGCCAAGAACGAGAGTGAGAACGCGCAGTACTTCATCGCACCTTCAAAGGATATGAATCTCGTGGTTACGATTGACGAATTCGACGACGGCCACGGCCACACGCTTACCGCCGATCTCACCTACGAGTATTACCACAACGTCATTGGCGTCATGAGACCTGACGCGCTTCTGCACATCGGCGATCCGATCGCGGTCAAAGCCGGCAACGTTCAGGCGTTCATGATCCGCGTCACTACAAAATCGAACACACCGGCGGGCACCTACAACTCCGTCATCCACGTTTACGACATTGATGCCGACAAGGAAATCAAGAGATCGCCGATAGCTGTCAAGGTTTACAACTTCTCGCTCCCGACAGCCACCACTCTGAGAACGGCTTTCGCTCTCTGGGCAAACTACATCTCAAGCGGCTACCCGGCAGGCGGCGACGGTTACGACAGTGAAGAGTGGAACAAGGTCATCCAGAACTACTACGAGTTCTTCCTTGACTACCGCATCAACGTCACCGATCTTCCTTACGGCATGACATCCGGAAGAGGCATTGCCTATATGCAGGACGAGCGCATCAACACGGCAAGGTGGTCGGTCCGCGACTACAGCGTATGGACGGATCTCCAGAACGACGGATACACCGAGAAACCGATGTGGCTCAGCAAGATAATCTACTACCCCGGCGAAGTCGACGAGCCGCGCACGGAGCAGCATTTCAAGACGCTCATCCAGGTCGCCAACCAGATCAAATCGATCGACCCCGACTACAGGATGGTTATCCCGCTTGAGCGCGACCTTGAGCTTATGAACGACGGAACAGTCACCAACATCAACAAGTCTGACACGGACTCCGTCGGAATGCTCCTCAAATACACCAACATCTACTGTCCGAAACTTGACGCGTTCACGCCAAGGGCACTCTCCGTAAGAGGCGGCGCAACGTTCCTCCAGAGCGTTGCACAGGACAAGAAATACGGTGTATACCTTGACAGAGTCCGCGAGGGCGTCAAGAACGGCGGCGAGCTCTGGGCTTACATCTGCATCAACCCGACGCAGCCTTACGTCAACTGGCAGATCAACAGCGACGGCACCGAAGCAATCGTCAGCCTCTGGCAGATGAAACAGCTTGGCGTCACAGGTATGCTCTACTGGGCCGTCAACGTCTGGAAGGCAAGCTACTGGAGAACGTCCGAGCCTATGGAAAACAACCAGGCTGGCGACGGTATGCTCATCTACAGCGGCCACATCGAACACAGCCTCTACCCTGTTCCGACAATCAGACTCGAGTCGATCAGAGACGGTATCGAGGACTACGAGATGCTCACAATGCTTGAAAACAAACTCGGCTCGGCAGCTCTTGACAATATGCTGAAAAAGGTCTGCACAAGCGTTCTGACGTACACAAACGACGACGATTACCTCCACGCTGTAAGAGTTCAGCTCTACGAGGCACTCGAAGCCGCATATAACTGACGTTTAAACCGGGAGTGAACGGCTGAGGCAGGAAGGAAGCGGATTGATCCCGCAGCCCGCCAAGGCTGTTCACTCTTCGCTTATAATACAGCTGTTAAGAAGGCTGTCAGGAAGGCGCCCGCAGTGCGCCCGGCAAGGAGTTCATATGCAAACCGCAACACCGCCCGCGGGCTTTGACGTTTCCGCAGGGCAAAAGTTTTTCACGATACCCGACGACAGGTTCGACCTTTACGGAGTCTTCTACGACAAAAAAGAAGGCCGCTTTTTGAGAATGCCTGCGGACGTTGCCGCGGCTGTCAGCCCGTCGGTAGCAGAGCTTAACAAACACCCCGCGGGCGGCAGGATCAGGTTCAGAACAGACGCGGCAAGGCTTTCGATAACGATGAGGTGCTCGTCGCTGGCCCAGATGGCACACATGCCTTTCTCCGGCACGCACGGGTTCACCCTGGTTGAGGACGACGGAGACAAACACGTCTTTGCGGCTGCGTTCATGATGAACCACTACGCCAATTTAAAGGAGTCGCACACTGAGGACGGGTACTATGCCGAAAAGCCTCTCCTTGGCGGCAAAATGCGTTCCTACACGCTCTACCTGCCTCTTTTCACTGACCTTAAAGAACTGACGATCGGAGTGCCTGAGGAGGCGACGGTCGAAAACGGGCCGAAGTACAGGGACGTCAAGCCGATCCTTTTTTACGGTTCGTCCATCACGCACGGAGGGTGCGCGTCGAGGCCCGACAACATGTACGAAGCCTACATCTCCAAGTGGCTTGACGTTGACATAATTGACCTTGGCTTCTCGGGCTCTGCCCTTGGCGAGGTCGCGATTGCGGAGTACCTGGCGAGCCTTGACCCGTCGGTTTTTGTGTGCGACTACGATTACAACGCGCCGGACGCGAAGCACCTCAAAGAGACGCACTACAGACTTTATCGCATTTTCAGGGAAAAACACCCGAACACGCCAATCGTTTTCATCTCCAATCCCGACTATGACACAGACGCCTCGTCCCCTGAGAGGATGAAGGTGATAAAGCGGACGGTTGCATTGGCGAGAAGAAGCGGCGACAAAAACGTTGGTTTTATTTCAGGGAAAAAGCTTTTCGGAAAGCACGACAGGGAGAACTGCACTGTCGACATGACGCATCCGAATGACCTTGGCTTTTACATGATGGCCCGTGAAATTACAAAAACATTAAAGAAATTCATTTAGTAACAGGAGGGGAATATGGGAAAGATTATACTTGACGGAGCAGTGGGCACGACCCTTTGGGACATTGCCGCAAGCCACGGCGTGGAGAAGGTGCCTGTCTGGCGTTACAATATCGAGCATCCGGAGTTTGTCGCGGAAATCGTGAACCGCTACATCGAATCGGGCGCGGACTACGTTCAGGCGAACACTTTCGGCGCCAACAGACCGGCTGTTGAGAGAAGCTCAAAGTATGACGTGCGCGACGTTGTCGCATCCGCGATGAAGATTGCGCGCGAAACGGCTGAGGGCAAGGACGCTAAGATCACGCTCAGCTGCGGACCGCTCATGCAGATGCTCGAACCGTACGGCGACCTTGAAGAGGACGAGTGCGGCGATATATATGAAGAGATTTTTGACGCGGCAATGCCTTACAAGCCTGACGCGATTTTCCTTGAGACCTTCATCGACCTCGGTATGATGCGCGTGGCAGCGGAGAGGGCGGTCACAAAAGGCGCCCCCGTGTTCTGCTCCATGTCTTTCGAAAAAGTCGGCAAGACCATGTTCGGCAACTCGGTCGAGGACGTTGTAAAGACGCTTGAGCCGCTCGGAATAGCCTCAATCGGTCTCAACTGCTCGCTCGGTCCGGACGCCGCGATCCCCGTAATCAAGGAGTTTTCCGAGAAAACCTCGCTGCCGCTTTTCTTCAAGCCCAACGCGGGTCTTCCGATATCAAAAGGCGGCGGCCGGGAGGCATCGGCAATAGGCCCCGAGGAGTTCGCGGAGATGGTTGCGCCTGCGTTCCCGTACGCGACTTACATTGGCGGCTGCTGCGGAAGCGATTGGCGGTACGTAAAAGCAATCAAGGCAAAGCTGAAAGAAAAAGGTTATTAACCGTTTACGCGTCGTGAAGCGTTAAAACGCCGACCGGGACAAGAGGACTGAGACCATGCAGAAGACACGCTCGCTGAGAAATGAACTTGCCGGCAGAAAGTACAAGGTTCCGAACCGCTTTTACTACTGGATCTACCATTTCCTGATGAACGGCTTTATCGCCAAAAAATACCGGCCGCACGTGGTTGTCAAAGACAGCCTGAAAGACTGCAAAGGCCCGTGCTTCCTCGTATGGAACCACCTCTCGAGGCTTGACCACGCTTTCGTGCTTCAGGCGGCTTATCCGCGGCCGATCAATATCGTTGCCGGCTACAGCGAGTTCTTCCGCGGCCACCTCCACAAGGTGTTTAAAATGATGAATATCATCCCCAAAAAGGTCTACACAAACGATCTGATAGGCCTCAGGGGCATGAATTCGATAATACGCCAAGGCGGCTGCGTGGCCTTCTCCCCCGAAGGCATGAGCTCAATCTACGGAACCAACCAGCCAATTGTGCCCGGCACGGCGCGCTTCATCAAGCACTTCCGCATCCCTGTCTATTTCGTCAAGCTGAAGGGCAGCTACCTCACAAGCACAAAGGTCTGTCTTGACGAGCGCTACGGAAGGGTTGAGGCTGAACTTTCGCTTCTTTTCACCCCCGAGGACCTTGAACGCATGAGCGACGACGAGGTCACGGACAGGCTCAACGAGGCGTTCCATTTTGACGACTACGAATGGGCAAAGGAACAAAAAATCAAGTGGAAGCACAAAACTGGCATGTGCACGAGGCTCTCCGACATCTGCTACCGCTGCCCCAAATGCGGCTCTGAGGTCGAAATGATCAACACCCCCGACGAGGTCAGGTGCTCCAAATGCGGCAACGGCTTCACCGTGAATGACTTATACGAGATGATTCCGCTTGACGACAGCTGCATCATTCCCGAATCGCCCTCAAAATGGGTCGCCATGGAGCGCGAGCACGTCATCCGCGAGATTCGCAGCAACAAGGACTACTCCTACACCGCCAAGGGCATCCTTGGCGATATCCCCGACGACAGGTACCTTAAAAACTACGCCACGTCCGAACCCTGCGGCGAGGGCGAATTCACCGTTGACCACGAAGGCGTCCACTACCGGGGCACCAGGCACGGCGAAGAATGGTCGGTCGACCTGCCGTACAGCGTTGTCTACGCATTGCCGATAATGACGAGCACCGCAAAGTTTGCCTTCTACGTCGAAGGCGAGTTCTACGAGTTCACCCCCAAAATCCCCTGTGTCGGCAAGATGCTCCTCCTCACCGAAGAAATGCACCGCCTCCACGTAAACGACTGGAAAAACTTCTCCCGGAACAATTACATGTACGCGCCCGACACCTCCGAAACCGCCAATGCCGCCGCGCCAACCTGCCAATAAGTCTCACTTTTATAAAATCACCCCTCAGATTTCCGCCCGTTTCACAGCCCGTTTCACACGCCGGATTTTCTTTGAAAATTTCACTTCACGTCTTTGAAAAAATTTAAAAAAAGTGTTGACAACATTTTTCCCTTGTAGTATACTTGCAAAGCACCTCGCGAGGGACTCCCTCGAAAAGGTGGACTTGGGAGTTTAGCTCAGCTGGGAGAGCATCTGCCTTACAAGTAGAGGGTCACAGGTTCGAGCCCTGTAGTCCCCATAAGTCAGATGTGTGCTGAACTTCTGCACACTC
>DBWH01000053.1:38075-38896 GCA_002308595.1 Mageeibacillus sp. UBA1243 | reverse complement strand
AGCAGGCGTGTGCGGCTGTGGGCCAGTGTGAGCTTATGTACCTTTATGACAAGCTTTTTGCGGAATACAGCATAAATGTGGCACAGCTTCTGCTGACAAAGTTCGTGCTGTTAGAGGACAGAAGACAGAACGTTCAGAACGCTCTGGAAAGAGTTATACAGCTTGGTGCTATACCGATAGTCAACGAGAATGACACTGTTGCCATCGATGAGCTGGAGCTTGAAGTTGGCGAGAACGATTCGCTGGCGGCTACCGTGGCTAAGATAGCAAATGCCGATCTGCTGATAATAATGTCCGATATCGACGGACTTTACGACGCCGATCCCCGTCTTGACCCCGATGCCAAGCTGATACCCGTAGTTGAAGAACTTACCGACGATATCAGGAAACTGGCAGGCGGTGCAGGCACCAAGATGGGTACAGGCGGTATGATAACCAAGATAAACGCCGCCGAGATAGCTGTCAATAATGGCATCGATATGATAATACTCAACGGCAAGAACCCCGATAATCTGTACTACCTGTTTGAGACAGGAAGTCTGGGCACAAGGTTCAAGGCTAAGGGTTCACCTGCCGAAAAGAAAGAGCCTGCTATCGACGAGAGCAGTGACAGCGATATAGTTGAAGATCAGTGATATACATACCGTTTATACCAACCGAGATAGTATTCGCGGTGTTGTGGGTCATCATAAGAGCGGTGTTGGCTTTAAAGAACAAAAAGCTGCATATAAAGCGTGAGCTGATGCTTTTGCTTATGTATGTGAATTTAGCTGTTCTGCTGAGGATAACTTTTTTTCCGATGCAGACAAACAACGGCAGGG
>DBWH01000053.1:33702-38008 GCA_002308595.1 Mageeibacillus sp. UBA1243 | reverse complement strand
TCGATTACATTGACCCTGCCGATATTCTGCTGAATATCCCGGGTAATGTGATGATGTTCATACCAAGTGGGATAATACTGCCGATACTTTACAAGCGGCTGAACAGCTTCTGGAAAGTAACCGCGGCAGGTGCAGGGATGTCACTTTGCATAGAGATATTACAGCTTCCCTTTGCGGTAAGGGCGAGCGATATCGACGACCTTATTCTGAACACCGCAGGCACTATGGCGGGTTACGGGATATACGCACTGTTTAGGCATATCAGGCACGGCGGGAACAAGAAAAACATAAGCACCGCACAGGAGGGATAGTATGAAGTATTTCGTCCATAATAATGAGCGCGTCAGCACTGTATATTATGAGTTTTTCAAAGGCGAATGGGACTGGGTTAAGGGCGACCGCTACCATAACGACGGTTCCATATTCCTGCATGATGATATAATGTATACCTGCGGGCTGGAAGAGATACTGAAAAACGTCCTGTCCGATTACGATGACTGCGGCGAGAATCTCATCTATCCCGAAAAGTGGGAAGAGGTATGCCGCCTTGCCGAAAAGAAAGGCGGAATAGTCAAAGAGATAACCGATGAAGCTGCCCTCTGGGTAGAAGACGCATTCGAGAACTGCGGGTGCTTCACGATACTGGGACTTTGAACCGAGGTGTATCATGACTGCTGACGAACTTAAATCAGAAGCTTTTCAGGCGGCACAGGCAAAAGGTCTTGAAAATTGTCTGAGCAAGGAAAAGTGGGATATCCTGCGGTGGGCTATGATGAACGAAATGCCGTTCCTGCCGACGTATACTGCAAAATTTATCACAGATGAAGAGCCTTGCACCGAGGAAATAAACTGGCACGAAGCCTATGTATACGAGGGATTATTCAACGGCGCTTTCGCGGTGGAATGGGTGAAGATACGACCATGCACCCAAAAGGTGCGCGGTAAACTTATTGCCCCCGAGATAATTGATGCGGGGAAAGAACTTGAAGATATACTGAAAAAGTATTCCATACCATACGAAGAAGAAAACGGCGTTTACTGTATATACGGATATCGCTGAAAAACAGAATAAATGATGCTTGAAAGGAGCGTTAATTATGGGTTACATCGACACACTGGGTCAGAAAGCGCAGGCAGCTAAGGGCACTATCGCTTTCGCTTCATCTGACATGAAAAACGACGCACTGCTGGAGATCGCACATATTCTCCGCAGCAGCAAAAAAGAGATAATCGAGGCTAACGCAGTTGACCTTGAAAACGGCAGGATACGCAAGATGACCGAATCTCTGCTGGACAGACTTGCACTGAACGATGCGAGGATAGAGAGCATGGCTAATGCCTGCGAAGCACTGGCAAAGTATCCCGACCCTGTGGGAGAGGTAGTTGACGGAAGCACTCGTCCCAACGGCATGAAGATAGAGAGAGTCCGCGTACCTATGGGCGTTGTTGGCATGATATACGAAGCACGTCCCAACGTTACTGTTGATGCGGCTATACTCAGCCTTAAAAGCGGCAACGCAGTTATCCTCCGCGGCGGCAAGGAAGCTATAAACTCAAACAAATGCCTGGCTGACCTGATGCGTGTTGCAGTAAAGAGGGCAGGTTTCGACCCCGATATTATCCAGCTGGTAGAGGATACCGACAGAGGTATTGCCCACGATATGATGACAGCTAACAAGTACATCGATATACTTGTTCCCCGCGGCGGCGCACAGCTTATCAAGGCTGTTGTACAGACAGCTACTGTTCCTGTTATCGAAACAGGCACAGGCAACTGCCACGTTTATGTTGATGCTTCGGCTGACCTGAAAATGGCTGTTGATATCGTTGACAACGGCAAGACCCAGAGACCCTCGGTATGCAACGCTGTAGAGACCTGTCTTGTACACCGCGATGTGGCTGAAAAGTTCCTGCCCAAGCTGAAAAAGCGTCTTGACGAGCACAATGTTGAGATACGCGGATGCGAGCTGACCAGACAGATACTTGGCGACTGTGTTGTTCCCGCTGATGAGGACGATTATGCAACAGAGTTCCTGGATTATATCATAGCAGTAAAGGTAGTTGATGACCTTGCTGAGGCTATCGAGCATATATCGAAGTACAGCACAGGACATTCCGAGTGCATAGTTACCGAGAGCCTGTTCTCTGCGCAGGAATTCACTAAGCGTATCGATGCGGCGGCTGTATATGTAAATGTTTCCACACGTTTCACCGACGGCGAGATGTTCGGTCTGGGTGCCGAGCTGGGTATATCCACTCAGAAGCTCCACGCAAGAGGACCTATGGGTCTGCCTGAGTTAACCTCAGTTAAATACGTGATAAACGGAAACGGCCAGATAAGACAGTAAGATAGAAGATAACTTATTAGCTGACAGGCCGAATGAAAAACTGCCGCAGATGACTTTTGAAGCCATACTGCGGCAGTTTGCTTTTAGTATAAAACTGTTAAGGGGCTCAGCCCTTCATGATGACGTCGCGGAAGTATGCCTTGACTTTTTCGGCAAGAAGGTCGACCGATTTGGCGTCGTTTATGAAGGTGTAGTCGTAATCGTAGTCATTGACGTTGTCGTCTGAAGCGTTGCCGAGTGCCTTGTCGGAGTAGTCTTCGGTCTGCCTCTTTATAAGAAGCGTTATTGTTCTGCACTTTTTGGATGCGGCGTCAACAAACTTCTTTATCTCGGAGGCTTCCCTTATGTGGACGAAGAGAATCTCATTGGCGGTTTCGAGGAACTTGTCAAGCTCCGAGAGGACGTACTTCGTGGGGAGGTCGTTGTAGGCCGTGAAAAGCTCCTTCAGGTCGGCAAGCATCTTGCGCGACTTCGGGTCCTTCTCACCGTTCCAGCCGGCAATCGCGGCAATCTCCTTGATGGGGGTGATGCTCGAGACGTTCACAACAGGGTAGAGCTCTGCGCAGATGTCGCAGATGGTGTCCTTGCCGCAGCCTCCGCGGCCGTTGATTACAATGACGGTTTTCCTCATGGTGAATTCCCCTTTAATGGAACAGCAGGTTTAACTGCTCTTGCTAAGCGTAAAGCGGTTCGCTCGCGTAAAGAGCCAAACAGCGATTTTTGAGCTATTTTTTCGTGCGCGAACCCGACTTGCTTAAGCCAGCGATTTCGGGGCTATTTTTTCGTGAACAAACCCGACGATGTACGAAGGTACTTCGAGCGGTTTGTTCGCGAAAAGCAAGTCGCGAGTAATCGTCGCAAGACTCCTTATATCGTTTTAATTTCTCCCGCGACTTGCGCAAAGAGCCCGAAATCGCGGCTTAAGAGCTGTACGAAGGTACTTCGAGCGGTTCGCTCGCGGAAAGCGGGTCGCAAAGCAATCTGTCGCAAGACACATTTTGTGCTTTCAGCACTACCTAGGGGTTATACAGTGATATTGCGACCCGCGTAAAGAGCCAAAAATCTTATCTGAGCTCGTTGCGTTTGATCTTGCCGCTGATGGTCTTGGGCAGGTCGTTTACGAACTCGACTACCCTCGGATACTTGTAGGGCGCGGTCTGGTTCTTGACGTAATTCTG
Organism: Mageeibacillus sp. UBA1243; assembly: GCA_002308595.1. GTDB lineage: Bacteria > Bacillota > Clostridia > UBA1212 > UBA1212 > UBA1212. The sequence continues at coordinate 34,482 of DBWH01000053.1, read as the reverse complement.
GATTTCCTTTTTGAGGTCATCGCTCGGAACGGTGCCCTTGGTGAGAACTATTGTCGCCTTGACGACCTGGCCTCTGATTGGGTCGGGGACGCCTGTGACTGCGCACTCGAGAACGTAGGGGAGTTCCATGATGACACTCTCAATCTCGAAAGGCCCGATTCGGTAACCGGATGACTTGATGAGGTCGTCTGTGCGGCCGACGTACCAGAAGTGGCCGTCCTCGTCTTTCCAGGCTGTGTCGCCCGTGTGGTAGTAGCCGTCGTGCCATACTGCGTCGGTGTGTTCCTGATCTCTGTAGTAACCGAGGAAGAGACCGACCTGGGAGTTCTTTTCGGGGGCCTTGATGACTATCTCGCCAACGTCACCGACCTTCGACGGGTTGCCGTCAGGATCAACGATTTCGACGTTGTACATTGGCGACGGTTTGCCCATGGAACCGACCTTAGGAGTCATTCCGGAGAGGTTGCCGACTGTGAGGGTGGTCTCGGTCTGGCCGAAAGCTTCCATGATCTTGAGACCGGTGAGCTTGTAGAAGGCGTTGAAGACCTCGGGGTTTAAAGCCTCGCCCGCGACCGTGGCGTACTTGATGCTTGAGAGGTCATATTTCTCGAGCTCGTCCTTTATAAAGAAGCGGTACATGGTCGGAGGAGCGCAGAAGGTCGTGATGTTGTACTTTGCGAACATCGGGAGAATCTCTTCTGACTTGAAACGGTCGAAGTCGTAGACGAAGACTGCGCCGCCGCAGAGCCATTGGCCGTAGAGCTTGCCCCAGAGCGCCTT
>DBWH01000053.1:20084-33587 GCA_002308595.1 Mageeibacillus sp. UBA1243 | reverse complement strand
ATCTTGGGGTAGCCGGTGGTTCCCGAAGTGAAGAACATGATGGCGGGCTCCCAACCGCAGGGCTTTTCGTCCTCGCTGCCGTAGGAGTAGTGTGAGCTAAAGAGCTCAACCTCGTCGTTAAACGAGCGCCAGCCCTCGCGGTTGCCGCCGACAAGCACTTTCACGGTGAGCTCGGGGCACTGCGGGATAGCTTTTTCAATCTGGTTTGCGACGTCGCCGTCAGCTGTAGCGATGACAGCCTTGATGCCTGCGGCGTTGAAGCGGTACACGAAATCGTGCTCGACAAGCTGATTCGTTGCGGGAATTGCAATCGCTCCGAGCTTGTGAAGGGCGATGATTGAGAACCAGAACTGGTAGTGACGCTTGAGAACGAGCATTACGCGGTCGCCTTTTTTGATGCCGATCGACTTGAAGTAATTGGCGGTTTTGTTGGTGTAGCGGCGCATGTCGTCGAACGTGAAGCGCCTGTCCTCACCCTTGACGTTAACGTGGAGCATCGCCAATCTGTCAGGCTCGCGCTCGGCAATCTTGTCGACAACGTCAAAGCCGAAGTTGAAGCGGTCCGCGTTCTTGAATGAAATCTTTTTGAGGTTGCCGTCGTCATCCTCCTCAAGATCGATGAAATCCTCGTAAATATAGGAAGGATACACAATCTTTTCTGATGCGGGGGCCTTCTTTTCGGAGTCCTCGGCGGGACGCTCGGTGACTGCGGGCTGCTCGTAGAAGAGGGCGTCGCCTTTGTCGTCGGTGAGTATCGCAAGAAACTCGCAGGGCTTGCCGTCAATCGCAATCATTCCGTGCGGTGTTTCGCTGTTGTAGTAGACGCTGTCGCCCGCGTTCAGTATTTCGACGTGGTCGCCGATCTGAACCTTGAGGGTGCCGCTGAGAACGTAATCGAACTCAACGCCTCTGTGTGACGAGAGCGGGATGGGTTTCGAGAGAGACTCCTCTTTGAAAGGCGCGGTTACGAGGAAAGGCTCAGTCTGCTTCTCTTTGAAGTTCACCGCAAGATGATTGTAGGAGAATCCTTTGCGGCGCGCAAGAGGAAAGCCGCTGCCGTTCTTGACGACCTGGTACGTTGAAAGCTTCGTGCTCTCGCCGGTGAGCAGATCGTAGACGTCGATACCGAATATTTTTGCGCATTTATAGAGAAAAGTGAACGAGTAGTCGGACTCGCCGCGCTCATATTCCTCGTACTGTCTCTGTGATATGCCTATGATCTCAGCCATCTCGGAAACGGACTTGCCTGATATTCTTCTTGATTCGAGTATGCGCTGAGCTATGAGTTTCATTTGATTTTCCATTTATATTCCTCCGGGGGAACAGCCCCCAAGTTAAAAACGATAAAGTTTATTGAAGGTGCTTCATTGGCGTGTTATTCGATAACTTCGAAGGTCACGCACTCCTTGAGGAGAGTAAGCACTTTGTCTGTGTAGATAGAGTTATATACGTTTTCCTTGCCGGCAGCCTCAATCAAAGCATCGACGGATTCGTACTCGTAGTTCTTGGCGATAATGGCGGCTTTCTCCTTGAATTCGGATTCGGAAATACTCATTTTCTCAGCCTTGATGATTGCCGAGAAGATGCCCCTTGCGCAAACCTGGAACCTCGCAAGCTCGTCAAACTGGCTAATGGACATTCCGGCGTAAGCGTAGTAGAGGTAAATCTCGGTGCTGACGCCGTACATCGCGGCAATGTCCTCAACGCTTTTCTTGAAAGAGTCAATCCTGTCCTGAGGCACCTCGCCGAATTCGCTCGTCTTGTAAAGCTGCTCCATGATGAGGCCTTCGAGATTGTTGCTGAACGAAGTCTCCTTGTCTGCGCGGAGCTTGGATTTGACGTAGGTTTTGTACTCTTCCGCATTGGCGTACGAGGGCTTGAAAACGTCGTCGTCTTTCACCTTGGACTCGTCGAAAACGATCTTGTTGTACTCGTTCAACACGCCAATGGATTCATCCGTAATCCCGGGCAGAATATATCTGATTGTGATGTTGAAAACGACATCTTTTCCCTGAAGATCGGTGTTCTGAGGGTAGGACGACGGGAACGTAACCGTGATGGAAAACGGCTCCCCTGCGGTGTGCCCCACAATGCCTTCCTCTATGCCTGAAACATAATTACCGGAGCCGAGCCAGGTGAACTGGTAGGATGCTACGCCGCCCGAAAGAGGCTTGTCGTCAAGCACGCCGCTGTAGTCAAAGCAGATAAAGTCGCCGTTCTTAGTCACTGCGTCCTCCGAAACGAGAGTCGTCAGCTTTGCAAAGCTCGGGTCAATGACTGCGGGGTCTGCCGAAAAATCGTTCCTTGAGGACATGTCTGAAATAGCCTTAAGGAAGGTGTCGTTGATTTCGTCGTCGCTTACGGAAATGTCCTTTTTGAGCTTGAGATTGCGGTAATCGGCAAGCTTCAGTATATAACTTGTGTCTTCTGTTGCGTATGTTTTGAGTGTTTCTTTCTTGCTGCAGCCGGGGGCTGCAATAATAATGGAAAGGAGAATGATGATAATAATCGAAATGACAATATTCTTTTTAATGTTTGCTGAAATGTTTTTCATGATTTGTTTCTCCTTTTCATCATATATTTCCCGAAAACAGGCGTCTCCGGGCTTTGATGCGCTTTTTTTCAGCCTTGGGACTTATCTCTTTATATCCTCGAGCTCAAGTCCCTTGTTCTTGTCGAGCGTCCAGTCGATGCCCCACTCGTTCTCAAAAATGAGTACAAAGTTTCCGTCAGTGTCCGTTGCCATCATCGTCTGGCTTGTGAGCGTGAGCTTTCTGGGGTCGTTTATCTGTGAAACTATCCAGCGCGCGTGGTGGTGCGGAAGTATGTTCATCTTGATGGGGCAGCTGTATTCGTTCTTCAGCCTGTGCTCAAGCACCTCGAACTGCAGCACGCCGACAGCGCCTATAATGAGCGACTCGACACCGACGTCAAGCTGCTTGAAGACCTGAATTGCGCCTTCCTGCGCGAGCTGGTCGATACCCTTCTGGAACTGCTTGCGCTTCATGGAATCCGCAAAAGTGACCCTTGCAAAATGCTCCGAGGGGAATATCGGGATGTCGTCGTATTTCAGGTGGGAGTCCGTTGCCGATATGGTATCGCCAATGCGAAAAACTCCCTGATCGAAAAGCCCTATTATGTCGCCGGCGTAGGCCTCCTCGACAATGGTTCTCTCCTGAGCCATAAACTGTGTGGGCTGCGAGAGCTTGACCTTGTGGTCTCCCTGACCGTGAAACGCCTCCATGCCTTTCTCAAACTTTCCGGAGCAGATTCTCATAAAAGCGAGCCTGTCGCGGTGCGCCGGATTCATATTGGCCTGTATCTTGAAGATAAAGCCGCTGAAGGGGGTCGTCACGGGGTCGATAATCGTGTCGCCGGCAATGCGCTCCTGCGGGCAGGGCGCCATCTCAATGAACGACTCGAGGAACGGCAGAACGCCGAAGTTTGTCATTGCCGAGCCGAAAAAAACGGGTGTGAGCTGACCGCCGAGGACCTTGTTAAGATCAAATTCCTCGCCAGCCATGTCAAGAAGCTCGATTTCTTCTTTAAGTCTGTCGTGGTAGAACGAGCCAAGGAGCTCCGTGAACTCCGGATCGTCAACGGAACCTGTCTTCGAATTGACGAAAGACATACCGTGGTTTCCGCCTTCGAAAAGCTCGACCTTGTTGCTGCGCCTGTCGTAGACTCCCTTGAAGTCGCCGTCCGTGCCGATAGGCCAGTTCATCGGGTAGGATGATATGCCGAGCACGTCCTCAATCTCCTTCATGAGGTCGAAGGGGTTCTTGGCGGCACGGTCCATCTTGTTCACAAACGTGAAGATCGGTATGCCGCGCATTTTGCAGACGTGGAAAAGCTTTATGGTCTGAGCCTCAACGCCCTTGGCGCCGTCGATGAGCATCACCGCGGAGTCGGCCGCCATAAGAGTGCGGTAGGTGTCCTCGGAGAAGTCCTGGTGTCCGGGGGTGTCGAGGATGTTGATGCAGTAGTCGTTGTACTCAAACTGGAGCACCGAAGATGTGACGGAGATTCCGCGCTGCTTCTCAATTTCCATCCAGTCGGAAACCGCGTGACGGGCAGTCTTTCTGGCCTTTACGGAACCGGCAAGCCTGATGGCGCCTCCGTAGAGAAGCAATTTTTCTGTCATTGTTGTCTTACCTGCGTCAGGATGCGATATGATCGCGAACGTTCTTCTGCGTTTGATTTCCTGATCCAGAGTGCGGTTGTTCATTGGCGTTTTCTCCGAAATAAAGTCAAATTCCGGGGCTTATGCGCGACTTAACGTGCGCGGGCCCGCGTAATCTTATATTATATTATTATGAGGAGGATTATTCAAGATTGATTTTGCCGCCGGTGAATTGTAAAATGAAGCGCGAAATGACGCCAATGCAATCCGCAGAAAAAACACGCCGATGCCCGAAACGGAGACGCTGATGACAGACGAATCTTTCATGAGATTAATACAGGAGGACAGTAACACGCCCGAACGCTCGTACGTCACGTGCGGCGACTCAAGGACGCGTTTTACCGAGAAAAAATCTGTCTTCATAGCGTCCTGCGCGCACGTCGAAACCGAGAACGCGGCAATGGCTTTCGTCCAGAAAATAAAGGCCGAATTTCCCGATGCGAGGCACAACGTATACGCCTACAGCGTCGGCGGAGGCTCCGTGCCGGCAATCCGATTCTCCGACGACGGCGAGCCCAAAGGAACCGCCGGTATGCCCGTGCTTGACGCAATAACGAAGGGCGGTATTGTCGATGTCGCCGTCGTGGTGACAAGGTACTTTGGCGGCATACTTCTCGGCGCCTCAGGCCTCACCAGAGCCTACTCAAACTCCGCCTCGGACGGCCTTTCGGCGGCCGGCAGAATTCGCATGGTGACCGCGAGAAACCTTAAGCTGAAGTTCGGTTACGACCAGTACGGAAGGATAACGAAAGTGCTTGACGGATTCACTCTTTTAAGGAGTGAGCCTGTGTTTGAGGAGAACGTGACAATGGAACTGTTTGTTCCGACTTCGGACGTTTTCAGGCTTGTGACAGAGATAAACGACGTAACTTCCGCGACGTGTCTTTTCGAGGCGGGAGAGAAGTGTTTTAAGCACATAGAAGGCTGACTGTCAAAGCTGCCGTATATAAAAGGAGCGCCGTCCGTGTCAAAGCGGGCGGCGCTCCTTTGGGTTAACTTAAACAGTTATTTTGCCTTGGCGGATTTTTTGCCGAGCGGTCTTTTAAGCTCAAACGAGTACCTTGCAAAAAGCGCCTTGAAGACGTTGTACATGATGAGCGACGAGAACACGGCAATCAGCATGCCGCCGATGATATCCGTCGGGTAGTGCACGAAAACGTACATCCTCGAGAAGGACATCACGACTGCTCCGAAGAGGGCGAGGATGCCCCAGCGTTTGTTGTTGTAAAACACGATCAGAGCCGCGTTGAATGAAGCAAGCGCGTGTCCCGACGGGAACGAGTAGTCGGAAGGCTGCTTTATGAGCAGATGCACAGCGTCAATCGCCGCACCGGGCATTGTGTAGGGCCTCGGCCTTGCAATAGCGTTCTTTAAAATCAGATTTCCGATGATGACACCGCCAAGCAGCGCCAGCGTGATCTGAATGCCCATCTTCCTCGTCCTCTTAGGAACAAGAAGAATCAGGCAGAAAAGTATGAACACGACGGGCTCGCCGAGAAGCGTGAAGTACTTGAAGAAAGTGTCAAGCACGGGATTGGCGATACCGGTCTGTATTGAATTGAGAAAACTTATCTCCCAGGGCATGTTTAAGGTCCTCTAAAAAGCTTTGGCTTCCGATAGCTTTTTCCTATATCAAGGCAATTATTTGTCTTTTCTTCTGTAGCCGATAACTCCTGCGGCAACGATCATAAACGCAACCGAGAGACCTGCAACCGTAGATCCGCATCCGCTCTTCGGCTTTGATGTCTGCTCGCTTGAGGAATTCGTTGCGGCCGGTTCGTCTGTTGCGGGCGCTGTTGTAACCTCGGGCTCCGGGGTGGTTGTGGGAGCCTCGGTCGGAATCAGGGTCTCGTCAATGTATGAGAGAATGACTGAGTTTACAACCGTGCGGGCTCTTCCGTACGTGCCGTCTTCAAACTTGTCACTGGGTCTGTTTACGACTTCGTAGTTGCCGAGCTCATTGGCGTTAACGAGGGTTGTACTTCCGCCGCCGTCAAGGAGGAAGCAGTTCTGAAAACCGAGCGCCTTGCAGATTTCAGGCATATCGGCAATCATAAGACCTATCGAGTAGCCGCTCTGTCTTCCGTCGTTGACGAGGAACATAACCCTGCCGTCTTCTGTGTTTCCGATGATGGCCGCAGGATACTTGTTCGAGTCAGTTAACGTTTGCGGTTTTCCGTCGCGTACGAGAATCATGTGGCCGCCGACAATGTTTGTGACTTCCTGCCAGATGGCATTGTCCTTCTTGCTTCCTTTGAGTTCAAAGGAAAATTCCAGCTCGTCGCCTATTTTGATACCTTCGACTTTGGGGATGTATCTTGCACCCCTTGCCGTGAGGATGAGGCGGTTCTCCTGCATCTTCGGGTTTTCGTCGCCTTCCTTGCAGATGGCGGTAACTTTTCCTTTTATAACGGCACCCTGTTTGATGACGTAGTCGTAGTCGCAGTCGATGACGATCTCGTATGCATCGTCAAGGGCGGCGTTGTCGGCAGCCATCTTATCGGAGTAGAGCATGATAGCCTTGTCCGCGGGGAGTCTGTTGAGACCGGTCAGCTTGACTTCGTTAACGGAAGTGTTCGTGAGGTCGTTCATCTTAATGGTAAGAGTGGGTGTTCCGAGTATGGTCCTTCCGTCCGGAGTGATGCCGAAAGCGTCAAAAGCGCCTTCGTAGGGGGTCTCAGCCGCGGTGTGAGGGCTGGAGATGATCTCTCCGTTGTACATGTCAAGGCCTCTCGGAATGGTGAGCTCGTGCTTTACGACCGCATCCTTGCATCCGTTGTATTCGGTGCCTTTGCCTTCAATCCTTGCGTGGGCGTATGCCACCATCCAAAGATCTCCGTTTATAGCGGTAATCGGAACGAGACCTTTGTCTTTATTGGCTTCTTTAAAGTTTTCAACAGTGTTTTTAACTGTCATGAGCTTCGAGGTGTACTGTCCGCCGCAAGCGACCTGAAGGTCAAGCTTCGTGTCTCTCGGATCAAACTCGATAACCCAGAATTCCTGCTGCTTGTATTTTGAATCCGCACCGAGCGAGATGTGTGTGCACGTTACGCCTTCGTAAAGCGTCTCGGTTGTTCTTGCAATCTCGCCGTGAAATGTTTTATCGGGGATGGCAAATGCGTTGATAATGCCGCATGAAGCCAGCATTCCGATGCAAATCAGAAGAATAAGTAGTTTTTTCATAATACCTTCTCTCTTTCAGAACTGCTCTTTCGCGCAGGTTATTTTACCAACGTGGCTAGGTGCCGCATTGGCGTGTTTTGAATCCCATGCCGCATCGAAAACCGGCGGGAAGGGTCCTTAACTCTTGGCGATATTTTAACATAAAATAAAAGTGCTGGCAAGGAAAAAGCCGCCTTCAAAGAAGACACCGCCAATGCGAAAGAATTGAAAAAGACTTGAAAAACGGAGCATTTCCGGGAAATACCGAAAAGATTGAAAAAAGGCGCGGAACGGTGTATAATTCACACGCTGACAGAAGCAATCGGCGCGCCGGAAAAAGAAGTTTAAACAGACGGATTCCGGCCAAAAATCAATTGAAAATAATGACGGAGGATGCATTATGATTATAAATCCCAACTTTTACGAAAGCGACGGAGAGAAGGAGCGCGGATACGATCTTTACTCGAGACTTCTTAAGGACCGCGTCGTGCTCATATTTAACGAAATCAATGACGACCTTGCCTGCACCGTAATCGCGCAGCTTCTTTATCTGCAGGCGATCGATCCTGCAAAGGATATAACGATATATATTAACAGCTACGGCGGATCGGTTTCCGCAGGCCTCGGCATCTACGATACGATGAAGAGTCTCTCTTGCGACGTGAGCGTGATCTGCGTCGGAATGGCCGCCAGCATGGGCGCTTTCCTGCTTGCTGCCGGAACACCCGGAAAGAGATTTGCGCTTGAAAACAGCCAGGTGATGATCCATCAGGTACTCGGCGGTGTGGAAGGGCAGGCCTCCGATATGCTTATCGAAGCAGACCAGATAATCCGCATCAAAAACAGGCTGAACAAGCTGCTCGCAAAGAACACGGGCAAAGACGTTTCGGAGGTCGAACGCGACACCGAAAGAAACAACTGGATGTTCCCCGAAGAGGCTAAAGAGTACGGTATCATCGACCACATTATTGCGGATAAAGCTGAGTAAAAACCGGACTTTGTTACGGTGTGAGATTTCAGCTAAATAAAGGCAAAAAACAAGCCTGCGCATAAACGTTTGAAAACGCTTCCGCGCAGGCTTTTCTTTTATGTTTTAAACCGTTAAAAAAACGGCTTTCGGAAACCTAAAAATCATGCCGCAAAAGGTGCTGCGGAAGCGTGATTATTTTGTTCCGAACAGTCTGTCTCCGGCGTCTCCGAGTCCCGGAACGATGTATGCGTGATCGTTGAGGTGATCGTCAAGAGCGGCGCAGTAAATCTGGATGTCGGGGTGGGTTTCTTCAACTTTTTTGACACCTTCGGGAGCTGCGACGAGGCACATGAGTTTGATGTTTGTAGCGCCTCTTCTCTTGAGAAGGTCGATAGCGTCGCATGAGCTGCCGCCTGTTGCGAGCATCGGGTCGCAGAGGATTACGAGTCTCTCACCGATGTCCTCGGGAAGCTTGCAGTAGTACGGAACGGGCTTGTGCGAAACGGGGTCGCGGTAGAGACCGATGTGACCGACTTTTGCAACCGGGAGAAGGTTGAGAAGACCGTCAACCATTCCGAGGCCGGCTCTTAAAATGGGAACGATGGCGAGTTTTTTACCGTCAATCTCCTGAGCAACCGTTTTGCAGAGAGGAGTCTCAATCTCAAGATCATGGAGCGGAATGTCTCTGGTTACTTCATACCCCATGAGAAGTGAGATCTCGTTAAGGAGCTGTCTGAAATCTTTTGAACCTGTTTCTTTTCTGCGCATGATTGTAAGCTTGTGACGAATGAGAGGGTGATCGATGATGTGAAGATTTTCGCTCATAACATTTTTCTCCTTTCGGAACCAGTCCGGAATTACTTCCTTTGCTTCCGAAAACCAATAATACAACACCAAGCCGAAAAACGCAACAAAAATTCATGGAAAACCGGCAAAAAATCTATGTTTTTTCAGTTTCATACGGAAGACGCCAACGCTCATATTTTTATAATATTTTAGCTCCCCGAACACGCCAATGCGTCGGCGCGGATTATCTTTAAGAATCGGGCTCATTGGCGTGTTTTTTCCTTGCGCGGAGGGTGGATTTGTTATATAATAAAATTGTATGTGCGCGCGTGGCGCGTGCGTCAAACTGACAATTACACACCGGAGGGCTTTTATGGCAATCGTTGAATTTGACATGAGCGGTGCGGAGAAAAACATCGGCGCCGGAACTATAGATTCGCTGAAACAGGAAATTAAGGAAGCACACGAAAAACTCGTGAATAAGACAGGCGCCGGAAACGACTTTCTCGGCTGGTACGACCTGCCTTTTCAGCTTGGCGATGAGTATGAACGCGTCAAGGCAGCAGCGAAGAAGATAAGAAGCGATTCGCAGGTGCTCGTTGTCGTCGGAATCGGCGGTTCCTACCTCGGAGCGAGGGCTGTGATCGAAGCACTGACCGACCCGTTTGCAAATGCAGAGGCGCTTTCGGGCAAGGGCGGCACGGCGGTCATTTTCGCGGGAAACTCGATAAGCCCCGTATACCTTTCATCGGTTCTTGAACTCGTAAAAGACAGAGACTTTTCGGTCAACGTCATTTCAAAATCAGGCACGACAACGGAGCCGGCGGTCACGTTCAGGTTCTTCAAGGAGCTTCTCGAGAAAAAGTACGGACGCAGCGGCGCCGCAAAACGCATTTACGCGACCACGGACAAAGCGCGCGGCGCCCTTAAGAAAATGGCTGACGCAGAGGGGTATGAGACTTTTGTGATTCCGGATGACGTTGGCGGCAGGTTCAGTGTGCTGACTCCCGTGGGACTTCTGCCGATTGCGGTTGCAGGTATCGACACGGATGCGCTCATCGCGGGCGCCAAGGAAGCTTTCGGCGAGTACGGCGACGTTTCGCCTGAAAAGAACGAGTGCTACAGGTACGCCGCAGCAAGAACTGCTCTTTACCGCCAAGGCAAATCGGTCGAACTTCTCGTAAACTACGAGCCCGGTCTTCACTCCGTTACCGAGTGGTGGAAGCAGCTCTACGGCGAGAGCGAGGGCAAGGACGGCAAGGGTCTTTTCCCGGCAGGCTGCGATTTCACGACAGACCTCCACTCCATGGGCCAGTACATCCAGGACGGCGTGAGGCTGATGTTCGAGACCGCGATTGAGGTTAAAGAGCCCGCAAAAGACCTGATTATAGGGGAAGATGCGGACAACTGCGACGGGCTCAACTACCTTGCCGGCAGGGGGATGGACTTCGTCAACAAGCAGGCCGCCAAGGGCACGGCAATGGCCCACATCGACGGCGGTGTTCCGAACCTTAAGATTACGATCGGAAAGCTTGACGCGAGAAGCATTGGCGGTCTCATCTATTTCTTCGAGCGCGCATGCGCGATAAGCGGCTACATGCTCGGCGTGAATCCTTTCAACCAGCCCGGCGTTGAAGCTTACAAGAAAAACATGTTCAGGCTTCTTGGAAAGCCCGAGTGAACTCACGCATAACAAATTGCATTTTGCAGACAATCATGTATTCCTGATTATCGAGAGAATTGGAAATTTTCGAGAGATTTGGAATCATGAGCTAATCTGAAATATAGGAGAATCGTGCGCATTTTCATTTGCAAAATGCGTAAAGAGCCAAAAATCACCAAAAAAATCATGAAGATAGATGTTTTGACGTTGTTTCCCGATATGGTCCGTGCGGCTCTTTCCGAAAGCATTGTCGGAAGGGCTTCCGCGGCAGGTCTTATCGACCTCGGTTTTTACCAAATCAGGGATTATTCGGAAAACAAGCAGAATAAAGTTGACGACACACCTTACGGGGGCGGCCCGGGCATGCTCATGACCTGCCAGCCTCTTTTCTCCTGCTGCCGCGCGGCAAGGGAAGAAGCCGCAAAAAAGGGCTTTGAGAAGCCTTACACGGTGCTGATGTCGCCAAGGGGAACCAGGCTCGACGCGAAAACCGCCAAGAGGCTCGCGGAAAATCCTTACATGATGATCGTCTGCGGCCACTACGAGGGCATCGACCAGAGATTCATTGACGCATTCTGCGACGAGGAGATTTCAATCGGCGACTATGTTTTGACAGGCGGAGAGCTTCCGGCGGCGGTCCTTATAGACACCGTCTCGAGGTTCGTGCCCGGTGTGCTCGGTTCGCCTGAGTCGGGCGGCGACGAGTCGTTCGAAAAGCTTCTGCTCGAATACCCGCAGTACACAAAACCGGCCGTTTTTGAAGGCGCGGCGGTGCCGGAGGTTCTTACGGGCGGAAACCACGCGGATATAGAGGCCTGGCGGCTTAAGGAAGCCGAAAAAATAACCAGGGAAAGGCGCCCGGATCTCTTCGCGGAGTACGAGGAGAGCGCTTACTGCGACAGGCGGGTCATATACTTTGACAACAGCGCGACGACGAGGCAGACGCCGCACGTCACCGAAACTGTTGCGAGCACGGCAAGGCGCTTCTATGGAAACCCGTCGTCGCTCACAAGGCTCGGCATGCTTGCCGAAAAAGAGCTGAATGCGGCGCGCGGAGTCATTGCCGGCACCATCGGGGCAGACCGGAGTGAGATTACTTTCACTGCTTCGGGAACCGAGGCGAACAACCTTGCCCTCAAGGGATACCTTGCGGCAAACAAGCATTCGGGAAACAAGGTCATCGTTTCGGCGGTTGAGCACCCGTCGGTGCTTGAGACCGCAAAGAGCCTCGAAAAGCTTGGCTATAAGGTGGAACTATGTCCCGTTGACAGCAGGGGCGTTGTCGATATCAGGGCTCTCTTTGAGATGATAGACAATGACACGGCAATCATATCGGTCATGATGGTAAACAGCGAGACAGGCGCGATAATGCCTATTAAGGAGATTGCTGCCGTCAAAAACTCCATCAACCCGAACATAATACTGCACACAGACTGCGTTCAGGCATACGGAAAGCTGAAGATTGACGTCAGGGAGCTCGGCTGTGACATGCTGACCGCGAGCGCCCACAAGATACACGGGCCGAGAGGCGCGGGATTCCTCTACGCAAAGCGCGGTATAAGGCTCTCTCCGGTCACGCACGGCGGAGGACAGGAGGGCGGACTGCGCTCGGGCACGGAAAATCTGCCGGCAATATGCGGCTTTGCGGCGGCCGCAGAGGATGCGTTTGATGACATTGGCGGTTCCCTTGAGAACGTGAAGCGCTGCCGCGACCTTTTCAGGGACCTGCTTCTTGAAAAGTACGGCGATAAAATTCACATCAATTCCGACGCAGACGCGACTCTGCCGTACATTCTCAACGTCTCGTTTTCGCCTATAAGAGCGGAAGTTCTGCTCCACGCGCTCGAGTCTGAGAACATGTACGTGTCGGTCGGTTCGGCCTGCTCGTCGAAAAAGAAGAACAGAAGCCACGTTCTCACGGCGATGAACGTTCCGGTAAAGATCATTGACGGCAGCGTCAGGTTCAGCTTCTCGCGTTTCACCACCGAGGAGGAAATCAGGAAGGGCGCTGAGGTGCTTTTCAGGGCCGTGAAGGACTTAAAGAGGGCTGTGAGAGGCTGAAAACCCGCAGAAATTTGGATTTTTGAAACGGCGCCCGCCTTTTAGATTGGCGGCTGCTGTTTGGGATAAACGATTTAGGAGAAAACTTACTTTATGAACTACGTCAAGGTGACAAAAGAAGGTGCGGAGAACCGCATTATACTCGTAAGAATAGGCGAAATTGCGCTCAAGGGACTCAACCGCTCAACGTTTGAGAAGAACCTTTACAGGAACCTCAAAGAGAAGCTGAAGGACCACGGCAACCCGGACATTCACTGGTCCCAGTCGAGGTTCTACATCGTGCCCACGGCGCTCCCGTTTGACTATGAATCGGCAACGGAAGCCGCGTCCAGTGTCTTCGGCGTCGTCTCATCGAGCCTTGCGCTTGCCTGCAAATCCGATTTTGAGGAGATTAAGGCTGTCGCAGTCAAAGTCGCGGGCGAGAAGATCGCTGCTCTGCGCAAAAACGGTCTTCAGGGCACAATTAAGTTCAAGGTTGAGACAAGGCGCGGCATCAAGAGTTTTCCCATGACTTCGCCTGAGATTTCGGCTGAGCTTGGCGGTGTGCTCCTCGATGAGTACAGCGAGCTTACCGTTGACGTTAACAACCCGGACTTCATCCTCTACTGCGAGGTCAGGGAGGAGAGCTTCCTTTACACCGACATCGCCAAGGCAAAAGGCGGCATGCCCATCGGCAGC
>DBWH01000053.1:17960-20067 GCA_002308595.1 Mageeibacillus sp. UBA1243 | reverse complement strand
CTTCTTTCGGGCGGAATCGACAGTCCCGTTGCCGGCTACATGGTTTCAAAGAGAGGCGTCAAAATCTGCGCCGTCCACTTCTTCAGCTACCCCTACACAAGCGAGAGGGCGAAAGAGAAGGTGCTTGAGCTTGCGAGGATCATGTCGAACTACTGCGGCGAGATCAAAGTTATGGTCGTGCCTTACACGGAGGTTCAGCTCGCGATACACGAGCACTGCCGCGACGAGCTCGGAACCGTTATCATGAGGCGTTCGATGATGAGAATCGCTGAGACATTGGCGAGAAAGAACGGATGCGCCGCGCTGGTTACGGGCGAAAGTATCGGACAGGTTGCAAGCCAGACGATGCAGGCAATGTACTGCACGGACGCTGCCGCCAATATGCCCATCTTCAGACCTCTGATCGCCATGGACAAGGTCGACGTCATTGCCGTTGCAAGAGAGATAGGCACGTTTGACACGAGCACGCTCCCTTACGAAGACTGCTGCACCGTGTTCACGCCGAAGCACCCCAAGACAAGACCGTCGCTCGAGGAGGTCATCGAAGAGGAGTCCAAATACGACTACGAGAGGCTTGAAAGCGAGGCCGTCGAGGGCACGGAAGTGATCACCTGCGGCTGACGCGTACGCGCACGCCCTCGTATAAAGGCAAAATGTCCCGAACGGGGCAAAAAAAGAGGCCCGGAAAGGGGCAAAAAACGTTTTTCGGCGTTGAATAACAAAGCCGGAATATGTTAAAATCAAGAGGCAAATTTCCAAAACCAGAAGTTGAGAGGTCGTTACAGATGTTAAGCTTTAAATCAGCTGTCGTATACTGCCCGGGACCGGGAGACGAAAAGTTCTGCGACAATTTTTATTTCAATTCCAAGGTCATAACACCCGCGATGAGCGAGAACAAGGTCAGGCTTACACAGAAGACCGCAAGGGGCGGCCGTCAGATGTTTGCATTGGCGACAGGCATTTATTCTCCTTCAACGGGCTCCTCATCCGTCAACGCAGTCTTCGGAAAGCTCAAAAAGTACCACGCGTTTTTCCTGAAGAACACCGATACGAACGTCGACCGCCTCATCAAGAACTATTTTGCGGATGCCGCGCTTGACGTTTCGCAGACGATCGAGAGTGACGACGACATCTACACCAAGGTTTCATGCGCGCTGCTCTGCACCGACGACGAAAAAATCACTGTCGCCAATGTCGGCTGCGTCAAAATCTTCTCAATCAAAGACGGCAACGTGAGGGAACTCACTGTCGAACACACCCAGGCAATGAAAATGGTGTCAATGGGTGTCGTTCCTATGGCCAAACTGAAGGGCCACCCCCAGAGAAAAAAGCTGGTGCGCTACCTCGGTATCAACCGCGAGGCTTCCGTGCCGGATATCGAAACGTTAACTGCGGCCGAGGGCGAAGTGTTTGTCATCCTCGGCACGTCTTTTGCCGACCTGATCGACAGAAACACGCTGCTCGAAGCGGCAAAGCTGGACGAACCCGGCGATATTGCGACGAGCGTCCTCAATTCGTGCGTTGACACAAACGTCGGCGACTTCTCCGCTATAGTTGTAAAGTGCGTCGGAGAAGGAGCCGAGGAAACCGAAACGGTTGACGGGGATGCGGCGGATGACGTGGCACAGCGCCGCGGCAAGTCAGGCAGCGACCTTGCAGACGAAGCCGCGGCAATAGCCGCCGCCGAGAAAGCAGCCCGCGCTGCGGCAGAGGAGCGGACCAAAGCCGAGGCGGAAAAAGCCGCGAGCGCAGAAAACGAGAGATTGGCGCGTGAGCAGGCAGAAAAAGAGGCTGCCGCAGAGGCCGCGAGGCTTGCAGCCGAAAAGGAAGCGCAGAAACTTGCTCGCGAGCAGGCTGAAAAGGAAGCTGCGGCCGAGAGGTCAAGACTTGCAGCCGAACTTGCGGCGAAAAACGAGGCTGAACTCTTCGGGCTCACGAACAAAGAAACAGACACGGCCGTTGTGACCGAAAATACGGCGCCCGAAAAGAGCGAGGCCGTTAAACAGGCAGACGCAAAGAACGACAAAGCAGCGAAAGAGGCCGCCAAGGCAGCTGCCGCACTTGCCGCAAAAGAAGCGGCAGAAAGAGCCGCCGCAGAGAAAGCCGA
>DBWH01000053.1:0-17817 GCA_002308595.1 Mageeibacillus sp. UBA1243 | reverse complement strand
TGCCGCAGAAAAAGCCGAGAAGGAAGCTGCAAAGAAGGCTGAGAAAGAGGCCGAAAAGGCAGCAGCCAGGGAAGAGGCGGAGAGACGCCAGCTTGAAAAGGACGAGAAGCGCAATCAGAAAGAAGACGAAAAGCGCGCCCGTGAAGAAGCTCTGAAGCTTGCCCGCGAAAAGGAAGCTGAGGACAAGCGTGCTCTCAAAGAGGCCGAAGAGAAGGAAAAAGCCGCCGCGCTGGCTGCGGCAGCCGCAAAAGCAGAAGCCGAAAAGCTCGAACGCGAAAAAACCGAAAGAGAAGAGGCCGAAAGAAAAGCTGCGGAAAAAGCCGCGGCTGAAAAAGAAGCCGCCGACAAGAAAGCGGCAGAGGACGCCGCAAGACTCGCGGCAGCCATGGCCGCAAAAGAAGCAGCTGAGAAAGCTGCCGCGGAGAAGGCCGCAGCCGAAAAAGCAGCTGCAGAAAGAGCCGCAGCAGAGAGAGCAGCCGCCGAAAAGGCAGCCGCGGAGAAAGCCACAGCCGAAAAAGCTGCCGCCGAAGAGGCCGCAAAGGAAGCCCAAAGGAAGAAAGTCATCTTCTCCGATGACAACGTCTTCTTCGACATGGAAGAGGAAAACGTCACCGAGGACGTCCCCGTGATCGAAAAGAAACCGGAGAAGGCTTCTTTAAGAGAAACAATCAGGCAGGCTCTCAGACAGACCGTAAAGCGCGGCGCTCCCCTTGAGACAAAAAATCCCGAAAAACAGGGAAAAACTGAGGAAAACGATCCTGAGGAAAAAGTCCCCGAAGAGGTGATTCCCGAGGAAACTGTTCCCGTAGAACCCGCAGATGAAGAGGTTCCTGAGGAGACAGAGCCCGGTTTCAGGTTCGGAAGACGCCGCAAATCTGCCGTTGAAGAGGACAACGACCTCACAGCTGACGACGAGAATGCGGAGACTGCAGACGATACTTCCAATGCAGCCGACGAAGATGATTCCGCCGCAGAGGAAGAGGAGCTTTCGCCCGCACTTAACTCGAAACCCTATGACGTTGACGATGACGGCGTGAGCGAGTTTTACGCTTCGAACAACGCTGACGCGGATGAAAGCGGAGTTGAGGAGACTGCAAACTTCTTTGAGAGCGACATCGATTTTGATGACGTTGACGAGAATCTTGACAGTGCCCCCGCCTCAGGACCGGCCCCGACCGTCAGTGAAGCGGCGAAGAAATTCACGGGCATTTCCGGGGAAACCGCCAAGGAAAGCATCTGGCCCACAATCGTGATATTCCTCGTATGCCTGATCATCGTTGTCGTATTGGCGTTTTTCGCAATCGAGATGTTCAGGAAGGATTCAAAACCTTCGCAGGAGCCGTTGCCGGTATCCGAAACGGGAACGCCGGAGGCCACAAAACCAGCTGATGAATCGCCTGTGCCGACCGAAATCGCAGGTGAAACCGAAAATCCCCCCGAAACCGGAGAACCCACTCCGACAGCGGGCGAACCCACTCCGACAGCGACTGCCGACAATACAAACACTTCAACTCCGGTGCCCACGAACACGCCTGAGGTATCAGAGGCAACGTCGACTCCGACGGCAACTCCCACTCAGACGCCTACCGCGACACCGACGCAGACTCCTTCGCCGACGCCGACACCTACGCCGGACGCAGAGTCGCCTACGCCGACACCTACTCCGACACCGGAAGACGGTGAGTCACCTACACCAACCCCGACTCCTACACCTACGCCGGAAGGCGGCGAGTCACCGACGCCGACACCTACACCTGAGGGCGGCGAGTCACCGACTCCTACCCCCACACCTGAAGGCGGCGAGTCGCCTACGCCAACCCCGACACCCACGCCGGAGGGCGGCGAGTCACCCACACCAACCCCGACGCCTACACCTGAGGGCGGTGAGTCTCCGACTCCCACACCTACACCGACACCGGAAGGCGGCGAGTCCCCGACTCCGACTCCTACCCCTACACCTGAGGCCGGAGAACCCTGACGGCATTGGCGGCAAGAGGAAATACAAAATAACAAACACTGCCTGGCGCGCTTACAGTGAAAAAGCGTGTCAGGCGTCATGATTTTAAATCAATCGGCAACGCGCCCCACAAGAGACCTCCGGTGCCGGAGAAAGGCAACTACTAATTTATGGAAAAACTTGGATTAAACGAGATCCGCGAGAGATACCTCTCTTTCTTCGAAAGCAAGGGACATTTGAGACTCCCTAGCTTTTCACTTGTTCCTGAGAACGATCCCAGCATCCTTCTCATCAACGCAGGCATGACGCCTCTTAAGCCCTATTTTACGGGCGCGCAGGTTCCTCCGAGAAAAAGAGTCACGACCTGCCAGAAGTGCATCAGAACGCCTGACATTGACAATGTCGGAAAAACGGCAAGACACGGCACTTTCTTCGAGATGCTCGGAAACTTTTCCTTTGGCGATTACTTCAAAAAAGAAGTTATTCCGTGGGCATGGGAGTTCCTCACAGAGGACATGAAGATACCCGCCGACAGACTTTACATCACTGTTTACAAGGATGACGACGAGGCATACGACATCTGGAACAAGGTTGTCGGTATCCCCGCAGAGAGGATTTACCGCTTCGGAAAAGAGGACAACTTCTGGGAGCACGGCGAAGGCCCCTGCGGTCCCTGTTCGGAAATTCACTTCGACAGAGGCGCAGAGTACAGCTGCGGAAAGCCCGATTGCAAAGTCGGATGCAGCTGCGACCGCTACATGGAGATCTGGAACCTTGTTTTCACGCAGTTTGACAGAAAAGCAGACGGCAGCTACGAGCGCCTCGCTTTCCCGAACATCGATACCGGTATGGGTCTTGAGAGACTTGCATGCGTGCTCCAGGGCGTCGGAAACCTTTTCGAGGTTGACACGGTAAGAAGAATTCTTGACACCGTCTGCGAGATTTCCGGTAAGAAGTACGGCGAGGTCTACAAGGACGACGTTTCGATCAGAGTCATCACGGACCACATCAGAAGCACCGTCATGATGGTTTCGGACGGCGTTGTTCCTTCGAACGAGGCAAGAGGCTACGTTCTGAGAAGACTTCTCAGAGGCGCCTGCAGGCACGGAAGACAACTTGGCATCAAGGGACCGTTCCTCATTAAGCTTGCCGAGGTCGTTATCGAGGATTCAGGCGACGCATACCCGCAGCTCAAGGAGAAGGCGGACTACATCAAGAAAGTCATCGCCGCCGAGGAGGAGAGATTCTCCGCAACGCTCGACCAGGGCATGGTGATGATAAACGACGTCATCGAAAAAGCCAAGGTCTCAGGCAACACCGAAATCTCCGGCGAAACCGCATTCAAACTCCACGACACTTACGGATTCCCGTTTGACCTCACAAGGGACGTCCTTTCGGAGAGCGGTCTTACCGTAAACGAAGAGGCTTTCAGGGCCTGCATGAAGCAGCAGAGAGAGAAGGCTCGCGAGGCGATCAAGAACCGCGAGAGCTCATGGAGCGGCAAAGAGGCGGTCATTCCGAAAGACATTGGCGAGACAAAATTCCTCGGATACGAGAAACTTTCGTGCGACGGAAAAGTCATCTGCATCCTCAAAAAGAACGGGGAGGGCGCTCTTGAAACCGCCAATACCGCAAGCCAGGGCGAAGAAGCCGTTCTCATCTTCGACAAGACTCCTTTCTACGCGGAATCGGGCGGTCAGGAAGCTGACGGCGGCGAGATTGTTTCCGACAACGGTGCGGTCGTCGAAATCATCAACGTAACAAAAACCAACGACAAGCGCTGGATGCACTCAGTGTGCGTCGTTGACGGTGAAATCAGCGTGGGCGACGAGTGCAAACTGACGGTCGATGCCGCCAAGAGAAAAGCCACCGCAAGAAACCACAGCGCAACTCACCTTCTCCAGAAGGCTCTCACGACAGTCCTCGGTGCTCACGTTCACCAGGCAGGTTCGAGCGTTAACGCAGAGAGGCTCCGCTTTGACTTCAACCACATGCAGGCAATGACTCCCGAGGAAATCGAGGAGACAGAGCGCATCGTCAACGAGGCGATTTCGGCAGAGTACCCTGTAACAGTTAAAGAACTTCCGATTGACGAGGCCAGAAAGCTCGGCGCGGTTGCACTCTTCGGCGAGAAGTACGGCGACATAGTCCGCGTTGTCGATATGGGCGGCTACAGCGTTGAATTCTGCGGCGGTACGCACGTAAAGAACACTTCGTCCATCGGCCTTGTCAAGATTCTCCATGAGTCTGCGGTAAGCGCCGGCATCAGAAGAATCGAGGCTGTGACAAGCCTTGAGGCAATCAAGTACTACAAGGGCAAAGAGACCCTGCTTGACGAGGCATGCGACGCGGCGAGGGCGACAAGCCTTGACGTTGTCGACAAGATCAAAGCGCAGGGTGAAAAGGTTAAAGAACTCACAAAAGAGATTGAGCGCATGAAGAAAGAGAAGGCTTCGTCAGGCGTTGACGATGTCATCAAGGGCGCGGCAGTCGTTAACGGAATTACCGTATTTACAGGCAGATTTGACGATCTTGCAGGCGATGCTCTCCGCGAGCTTGCAGAGAAGATTCGCGACAGAGAGGCTTGCTCGCTCTGCGTACTTGCGTCAGCTTTCGGCGGAAAGGTTTCCATCGTTGCGATGGCTTCGCCCGAGTGCGTTAAGCGCGGCGTGAAGTGCGGCGACGTCATCAAGAAAGCTGCCCAGATGTGCGGCGGCGGTGGCGGCGGACGTCCCGATATGGCGCAGGCAGGCGGCAAGGACATCGGCGCGATCGACGGTATGCTCGAAGCCGTGAAGTCGTTCATCTGAATGACATTGGCGGTTTAACGGAGGACAATCATGGACAACTGTATTTTTTGCAAGATCATAAAGGGCGAGATCCCGTCGGCCAAAGTTTACGAGGACGACCTTTGCTACGCATTCAAGGACATCAATCCGCAGGCGCCCGTCCACGTGCTCGTGGTGCCCAAAAAGCATGCCGCCAATGTGCTCGAGCTCTCCGATGAGGACAAAATGCTCCTTGGACACATCCAGCTTGTGATCGGAAGGCTTGCCGAAGAGCTCGGCGTTTCGAAGACGGGCTTCAGAGTCATGACAAACTGCGGAAAAGACGCCTGCCAGAGCGTTGCGCATCTGCACTACCATCTCCTTGGCGGTGTACAGATGACCGAAAAGATGGTTTGACGCCCGATGAGCAGTAAGTTTGTGCCCGATTACACAGCCGAAAGAGTGCTTGACATAGATTTCAGGCGGCTTGCCTCGGAAGGCGTAAAGTGCGTCATTTTCGATGCCGACAACACGCTCCTTTCGTACGACGAGACCCTGCCCGGCGAGGACATTGTGAGCCTTTGCAATGAGCTGAAGTCGATGGGCCTTTACGTCTGCATTCTTTCGAACGGACATTCAAAAAGAATCAAGGAAATCGCAAAGCACCTTGAACTTGATTTCATCGGCGACGCGCTGAAACCCAAAAAGAAAGGCTTCAGACAGTGCACACGCCAATGCGGCTGCACGATGAACGAGGCCGTCGTCGTAGGCGACCAGATTTTTACGGACATCTGGGGCGCGAGGAGGGCAGGCTGCGTTTCGGTGCTTGTGACACCCATCAAACTTGGCAATGAGCCGGGCTTCGTTAAAACCAAGCGCGTGCTCGAAAAGCTTTTCAGGAAATCAATCCGGAAAAATGCTTCTGTTATGAGGAGAGAAGAACAAAATGGCTGAGAAGAGAAAGAAAGAGGCTGTAAATATCTGGCGGATCATATCCGTCATGCTCGGAGTGCTCGGCTCGCTCTGGATTTTCACGTGCAACTGGCACGAGGTCGCGAGCTACTTCGGCTACCTGACAAAGTACACGCCTGACAAGAACTTTTTTTCCTACTTTTTCGGAGAAGCGCCCCTTTTCCCGCTCTTCCCGTTTGCGGCACTGCTTACAGCAATGCTGTTCCTTATCATCAGTCTGAGAGATCTTTACCCGATTGCAAGGACGTTTTCACTCGTGACCGCAATCTTCTGCGCCGCGGTGTTCCTTTTCTACGCAATCTATTTCTGCACGACGATAAAGAGCGCTGACGTATTCAAGGACTATTCGATCTACATGAACATCGGCAGGGTGCTCCTGCTTGTTGCCTACTTCCTGTTTGCGATGTACTGCAGGAACGGCGGCTCGGTGAGAAACGTTGCATGGGTGTTTGCGATTGCGGCGGTCCTTGTCCTTGGCGTTGCCATAGTTTTCGCGCTCGTGAAGAAAGCTTACAGCGCTGAAACGTTCCTGAATCAGGCTTTCGTGCTTCTTTCCAATGTAGCTCTCATGTACTGCGGCCTTAGGCAGTACTGACTTTAACAATCAGAATCCGGAGGTTATTATGGACAAAAAACTTATCTCTTGCTCTCCTTCCGAACTCAGTTCCGGCAGGCTCTACGCCGATCCGGGCGAGTGGGGCGCGGTTGACGCGTTGGGAAGACGTCTTCCTACCGCCAAGGAGACAGGTCCTTCGCGCGGCAAGTTTGTCGGCATCTTTTACTGGACCTGGCACACGTCCTCGGCAAGAAACTACCCCGCAAGGAACGTGACCGAAATCATATCCAGAAACCCTGACGCGATAAACGACTTCAACCATCCCTGCTGGGACCAGACAAGCTCCGGAACCCCCTATTTCTGGGGAAAACCCGTCTACGGCTACTACGACGACCACGATGAATTTGTCGTCAGAAAGAATGCCGAGCTGCTCGCAAACGCAGGCGTTGACGTTATCTTCTTCGACTGCACTAACGGCGACTTCCTCTGGACCCCCGAGTATCTCTTCCTTGCCGATGTCTACAAAAAGGCAATGAAGCAGGGTATCAACGTTCCGAAGTTTGCCTTCATGCTAAACTTCTGCCCTGTTCCGACTTCAAGAACGATGCTGAGAAACGTCTACAAGGACTTCTACTCAAAGCCCGAAAACGAGAGCCTGTTCTTCTACTGGGAGGGCAAGCCGATCATCATGGCTCACCCCGAGTGCCTCGATTTGAACGACCCGCTCGACCGTGAAATTTCCGAATTCTTCACGTTCCGCCACAACGAGCCTACATACTTCGCGGCTGACAGACCGTACGATGCGGACGTCAAGTGGTGGGGCTGGTGCTCCGTTTATCCGCAGACAAAGTTCGGCGTCAAGAAGGACGGCACCGTCGAGCAGATGACCGTCAACGTTGCCCAAAACGCCAATGACCGGGGCCTCCACGCGATGAACACCAACGGTGGAGAAGGCGTATACGGAAGAAGCTACGCAAAGGGCGATTATACCTATTCCTACGATAATTACGGCGTTAAGACGACCGTTTCGAAGGACACCCCGAACCTCTCGCTTTACGGCAGAAACTTCCAGCAGCAGTGGGACTACGCGCTCAAGGTTGACCCTGAGTTTGTGTTCGTCACGGGCTGGAACGAGCTCGTTGCCGGCAGATACGAGAACTGGGAGGGCACCGACAATGCGTTCCCGGACCAGTACGACTACGAGCACAGCCGCGACTGCGAGCCCACGTCGACTGTCCTTGGCGACAGCTACTACTATCAGCTCGTCTCGAACATCCGCAAATACAAAGGCCTTGACAGCAAGCCTGTCGAGATCGAAAAGAAGACGATAAACATCGGCGGCGACGTTTCCCAGTGGAAAGACGTCAAGTCTGAGTTTGCCGGCTACCTCGGCTCGGGCCTCGGAAGAGACGCTGTCGGCTGGGTAGGCGAGTGGTACAAAGCCGAAAAGGCTCCGAACGAGATCATTCTCACAAAATGCGCTTACGATGACGCCAACGTCTACTTCATGTGCGAGTGTGCCGAAAACATCAAAACAGGCGGCAGCGCTTTCATGAAGCTCCTCATTACAACCGCCAATGCTACTCCCGCAAGCTTCGAAGGCTTTGACCTCATGCTGAGCCCGTCCGCAAGAACCGGCAAGGCGACGGTCGAGAAGATTTCAAAAGGCTTCAAGAGAGAAGCAACCGGCGAGGCAGGCACCGTATCCGTCAAGGGCAAAGTGCTTGAGATTTCCGTCAGCAGAAAGGCTCTCGGCCTTGGCGGCAAGGGCAAACCCTCGTTCGGCTTCAAATGGTGCGACGCAAACCTTCAGAACGGCGACATACTTGACGTCTACACGAAGGGCAACGCAGTACCTGCGGGAAGATTTTTCTTCAACGTTTGATAAGTTTACGCAAGCGGCCTGCGCGCGGCGCAGGCCTCCGTTTTACAAAAGCCTGATTTTTACAAAGGAGTAAGATTTAAGGATATGAAAAGAACCGCACAGACAATAACTCGCGGCTTTTTGATACTCTCGGTCGCGAATATATCGGTCAAACTCATATCTCTTGTGTTTGTGCCACTTATAAAGCACCTCCTGAACGGCTATGCGGGCTACAGTGTCTACAGCTCCGCGTACAGTGTTTATGCTTTTGTCTACGTCATAGCAACAGCCGGTTTCCCGGTCGCTATTTCAAAAATAGTTTCCGAGCTCAGCGCCAAAAAGCAGAGCGATGACGCCAAGAGGGCCTTTTCCATCGCCACCAGACTCCTTGTGGCTCTCGGTTTTGTCCTCACCGTCGTCATAATGGCCTGCGCAAAACCCCTTGCAAGACTCCTGTCAAACGAGGACTCCTGGGCAGGAATAATGGTTCTCGGACCGACCGTGTTTGTATGCGCTGTCCTTTCGGGTTTCAGAGGCTACTTCCAGGGCCGCAGAAACATGAGGCCCACGGCAGTCTCGCAGATAATCGAGCAGATAGTCCACGTGCTGTTCTCAGCCGCCGGCGTCCTTCTTTTAAGGAGCAAGGGCATCGTCTGGGCGGTCGCCGGCGCGTCACTCGGCACCTTCGCCGGCTCCCTTGTCGCTCTTGCAATCTGCCTTATCGAATACAAATCCGACAGGGTCGAATTTGCGCAGCAGATTGACCATGAGAAAGAACTGAGAACAGCCGGTCACAAAGGTCTTACGGACTCGGACCTTGTCAAAAAGATCCTTTTCTACAGCCTTCCGCTCTTCATTTCATCGGCGGTTCAGTTTGGCGGCGACCTCATCGACAACGGAATGATCAAGTCGTCCCTCCTCCGCGCAGGCTTTGAAGAGAGCTCGGCAAAGATTCTCCACGGCCAGTACATGGCAATGAGGCAGCTCATAAACGTTCCGGGCTCGCTTGCTACGGCTCTTTGCGTCAGCGTACTTCCCGCAATCACTCTCGCATTTGCGGAAAACAACATGCGGGACGTTTCGAAAAAATCGCAGAACGCATTCAAACTTTGCTACATGGCAGCGGTTCCCATTGCCGCCATCTACGCGGTGTTTTCGGGCCCGATATACAGGGTGCTCGGCTACGGCGACAACATCATTCTCTTGTCGCTCTCGTCTTTCAGCGTCGTTTTCCTCTGCACTGTCCATCTGCAGAGCTCGATTCTTCAGGGTGTGAACAAGTTTTACACCTCGTCGGCTTTCATGTGCCTCTGCGTGATACTCAAAGCGGTGCTGAACTACGTGCTCGTGGGCATAAAAGGGCTCAACATCTACGGCGCGATCATTGCGACCTACGTTTCGTACCTGATCCCGCTTCTCCTTAACCTTTACGTAATGAAAAAGCGCGCGGGAATACGCTTCTCAATCATACGCGCTTTCGCACCGACGGTTGCGGCTTCGGCCACAGGCGTCCTTATAGGCTACCCCGTCTATGCGGTGCTGAGATTTGTGATAAGATTTGCCGCCAAAGGGTATATATCTTATCTCATCTCAATCATTCCTGCGGGAATCGTGACGCTCGTCGTGTACTACGTTTCGCTCAGGAAGCTTGGCGGTCTCACTTCGAAAGACCTTGGCGAGATGTCGCCGAAGATAAGGTCAGCATTGGGCAAGGCCGACAGATTTTTCAAGATTAAAAACTGACAAGAGGTATTTTGCATTATGTTTACCGACAGAGCGGTCATTCACATAAGATCCGGCAACGGCGGCCACGGAGCTGTCTCCTTCAGAAGGGAAAAGTATATTGCCGCGGGCGGTCCTGACGGCGGCGACGGAGGACGCGGCGGAGACGTTGTATTCGTTGTCGACAAGGGCCTTTCAACGCTCATTGATTTTCGCTACAAGAGAAAATATGCTGCGGGCAACGGCGCAAACGGAGCCGGTCAGAAGATGACGGGCAAAAACGGCGCGGACATTACCATCAAGGTTCCCCCCGGAACGCTTATCAAGGACGTCAGGAGCGGCGCGGTGCTTGCCGATCTCAAGTATGAGGGCGAGAGGTTTATTGCCGCCAAGGGCGGAAGAGGCGGAAAGGGCAACAGCAACTTCGCAACTTCCACAAGGCAGGTCCCAAACTTCGCCAAGGCAGGCGAGGCGGGCTTTGAGTTTGACGTTGCGCTTGAGCTGAAGCTCCTTGCCGACGTAGGCCTCGTAGGCTTCCCCAACGTAGGAAAGTCTTCATATCTTTCTGTCACCACTGCCGCCAGGCCCGAAATCGCGGACTATCCGTTCACGACGCTCACCCCTAAGCTTGGCGTTGTAAAGACAAGGGACGGACGCGGCTACGTCATGGCTGACATCCCCGGTCTCATCGAGGGCGCATCCGAGGGTAAGGGCGCGGGACACCGCTTCCTGAGGCACATCGAGCGCACGAGGCTCATACTTCACATTGTCGATGTGTCGCCTTTTTCGGGCAGAGACCCGTTCGACGACTTCCTCAAAATCAACGAGGAACTGAGACTCTACCACGAGAGGCTTGCCGAGAGGCCGCAGGTCGTTGCATGCAACAAGACTGACGTACCGGGAGCCGAGGAGAGAATCGCAGAATTCCGCGAAAAATACGAAAAATGGCTTGCTGACGCGATTGAGAGCGAACCCTCAGTCAGGGAGTACAGCGAGAAAGGCTGCTATAAGCTTTTCGAAATCAGCGCGGTCTCCGGCAAGGGCATCGGGGAGCTTTCGGACTACTGCGGCTCGCTGCTTGACTTCATCCCCCAGGAGAGCACGTTCGAGGATATCATCGACGATGGGGATGAGACCTTCGAGGATGGCGAGGAAGAGCTCTTCACGGTCGAAATGGACGGCGACGTCTACGTTATCTGCGGACGCTTCATCGAGCATCTGCTTGACTCCGTTAACCTTGGCGATTACGAGTCGTCAGGCTACTTCCAGCGCGTTCTCCGTCAGAAAGGTGTTATCGCAAAGCTCGAGGAGATGGGCATCAAAGAGGGCGACACCGTAAGAATCGCGGACACGGAGTTCGATTTCTCGTTCTGACAAAGCGCCCGGTTTTCCCGAAAAATCCGCTAAAACGAATAGTACAGGANNCCCGCCAATAAGAAAGGCGCAAACGGTATACCGCCCCCGTATCTCGAAAGAAGGGGGCGGCTTTTGTCTTTCAAAACCTTCTTTCTGAAAAAGTTCACCGCCTTTACCGCGACGGAGACCACACCCGCCAATGCAAAAGCCGCCAGAAAAACCGATACCGCCGAAACAGCGCCTGCGCAGATGATGATAAGCGCCATCAGCTTAATGTCTGCGCCGCCGAGCCAATGCTTTTTAAGCCTCACGGCAATACACGCGGCGGCGAGCAGAAGTCCCGCAGCGGCAAGCGAAATGAGACAGAGCCGCTGCGGCATCATCTGCGCAAGCATTATCCCGCCGAAAAGCACGAGAATGTGGTTTACGTCAGGTATGACGCCGTAGGTTAGGTCAAGCACCGCGCACCACGTGAGCGGGAAAATGAATATGAGAACGGCAGGAAGAGTGTCCATTGTCTTATTGTTGAAGGAGCCGCGACTGATTTTTTTCAACGAAACTGATAAGTGCCTGATGATTCTACAATATTTTCAAAACGCGCGGAAGTGCCGGAAATATTTTTTCCTGAAAAATCAGCATGAATCATCTTGACAAACGACTTTTACGGTGGTACAATCACGTCAACAGAACCCGCCACGCTTAGTCGAACGTCAGTTCGAATGCGCAACCCGGCGGGTCATTTTTTTCGAGGTGAATATGACTACTTATCCAAAACCCTTTTTGTCCCCGACGGATTTGGTTGCGAAACTAAAGCTTAAAGGGATGGTTGTTACGTCTGCATCTGATGCAGAGATGGCTATACGGAAGATTGGTTATTATCGGCTTAAAGGGTATTTCTTTTTCATGACGGATTCTTCAACAGGAAATTACTTGCCGAATACCAGCTTTGATGAAGCATTGAAAAGGTATGAATTTGACGCAAAACTTTCACGAGTCATTTTTGACTATCTTCTTGAAATCGAGGTATCGATTAGAGCAAGACTAGTGGAAGCTTTTCGATTAACAGGTGAACCATTAGCGTTGAATGATCCCTTGTTCTTTAAGGATAAAAAGAACTATTGGGATAACACGGCGACTATTGCTTCTGAAATCAAACGTTCAAGCGATGATTTTGTTAAGCACAATTTTAACATTTACAATGGTTTAATCCCGGTTTGGGCTGCTGTCGAAGTGTTGTCATACGGCACACTTTCCAAAACAATCAAGAATTTAAAACCTCATGCCAATTCACCGTTTTCTCTGCTGGTGAGGAATTACAGTTATACGAATTCTTCCGGGACGGTTATAACACCATCACAGGATATGTTTTCCTCTTGGGTCTATGCAACGACGGTTTTGAGAAATACATGTGCGCACGGGGGCAGACTATACCGAAGATTATTCTCGATTATGCCGCAAATCATTAATAATGACGCATTCACTCCGTGCTTACCAAGGGTTAGTTCCTTGTATGAAGCAATACTGGCGATGAAGTATTTACGCCCTGATGTAACTTCTTGGAACAGTTTCTCTGCAACTCTAAAAGGGCTTATCAGTACTTATCAGCATTGCATAAATCTAAACGATATGAATTTTCCAAGTGATTGGCAAAATCACATATAACATTTCCTTTATCGGAAAAGCTGTTAAAGCACGAACCAGTATTGAAGTGCTTTGACAGCTTTTTGTCGGATATACATCTTGCGCAGAAGTCTCATGATTTCAGTACAAGATGAAATTATAGTCCTTCCGTGTAAGAAATCTTGACTACCGGATTTTAAGGACTTAACCGCCGAAACAGGGCGGTTTTCGTTGTTTTTTATTGGCGTCTTTGATAAAATAATGTCAAAATTTGCCCAAGGGGCTCTATTTATCTGTTATGGAGGATAAAATGGCCGGTAATAGTACTACTTCAGATGTAAAGAAAATCAAGGCTTTCTTCAGGAATTCCAACAATTACGTCGTCTCAGGCATCGCGCTGATACTGATCGCGGTGATCACGCTGACGTCGCTTACAATCGGCGGCTGTGCAGGCAAGGGCGGGGGCAAGACCGTTTTGCCGACAAGCGAGCCTAAAAAAGAGGAGGACCCGGGAGTGATTTTTTACGGTTTTTCCGACAAAATTGATTACGCCGACTACACTGCGTCGACGCTTGCCGAAAAGCTTTTGAAAAACTACAACGGTATTGCGTTTCAGGTTGAAAAGCAGAACGTTTACGTTAACGGCGAGTACAGGGACGTGACGGAGGTCATTGGCGACAAGAGCTTATGCAGCTATGCGGACAAGGTTATGACTGTTGACGCGGGGCTCCTCAGCAGCGCTACGGGTCTTGACTGCGGCACGGGGAATGTGACGCTTGAGAGTCTTGCCGATAAGCTCGGAAAAGAAGCTTTCGTGTACGAAAACAAGCTCTGCGTGCTTCTTGACAAGGGCAGCAACGCCAATGTGTTTGACGACTACTATACCTTCGAGATGATCAGCATGAAGGTCAGGAACGCGGAGCAGGAGAACATTGACAATGCGCTTGTGAGCCTTCCGGACACAATCACAAATAACAAAGGCTACACGGTAAAATACACCGACTCAGACCTCGAGCTGGGACTTTCGACTGAGATTTACGGCGTCCAGGGCTACGGCTCAGACCTTGAAATCAACAAGTCGATGCCGATCATCGTTGCCGGCGAGGGCAGGGACAGCGAAAACCACACGCTTATAAGGGTCTACAACCGCTATTCCGCAAAAACAGCTCAGTTCCTCGCGTTCTCGGCCGATATTAAGGGCGGCGTGAGGGTTGCGTGCAGCAAAGTTGACGGCAGGATCGTTGTAGCGGCAAGCGCCTTCAACGGAAAAACTCCGGAGACCAAGTCGGTAAAAGTTTTTGACGAGTACGGAATGCTCTACATGGTCATCACGCCTGAGTTCAAGGACAGAGCGCCATATATCATATTGGCGGGTGACTTTGACGGCACAGGAGAGGAGAAACTGCTCGTTGCGGCTGAGAAGGCAGACGGTGAAGGAAACGTTCCTTTCGCGATTTATTCGCTGAAAGAGGTAAAACTTGTCAGCAAGGGAAGCATCGCGCTCGGTCAGGATGCCGCAAACCACGAGATTGAAATAACCAAGGGCAATAAAGCGGGCGCGGCAGACACCGTCCTTGTGACTGACAGGAATTCAAACACTGCATTCCGCGGAACAGTCTACGCTGTGACCGACGGCGACGACTCGATCGAGCTTTCAAAGATCAACTTCAACATCGACGGAACGGCGACTTTCGTTGCACAGTCCGCATTTTCAAACGACGGCCTTGTCGTGTCTATCGCCAAGGACTCAAACGACGCTGACAGATCCTACGTCAGGCTCTTCGGCGATGCCGCGGACGCGTACGGCGACAAGATTGACATTGGCGTGTACGAGAACATTTTCTACTGGTATACGGTCAACGCAAACAAGAGGCTTGAAGCTGTGAAGGGGGTTGACGTCAGCGACACTGACTACGTTAAATCGGCCGAGTTCCAGCACATCAGGACCGACCTTGCCGCCAAGATTATCACGGTTCTTTCCACAAAGCGCCTCTCCCTCCTTACCGAGGCGAACTATTCGGACTGGAGGAGTACCGCCAAGATAAGAAACTACAGCAAGTCCTACAACGTCTGGGAGCCCTGCTTTACGCACAGGTTTAACATCACGGGTCAGACGAAGGTCCTTGCGAGTTACATTGACGAGAACGGGTTCTACAGATACCTCGGCTACACCAACGACAATGAAACGGCAAACTACGTGGAGCTTGATTCGCAGTTCTACAATGCGACGTACGCGGAGGGCATCATTGAACTCGACAAGATGAGGATTTACCCCTTAAGAACCACTCTTCAGGACCTCTATTCAAACTTTGTCGGAGATCCCGAAAAGCTTGTCGGTCTTGAGCCTATCCACGAGATTGAGATCAACGTCGGCGAGACGTTCGGCGACTACAACCCGAACAACATCGAGGGCTTCAGAAGCTACCTCATCGAGAGATTCGGAAGCGTTGAGAACATCAACAAAAAGTTCGGAACGTCGTTTAAGTCAAGAGAGGACATCGACGCGCCGAGAAACGGTGTGCTCGGAAACAGGGGAGCATGGGACAAGTTCAGCGGACCTTTCTTTGAGCAGTGGGCGCTTTTCACAAGAAAGATTGTAAACAAGAGACTTACAGAGGCGTTTCGCGAGGCGCTCCTTGCCGGTTTCCCGTCAGAAATCATTTCGGGTCACTCAATTCCTGAGGGTGACGCGATTTCGGGCTTCCTCGGACAGGCTGACACCAGAATGTCGCCGGTCGACGCAATGATGACGCTCGGCTGCCACTTCGGCGCGACAAGGTACGGCATGTGGTTCCAGGACGACACAAACTTCCTGAACCTCGCATTCTCTGCAGGCTTCAAGAACGTGACGATGGGCGAGTACAACTCAATGACCGCCTACAAGAGAGGCACGCCTCAGAAGCAGCTTGAATATGTATGGTCGCACGGCGGCAAATACATCAACATACTCAACATCAGCGACGACGGAACAGCAGCGGACATCAAGTGTGTCGCCAATCTCATCGAGAAAAACGACCCGAGACCGGGTTATGCGGGCGGCACGGGCGCAACTCTTGCCGTAAATACAGGCGAAAAATCGTATCAGCTTGTCGAGCTCGGCGATGACCAGACAGGCCTTCTGAAGTCGGTTGACGAAAGCGGAAACTGGACTGGCGACGTATACCTCGTTCCTTTCCACTCGCACGTAGTTGTCGAAAACATCGTGCTCTCAAAGGATGCACGCTCCAAAAACAACTCG
The DNA here is from genome assembly GCA_002308595.1 of Mageeibacillus sp. UBA1243. GTDB lineage: Bacteria > Bacillota > Clostridia > UBA1212 > UBA1212 > UBA1212. Next base: position 1,764 of record DBWH01000053.1, on the reverse strand, counting down.
CCTGTCATCGGCGACCTCCAGACGGGCGACGTCATCGAGCTCAACTTCCTCGGCTCATATACGGGAAGCGGTAACGCCAAGATGATCGTGGGGTTTTACGAGGACGACATCAGGAATGAGAGGATGTCGGCCGAGTTTGACATTGGCGACAAGCCAATGCCGATCAAGTACACGCTCTCGAATCAGGCCCGCCTCGGAGCCGTCAGAATTTCGGTTTCATTCGAATGTGACGATTATTCGGCTCTTAACATCGGAGACCTGAGCCTTGCCGTGGAGCGCGAGTCAATCGCGAGAAAGTATTTCGGTGATTACACCGCCGAAGCTCACAAGGGCGGCTTCACGTTCGACGTTGCGGGCGAGTCCGAAAAGTTATACTGATTCAAAAAGTAATACTGAGTTAAATTGGGAGCCGGCACGAGGTTGTCTGCTCCCTCTTTTTGAGTATTGACGTTCGCAAACGGCCGGCTCTTTTCTTAAAGGTTATATAGAATGATTTTTCTATTGACATTTCGCAAGAAAAAGATATACTGCAATTGACCACATAAGTGTACTGCAAGAATTTAATGAAGCAAAGTAACCCGAATTTCAATTGTGTTATCACCCGCTCCGCATCTTGGCGTCTTGATGTTACGTGATTGGAAATGAAACGTTTTATCTATGGAGGTGTTCATATGAAAATTAAGAAAAGTATTATTTTTCTGGCTGTCATTGGCGTTGTCCTGGCAGTGCTTTGCTCGTGCAGCGTGCAGAGCAGCAAATCAAACTTTGAAAAGGTTATGTCACTCCCCGGTACAATCGCAGATGAAGCCTATGATGCATACATATTTGCAGATTTAGACGATTATGAACAATACTGCCGGGACCGCAATTTGGATTATTCCTTTCTTAAAGGAAAGGTTGTTAAAACCGAATATCACGTTTGCTTCGATAAAGAGGATATGCTGTTCCGCGGCTACACGCTGGTAACTTTCTCAGTGGAAAAAAGCACCGGCTCTTTGCTTAAAAAGGGTGACGTTATCACTTTAGGTCAGGATTCGTATGTTCAGTTTAAAAACGACGCTGACGCTTACCGTTATCTGACCGGAAAGACTGCAGAGAGCCCGGAAGAGATGAATTCTGAACTCGGCAAGACTGATGACATTGACAAGGTGCTCGTCTTTCAGGATGGCGTGGAGTATATAAGGCGCACTCGCGGATTTGAAGTTCCGATGAAAGAGGGTGAAACCTACACTATGGCTGCGTACAAGCTTGATGGAAAAGACACATACGGTTATAATTTTGCTCTGCCGGGTGATTCTCTTGTCGCTGAATTCAGAGACAGGTACGGAACGCCTTTCCCGGAAAGCTACTACTCAATCGCCAATGAAATCCGCTCAAAAATCAAAAATCTTGATTTTTGAACTATTTTTTCGTGCGCAAATCCGAAGCTGTACGAATGTACTGCGAGAGGTTTGCTCGCGAAAAACAAGCCGCCACTAATCCGTCGCAAGACACCGCTTGTTTCGAATTTATCTTGGCGGCTTGTGTAAAGAACCGAAAATCGTGGTTAAAGAGATGTGCGAAGGTACTTCGAGTGGTTAGCTCGCGCAAAGCACTTTGCCCGCAATCCTTAGCTCCTCGTTTTTGAACAATCTCAGAGTAAGAAGATTTCCCGGAATACGAAGTGTTCTATAGTATATTTGGCAAAATGCGTAAATAGGGGCTGTAAATAAAGCCCATTGAAAAAACCAGTTCGCCGTTCTGATATGATCCTCCTGAAGTAGA
>DBWH01000051.1 GCA_002308595.1 Mageeibacillus sp. UBA1243 | reverse complement strand
AGCGCCAAGGATCCCGTCTGGAAATACAAGTGGGTAGAAAACAACGAGCCGGAGGTTTTCAAAAAAATTTATAAGTGGCTGGATATAGGTGATTATCTTACCTCGCGCTGTACGGGCAGGATTGCACGGACCGTCGATACGGCGTTTGCCACATTTCTTTACGACACGCGCAAAGGCAAGGAAGGCTGGAACAAAGGTCTTCTGAAGATGTATAAAGTTAACCCCGATCATATGCCTGAGCTCATCGATTGCACAGACCAAGCCGGCACGCTCACGGCGAAAGCGGCACAGGAGATTGGGCTCGTCGAAGGCATCCCGGTATTCGGCGGAGGAGGCGACACGACATTCGTCAACATCGGCGCGGGATGTACAAGACCGGGAGATACGCATATCTACGTTGGTACATCCGGGTGGGTGTCGACGTTCATGGACCGACAGACCGTCGATATCGACGCCATGATAACCGGCGTTCTTTCCGCGAAGCACGGGTATTTCAATTATTACGCGGAGCTCGAAACGGCGGGAAAGTGTTACGAATGGGCGCTGAATCATCTTGCACTTGACGAGATTGGCGTTTACCTAAACAATGCAAAAGTCACAGATGATTACGAGAGCAGATTCACAAGTCTCTACGATTATGTGTCCTCGCAAGTCGAAAAGGTGCCGCCGGGGGCAAACGGCGTGATTTTTACTCCTTGGCTACACGGCAACCGCTGTCCTTTCGAGGATTCAAATGCGGGCGGGATGTTTTTCAATATCAGGATTGAAAACGGCAAGAGAGATATGATCCGCGCGGTGCTTGAAGGTATCTGCTTTCATCTGCGCTGGCTTTTGGAAAGTGTTCAGAAAAAGGTCAAAACATCAGATACGATTCGGTTCGTCGGCGGCGGGGCGCTGTCACCGGTTATCAGCCAAATGCTGGCTGACATCACGGGACGGAGGATAGAAACGATAAGCAACGCGCAGGAGGCTGGTGCGATCGGCGCAGCCCTTGTCGTTGCCGCCGGTATAAAAGGCGAGGACGTGCTTGAACTTGCGTGTCGGCTCGTTAAAGCAAACCGTGTTTACGTTCCGGATACGAAGAATAAAGAAGTTTACGAGCGCAATTACAGCGTATTCAAAAGCCTCTATAAGTCCAATGCCGCGAATTTCAAAAAGTTGAATTCATGACAGAAGGCAACAATTAACAGTATTTGTCCTTTACATTCGATCCGTATTTTCGCCGAAACGATGCATTCTGCTTAGATTGTGGAGATAGGGGGGTTCGCCCGCCTGCTGCGCTTCGCTTGCATGCGGCGCTGCTCGTCGTCGCCGTGAGCTTCACTACCTCGTCTTCCAACGGTTTTCTTTTTTTCTCCTTTGTTGGAAGACTTCAATCGCTCCGCTACGGCTCCTCTTCCCCAAAAGTGCAAGCACTTTCGGGGCCCCCTTAACCGCGATTTCGGCTAAAAATCCTCCACCGGAGGATTTTTGAAGAAAGCACATTACACTTGTAGTTTGGCGTGCTTTCTTGACGCCGAAACCCTCACGGGTTCGAACCCCCGCTTAATTTAACCACAGACAAGGGGACACCATTTCTAGTGTCCCCTTGTCTGTGGTGGAGATAGGGGGGTTCGAACCCTCGACCTCTCGGATGTGAACCGAACGCTCTGACCAGCTGAGCTATATCTCCGCGGTTTGACCATTATAGTCCTTGGCGGGTGGAGTGTCAAACGGTTTTTCTGAAGCGGACCGGGTCAAACCTGAGCGTTTCTGGCGAGCTTTTTGAAGTACCTGCCGCGTTCTTCGAAGTTTCTGAAGCGGTCGAAACTCGTGCTGGCGGGGGACAGGACAACGCTGTCGCCGGGCTTGGCGGTTTCGGCTGCGAGCCTGACTGCATCTTCAAACGACTCTGCGCGAATGATTTTGACGTTGTCGGGCGGAAGCTTCTTGGCGATGAGCTCGTCGCGGACGGACTTCTCGATCTTGTCGGAGGTGGGGCCGGTCAGAATGAGCGTCTTGACCTTTGCAACCACGGGCGCGCCGAGTTCACTGTAGTCGAGATTTTTGTCCTTGCCGCCTGCAACCATCACAACGCTTTTCGGAGCGAACACGCCAAGGGTCGCTACCGATCTTTTGGGACTGCTGTCGATGGAACTGTCGTAGTACTTCACGCCGCCGCGCTCAAGGAAGAGCTCGATGCGATGGTGGACGCCGTTGAAGCGCTTTGCAAGAGCCGCAATGTTCTTCTCCGGGACAACGCCAATGACAGCCGCCGCAGCCGCAAGATAGTTCTCGATGTTGTGGCCGCCGGGAATTCTGATGTCGCCGGCGTTCATTATAAACTGAGTTTTTCCGTCAGTGACCGAATAAATCCTGCCGTCCTTCTCGAAGGCGCCGTTTTCGGGCGTTGTTTTGCGGGAAAAAGTGCGAACTTTACCGGGGACGCAGGGGGGCATATTGGCGGTAATCTCGTTGTCGCTGTTGAGGACCGTGAGCGCACCGTTTTGGAATATGGTCTTTTTCGCGTCGATATATTCCTCGTAGGACTTGTGGACGTCAAGGTGGTTGGGCGAGATGTTGGTGATAACTCCAACGTCAATGCCGCGCGTGTCCATGTTCATAAGCTGGAAGCTCGAAAGCTCGAGAACGACCGTGTCCTCAGGCTGAATTTGCCTGATTATAGGGAAAAGGGGCTTGCCGATGTTGCCGCCGACGTAGACCTTCGAGGCGCCTTTCACGGATGAGAGGAGCTTGTAGATGAGGGTCGTTGTGGTGGTCTTGCCGTCGCTGCCGGTGACCGCGTATATTTTGCAGGGGCAGAGATTCACGAAAGCTTCCATTTCAGAAGTGACTTTCGTGCCGCTTGAAACAGCTTCGGGAAGGCCCGGGGCGTCGAAACGGATGCCGGGCGACTTGAATACAACGTCGTAATCTTTCGCGTCTTTGAGGTAATCGGCGCCGATCGTAAAGCCCTTGATTTTGCCCTCTTTTTGGAGCTTTTTGAGCTTTCTTGTCACCCTCGCGCGGTCCTTTTCGGTTCTGCCGCCGCTGTCAGCGACCGAGACGTCTTTGATGCCTTCCTGCAGGAAAAGATCGACAAGAGGCGCGTTGCTGATGCCGAAGCCTGCAATCAGGATCTTCTTGCCCTGAAGCGAGCGAAAGTAGCTGTTAATTTCGGTTGCGTTTCCTTTTTTCAATTCTGCCCTCTTCTGATGCCTTGGCGGTTTGTTAAGTCTTATGATTTTTGAGCTGTTTTTTGGGGTTTCGGCGGCTTTCGTAAAGAACCGAAAATCGAGGTTTACTCTAATTCGAAGGCGCCGGTGTAGAGACTGTAGTACTGCCCCTTCAGTGCGATGAGCTCCTCGTGCGAGCCGCGCTCGATGATGCGGCCGTGGTCGAGAACGATGATCACATTGGCGTTTTTGACTGTTGAAAGCCTGTGGGCAATGACAAACACCGTGCGTCCTTTCATGAGTGCGTCCATTCCGCGCTGGACAATTGCCTCGGTGCGGGTGTCGATTGAGGACGTTGCCTCATCAAGAATCATGACAGGCGGGTTTGCGACCGCTGCCCTTGCGATTGAGATGAGCTGACGCTGGCCCTGTGAAAGACTTGCGCCGCCGCCCGTGATGTGCGTGTTGTAGCCGTCGGGGAGCCTCTCTATGAAGTCGTCGGCGCCCGTGAGCTTTGCCGCCGCGATGCACTCCTCATCCGTTGCGTCGAGCTTGCCATAGCGGATGTTCTCAAGAACCGTGCCCGTAAACAGGTTGGTGTCCTGAAGAACTATGCCGAGAGACCTTCTGAGGTCAGATTTGCGGATCTTGTTGATGTTTATGCCGTCGTACCTGATTTTGCCGTCTGCGATGTCATAGAACCTGTTGAGAAGGTTTGTGATGGTGGTCTTGCCCGCACCCGTGGCGCCAACAAAAGCGACCTTCTGGCCCGGCTTTGCGTAGAGCGAGATGTCGTGGAGGACCGGCTTGCCCTCAACGTACTCAAAATCGACGTTAAACAGTCTCACGTCGCCGCGCAGGCGCTCGTAAGTGACGGTCTGATCTGCAGTATGAGGATGCTTCCAGGCCCAGATTCCGGTGACCTCGTCGGTTTCGATAAGCTCGCCGTTTTCGCCTTCTTTTGCGTTGACAAGCGTGACGTAGCCCTCGTCGTGCTCAGGCTCCATGTCGATGATTTCGAAGATTCTGCTCGCGCCCGCAAGGCCCATGACGACAGCCGTGATCTGGTTGGAGACGCGGTTGATGTTGCCGGCAAACTGCTTGGCCATGTTGAGGAAAGGCACCACGACGCTGATGCTGAAAGCGAGGCCCGAGAAGCTCAGGTTTGTCGCATTGGTGACAAGGAAAATGCCTCCCACAAACGCCAATATGACGTAAAGCAGGTTTCCGATGTTGTTGAGGACCGGTGCGAGCACGTTTCCGTAGCTGTTGGCGCGTTCGGTGTCGCGGTAGAGCTCGTCGTTCAGCTTGTCAAACTCGGCCTTGACCTCCTCTTCGTGGCAGAAAACCTTGATGACCTTCTGGCCGTGCATCATTTCCTCTGCGAAGCCCTCAGCCTTGCCGATAGTCTTGCGCTGCTTTATAAAGTGCTTTGCGGACATGCCGCCGATTTTTTTCGTCACGAAGAACATGGCCACCACGCTGCCGACAACGACAAGCGTCATCCAGAAGCTGAAGTAGAGCATGATTCCGATCAGTGTCGAAACGATGATGCCCGAGATCATTATCTGCGGGATGCACTCCGAAATGAGTTCTCTGAGCGTGTCAACGTCGTTCGTGTAGCGGCTCATTATGTCGCCGTCGCTGTTCCTGTCAAAAAATCTCAGCGGGCAGGCCTCCATCTTAGCAAACATGCTGCACCTTAGGTTCTTCAGAGTGCCCTGCGTTATGACCGCCATCAGCCTGTAGAAGATGAATATCGAAACCACGGACGCAACGTATGTCGCCGCAAGGATGCCCACGATCAGGAAAAGCTCGCCTTTAATAGCGTCCCAGTCGCCCGTCGCGTAAACGTCCTCGACAAGCTTGATAATCTTCTGCATGTAGATCGAAGGCGTCGCGGAAACGACCGCGTTTATAATCACACAGATTGTCGCCAATGTCGCCCTCACAGGATAATTCCGGAAAATCGTCTTGATTATCCTTAAGACAGTGCCTTTTTTCGGCTTATCGGACTTAGGTGCTTCGTCTTTATAGACTGAATGTTTCTTACTGCTCATCTTCAGCACCTGCCTTGTTCTGGGAAATGTAGATATCCCTGTAAATCTCGTTGTTTTTCATGAGCTCGGCGTGACTTCCGACCGCGTCGATTCTGCCGCCGTCCATGACGACAATGAAATCCGCGTCCTCAACGGAAGCAGTCCTCTGGGCAATGATGATCTTCGTGGTGGAAGGGATGTATTCGCGCATCGCCTTTCTGATCTTGGCGTCAGTCCTCGTGTCAACAGCGCTCGTAGAGTCGTCGAGAATGAGGATCTTCGGCTTTTTGAGGAGTGCACGGGCAATGCAAAGCCTCTGCTTCTGACCGCCCGATACGTTGACGCCGCCCTGCTCAATGTATGTGTCGTAGCCTTCCGGGAACTGGTTTATAAACTCGTCGGCGCAGGCAAGCCTTGCCGCCTCTTCAAGTTCTTCTTCTGTCGCGTCAGGATTGCCCCACCTGAGGTTCTCCTTGATCGTGCCGGAGAAAAGAACGTTCTTCTGAAGCACGACCGAAACACTGTTTCTCAGCGATTCGAGGTCGTAATCTTTCACGTCAATGCCGCCGACCAGGACCCTGCCCTCCGTCGCGTCATAAAGCCTGCAGATAAGCTGGATAAGCGTCGATTTTGACGAACCCGTACTGCCGATGATACCCACCGTGGCACCTGTCGGAATGTGAAGATCGATACCGCCAAGGGCTTCCACCTTGTTGTTTCCGGGGTACCTGAACCTTACACCGTAAAAGTCCACAGAGCCGTCTTTGATCTCGGTTGCGCCGTTTTCCGGAGAGACTATTGTCGATTCCTCGTCAAGCACCTCAACGCACCTTCTGCAGGACTCGATAGAGATTGTGACCATGACGAATATCATTGACATCATCATGAGGCTGTTCAGGATCAAAAAGCTGTATGTCAGAAGAGCCGAGAGCTGCGCTACGCGGAGCGTCGTTCCCTGCGTCGAAACAACAAGCCATGAACCGAACGTCATGACGAAAATCATGTTGATGTGGAGGCAGACCTGCATAAGCGGGTTGTTGAAAGCCAGAATTTTCTCGGCTCTCGTGAAGTCAGCGCGGACGTCCTCTGACGCCTTTTCAAACTTCTTCTGCTCGTAGTCCTCTCTCACGAAGGATTTGACGACGCGGATTGCCTTGACGTTTTCCTGAACGGACTCGTTCAGCGCATCATACTTCTTGAAGACGCGTCTGAATATAGGCATCGCTTTTCTGATGATGATGTAGAGGCCAACGCCAAGGAAAGGTATCAGTACAACGAATATCCATGCCATTTTTCCGCCCATGACGAAAGCCATCACGAAAGCGAAGATGAGCATGAAAGGAGATCTCACGGCGACCCTGATGATGAGGGAGAATGCCATTGACACGAACTGCACGTCCGTGGTGAGTCTCGTTACAAGTGACGACGTTGAAAATTTGTCTATATTTTCGAAAGAAAAGCCCTGTACCCTGTAGAAGATGTCCTTCCTGAGGTTTTTGGCAAAGCCCGCCGTTGCGACCGAGCATGTCTTGCCGGCAATGGCACCGAAGACGAGCGAGGCAACTGCCATCACAAAGAGAATGATACCGTACTTTGTGATCTCGTTCATTCCCTTGCCGTCTTCAATCTGCTTCACAAGATCCGCCGTAATAAACGGTATGAGGCACTCGAGAACGACCTCGAGGCCGACGGCAATCGGAGTTAAGATCGCATACTTTTTGTACTCTCTTAAGCTCTTTAACAGTTTCTTAAACATGAATTCTCCGTTTCACGTTGTTGCAAGCGTTTTTAGTTTTTTGTGGGTCTGCGCGTCCGAAAACCTTTCGTCTTTGAATGCGCATACAAATTTAGTATATCCCAAACGTATTATTATTTCAATATTCTTGGCGGCAGGAAAGTGTATAAAAGGAGCGCCGGAGCTCAGGGTTTTGACCTTCTCCGGCGCGTCTGCCGTTTGCTTTTTAAACTGCGGCCCGTCCTTTAACCGCCAAGCCCTTTGCACTGCAAAGCGGCAAGGCACAGCGCGTAGAGCGCCTTGGCGAGCTCGCCTTCGGTCTCACTGTCCCAGACCTCGACGATATAGTCGGCGCCCGACATCGAAACCGTGTTTCCTCCGCCGTTTTCAAAAACGATCATCTTATCAATGCCTAAAATTCCGACAGAAGCGGTCGTTACGGTCGCGTTTTCCTCGCCTTCGCTGACGGTAAAATCAAGCTCCTCGCCCGTCTCCTCGTAGCTTACCCGAATATCTTCGCCCGCCGCGGCAACGTCAAAGCCGAACTCAAAACCGCCAAGTAGATCAAACGTGCTCCCCCTTATCACAGTGGCCTCTTCGCCCTCGTTCTTCCCGCCGCGCCTCTCCGGGGCTTCAATCTCCTTGAAAAGCTCCTCATCTGAAAGCTCGCCGACGCCTTCGGTCGCAAGCCTGTCCGTCTTATACCCCAGAGCCTTCTGCACCTCGGCGCCGTACATCAGCATCCTGCCGGCAAGTACCTTGGCGTCATCGTCCGCGCCGCTCCCGAGCAGCACTTCCGCATAATTTTTGATCGTAAATCCGTTTCTGCTGTCAACGGCCGCACCGTTTGCGAAAAGCGTAAACCCGATTTTGTCCGTCATCTGCTCATAACCGATTCCGTCAAAGTCAAACTCCCAGAAACCGTTCCTGAACGTGCCGACAACAATTCCCGAGCCCGTCCCCTCAACGTTAAAGAGCATGTAAGGCGCCTCGGTCAGCTCGCCGAGCACCGCCTTTACCTTCAGAGTCAAGTCGTTTCCCACCGTGACTGACGCGGAGGTGATTCTTCTGTCGTTGCCGCCAATGGTAATCCCTACGAGCCTCGAAAACTCAAGTTCGCCGTACTTAAACGTGACGTAGGCCTGAATCTCGCTCGGGCCCTTGGCGTTGTTTTTCGGCATCAGCGAGAACGAATAAAAGTCCCTGTTTGTGTTCTCCGGTATGTAAAGCGGATCCGTGCTGCGCCAGGCGGCCGCCACCGCGTACGCATCCATGTTTTCGGTCCATTTCGACGCCTCAAGCACCGGCTTTTTTTCAAAGCTGAATCCGCCGATGAGCCTCGAATCCGCGGTCTCAGGATTACCTTCCGAAACCGCGCTCAGAATATATGTGTTGTATACGGGGATGACGCCAACGGCATTGACGGCAAGCCCTTCCTCGCCGCCCCTAACGTTCAGCGTAAACGTAATCTTTCCGCTGTCAAACGTTTTTTTGTCAGCCGTCAAGGTGATCTCAAGCGATTCCGTTAGCGTGCTGACGTTTATGTCAGCGCCGATTTTTCCGTATTTTTGCGGGAAAGCACCGGTCGCATAGTTGTCGGGGCGCCCCCATTCGTCTGCAGCGGTGACGCCCGCAAACACAGGCAGCATCATAACTGCCGCCAATAAAACAGCTATAACTTTAGAAAGCTTCTTCAACGGAGCGCCCCCCTTTCAGACAAATTTTTCCGTGAAAACATTGTAGCCTATCCGCGACCTCTTTTCAATAGCTCACCGGCTTTTAAGGGTGCTTAAAACCGACAGTTTAATCGTCGCTTTTTGCCCCGCAGACAAGTCGTCTCTTGATTTTTGACGGCGCGGTGATATAAGATATCCGCGCGATATTTAAGGGCGCGGCGGCACCGGCCGGCGCGCAGGCAAAAAGGTTTTAAACTTATGTACAGGACATGCATTGGCGATATCGAAATAGAGCTTGCGACTGAGAGCGGCATTTTCTCGCCCTCAAAGGCAGACAGCGGGACGCTTGCGATGCTCGATGAGGCGCGGGCCTCGATTGAGCAGTCCGGCGAGATGCCCGCAAAGATACTTGACCTTGGCTGCGGCACCGGCATTGTCGGCATCTGCCTCGGGCTGGTTTTTGACGGCGCCGAGATTCACTTTACGGACGTTGACGACAGATGCGTGAAGCTTTCTGCCGAAAACGCCAATGCAAACGGCCTTGCGTCCTCGCGCATAAAAGCCTACTGCTCGGACGCTTTCTCGGCCGTTTCCGAGAGAGGCTTTGACGTGATACTTTCAAACCCGCCCTACCACACGGACTTTTCGGTGGCAAAGGCTTTTATTGAAGGGGCTTTCAGGCACCTTCGCATTGGCGGCAGGCTGTTTATGGTGACAAAGCGGCTTGACTGGTACAAGAACAAGATCATAAGCGTGTTCGGCGGCGTCAGGATTACGAGGACCGGTGACGGGTATTTTGTCTTTTCGGCGGAGAAGCGCGGCGAGCGTCCCGCAGGCACAAAACCTTTAAAGAAAAGGTGACTGAATAATCCTATAAATACGAAAAAACCGCTTCTTCTTAGAGTTTGAGACCTTTTTCGAAGAAGCGGATTTTTTAATCAGTTTTCAGCCTTCAGTTTCTTGCTCTTAAGAACGGAGGAACGTCGTCATCGTCTTCCTTAGCGGGAGCTTCGGGAGCGGGCTGAGCCTGGGGCTGGGGAGCCGGAGCTGTAGCGGGTCCGAATGCGCTCTGTGAGGAAACCTGTGCTCTCTGGAAAGCTTCGCCCGATGCGATGCTTGCAAATGAGCTGTCGGAGAGAGCTGCCTCCTTGGGAGCAAAGTCTGCCGCGATGATCGTGATGTAGACGAAATCTCTGAGGTCTTCGCTCTCAACTTCGGGTTCTCTTGTACCGAAGATGATGTCAACGTTGGGATCTGCCTTCTCGCAGATTTCATTGCCGCACTGAGCAATGGCACCCATGTCGAGCGTATCGCCAAAGTACTGAACGAGGATGATCTTTGCACCGTCGATGGTTGTTTCGAGGAGCTGGTTCTGGGTTGCTCTTGCGAGAGCCTGCTTGAACCTGTCTTCTCCCTTGCCGAAGCCGACGCCCATGTGGATGATGCCGCGGTTTGTCATTGTCGTCTTGATGTCAGCGAAGTCGATGTTGATGTCGCCGCACTTCTTGATGATATCGTAGATACCTGCAACGGACTGGGTGAGGATCTCGTCAGCCTTCTTGAAAGCTTCTTTGATCGGAATTCTCTGATCCTTGAATACTTTGAAGATGTTGTTGTTGGGAACGATGAGCATTGAGTCTACGTTGGCTTTGAGCTCTTCGATGCCTGCCTCGGCAACCTTCATCTTGCGCGCGCCCTCAAATGAGAACGGTTTGGAAACAACGGCGATTGTGAGGATGCCCTTGTCCTTTGCGCACTTTGCAATGATCGGAGCAGCACCTGTACCGGTTCCGCCGCCCATACCTGCAGTGATGAACACAACGTCGCAGTCGTCAAGAACTTTTGAAATGTCCTCGTAGTTTTCCTGAGCCGATTTTGCACCGACCTCAGGTTTTGCGCCTGCGCCAAGGCCTTTTGTTTCTTTTCTGCCGATCTGAACCTTAACCGGCGCCTTGCATGCGCTCAGCACGTTAACGTCTGTATTTACGGCAACAAAAGTAACGTCGTCAAAGTTGTTGTCTTCTATCATTCTGTCAACAGCGTTGTTTCCGCCGCCGCCGACGCCGAGGATAACGATTCTTGCATCGACAAAGTCGCTTTCCGAGAAGAAATCGTTGTACTCACCAAATTCATTAGCCATTGTAAACCTCCTCTAAACCCGGTCAAGCGCCGGATTTTTTTCATTTGTAGCTGTCGCTTTTGTATTATCAGGCGTCCCTCAATAAGGGCTCCCGTTTTTTACGTTCCTTGGGGACTCTCTCAGAGTCTTTTAGAGTCTTTCAAAAACCTTCGTCAGACCTTTTTATCAGAATCCGATCGGCTTCCAGCTGAACTCAGACCTTCTCACGGGCTGTTCCTGAACCGGCGGTTCGGGCTTCTCGCTCGCTCCTACGAAAGGAAGGCTGGTCGTCTTTTCAACCGGCACGATATCTGCCGCGATGATCGTAACCTGAACGAAGTCTTTCTCCGCTGTCTCTCCCTCGGGCTCTCTGTAACCCCAGATGATTTCTGCGTCGGGGTGAACCGCCTTGGCGATGTATTCCGAGCTCTCGTTCATCTGGAAGATGCCGATGTTGTCGCCGTAGAAGTTGAGAACAACCTCTTTTGCACCGTCGATTGAAGTGTCGAGCAGCGGGTTCTTGATAGCCATGTTGAGAGCGTCCGCAAATCTGTTGTCGCCCTTGCCGAAACCGACGCCCATGTGGATGATGCCGCGGCCTGTCATGACTGTCTTGAGGTCAGCAAAGTCGATATTGACTTCGCCGCGCTTTGTGATGATCTCGCAGATGCCCTTGACGCTTGTCGAAAGGACCGTGTCAACGCGCCTGAATGCCTCGCGCATTGTGCCCTTCTCTCTCAGCACGTTGTAAACTCTGTCGTTCGGAATGACAACGAGCGAGTCTGTGTTCGCCTTCAGCTTTTCGATTCCTTCCTCGGCGGTGACTGTCTTTTTCTTTCCCTCAAATCCGAAGGGCTTTGTGACAACGCCAATGGTAAGAATGCCTTTCGCCTGTGCCAGTTCGGCAACGTAAGGTGCAGCGCCCGTTCCGGTTCCGCCGCCCATACCGCAGGTGATGAACACCATGTCGATATTCTCGAGAGCGTTCTTGATCTGCTCCGTGGACTCTTCAGCCGCCATTCTTCCGACCTCGGGTTTTGCTCCGCAGCCGACGCCTCTTGTGAGCTTCTCGCCAAGAGGAATTCTGATTTTAGCTTTTGAGTTGTTAAGCACACGGTAGTCGGTATTCATTGCGATGAACGAAACCTTCTCCATGTCCTTGTCACCGGCTGTCTCTTCGATGATTCTGTTGACAGCGTTGTTTCCGCCGCCGCCAATGCCGATGATTGCGACTCTTGCGTCCTTTACTTGTTCAATGTCATAACTAACAGGCACGATGATACCTCCCAAAACAAGAGTTTTTCTCTTATATATTATATTGCCGCGCATCGCTTTTTTCAATACGCGTTATTTACCGTTTTCGGGCAAAAATGCGCTTTTTCGGAAGTTTTCGGGCTTCGCTCAGCCTTTGAATTTGCCGAAAAAGGCTTTCAGACCCTTTTTACCCTTTCCGTCCTTTGAATCCGCGTCATCCGCCTTGGCGGCATCGGTCTCGTTGTGGTTGATCACCGTTGACGGGCGGCGACCGTATTTGATCTTGGACGAAATGTAAATGAGCATGCCGAGCGCGGTCGTGAACGAGGTTTTGATTCCGAGATCTCTGCCCTTGTCAACAGCCTCCACGTCAGCTGTCCTGATTACAGATTCGAGCACTTCCTTGATGCCGCGGTACTCAACTATACCGTCGCCAATGAAATAGAACCTGCTTATTGCCGATTTGCTTACCCCTCTGCTCTCCATGAGCTCTGCTGCGGCGCGCTCGACTTTCTTGGCGATGTCCTCAATCCTTGCGTTGATGATGCCGGCAAGGTACGAAGCCTCGATTGTCTGCTCCTCCTTGTCCGCCCTGTCAAGCTGGATGGTATCGTTGACGGTCACTGCCGCGGGGGCCGCGTAGTTGTAGTTCATCTTGAGCCTTGCCGCCTGGTTTGACGGAACCGAGAGAACCACTTCGATATCTCTTGTTATATTGTTTCCTCCGACCTTCACCGTGTCGAAAGCAAACGGAATGCCGTTGTAGTAAATTGAAACGTCCGTCGACGTACCGCCAACGTCCGCAATCACCGTGAAGCAGCCGCCGCCCTTTGATGAGAAGAACGAGGATGAGTCGAAAACCTTCTGGCTTGCGAAGAACGAGGGCACGAAACCGTCGGTCTTGATGCCGCACTCAGAGAGGAGTTTCGAGATATTGGTGCAAACGTCGGCTCTTGAGATAATCGCATTGGCTTCAAGAGAGAGCCTGCTGCACACCGTAGTCTCGGGTTTGTCCTTGAGAAGCTCGCCGTCGGCAAAATATGCGAGGGGAACTATGTCGATGAGCACCTCGTCGTCGCCGTACTCAACCTCGGACGCCCTGTTGAGCACCTTTCCGACGTCAAGTCCCGTAACGGGAGCCTGCGGAACGAGGAAAATCTCGCCCGAGCTGTAAACCTGCCTGATAAAAGCGTTTGAGAGACTTACGTAGCATGAGGTGATCTCGATGCCTGTCTTGGCGAGAATCGTGTCGACAGCCTTTTCGACGCATGCGCGAAGCTGTGTGCGGCCAAGGTCGGGCGTGAGCACGTTGATCGGTTCGGATGCAACACACTCGGATTTCGCAATTATCTTCGGAATGCCCTTGTCGGTAATCCTTCCCACAAGGATCCTGACGCCTGTCGTTCCGATGTCCATGACGGCAACTGCGAGTTTCAGATTACTCATTACCAAATCTCCAATCGTTCCCGAAATACCGGTCCTGCCGGCGTTCCGTTTTTCCTCAATCCAATCCTGCTTCCTCAGGCAGGCTTCCCTGCCGCCAATGAAACAAGTTTCACCGGGCGCACAGACGTCCGGCTGAATTTGAGGCACTTTGTCAAAAATATATAATATTAAAAATAGAGAGCTTTTTCAATAGGCAACAAGCCCCATTTGCCTCTGTTTTGCGCATCTAAAGCCCTTTTTCCGTCCGAATCAGCCTAACAGCCTTATCGCGCGGGGCTCACTCTTCTTCCGGCGTAGGCGTAGGAGTCGGGGTAGGTGTGGGTGACTCGCCGCCCTCGTCCGGTGTCGGTGTAGGCGTCGGAGTAGGCGTGGGTGACTCGCCGCCCTCGTCCGGCGTAGGTGTAGGAGTCGGAGTAGGTGTGGGCGATTCGCCGCCTTCATCCGGCGTAGGTGTAGGAGTCGGAGTAGGTGTAGGTGATTCGCCGCCCTCATCCGGCGTAGGTGTAGGAGTCGGGGTCGGTGTCGGTGTAGGTGATTCGCCGCCTTCGTCCGGTGTGGGTGTGGGAGTCGGTGTAGGTGTAGGCGATTCGCCGCCTTCATCAGGTGTCGCCGTAGGAGTCGGTGTAGGTGTAGGTGATTCGCCGCCTTCGTCCGGTGTAGGTGTGGGAGTCGGTGTGGGTGTAGGTGACTCTCCGCCTTCATCCGGTGTGGGTGTCGGAGTCGGTGACTCGCCGCCCTCGGGCGTTTCAGTCGGAGTGGGCGTGGGTGATTCGCCGCCTTCGTCAGGTGTCGCCGTAGGAGTCGGAGTTTCTCCGCCTTCAGGTGTCTCCGTCGGAGTCGGTGTCGGTGTCGGCACGGACGTCGGCGTAGGAGTGGGCGTCACTGCCGGTGTAGGCGTAGGTGTAACCGAAGGCGCCCCTGTCGGAGTCGCTGTCGGGGCATTTGTCGGTGTAGGCGTTGTAACGGTCGGGGTTTCGGACGGCGCCGCCGTAGGAGTAGGCGTCGGCGAAGTGTCGGGCGGCGCCGCAGTCACTTCAACGGGCGTCGGTGTCGGATCCGGGTTGGGGTTTTCCGCGTCCGGCTTGAAAACGTCGCTTGCAACGTCTGAAAGCGTTATGGTTCCGTTGTGGATAAGCTCGTTTCCGCTGCGGAATATTGCCGACAGCCTCTCAAGCTTTGAGTAAAGGGCCTCGTCGTCGGCCGTGCTCCCGACCTTGACCACAACCGAGTTTTTGCAGTAAAAGTAGGCGTTTTTGATGCTCGGCAGGTAGATGTATGTGACATTGGCGGCAAGCGCATCGTCCGAGAGGATCGCATAATAGATGCCCATCACGTACTTCCACTGCACGTCGGCGCTGTAGGCCACCTTGGTGCCCGGGGAATATTCCGTGATGTCAAGTCCGCTCACCACAGGTCCGTCGACCTGAACGTCCGTGAGATTTCCGGTCATCTCGGCAAGATTATCGCGCTCGCACACGACAACAACCGTGCCCGCTCTGTCGGTCACGATCACCTCGCCGTCCTCGTAAAGAAGCACGTAAGAGCCGCGCGGCTCCCCGCTCACCTTGAGTATCCTGTTCTTTTCAAATTTTACGGTGATATTTTTGTACTGCGGCAGGAGAAACGACAGTTCCTTCTCGATTGCCCGCATTTTCCCGGAGAAAAAGTCCTTGATGCCCGTGAATCCCCCGCTCTTCATCGCAATCTCAAGCGCGTTTTTGCCGAGGTACTCCTCGACAATAGGTCTCGCGTCAGCTTCAAATCTCGGGTCTTCTGAAACGAATCTCAGTGCGGAAATCTTGAACGGTTTTGAAATAAAATAAGCGGTCAGAGCGACCGTGACGACCACAGCGAGAGCAAGCAGAATAAGCACCGTTCTTTTAATGGCACGGCGTCTTTTTTCCTTCCTGTCCTTCTCCTGTTTTTTTGTAACTACCTTGTCTCCGTACATGTCTTTTGTCCGCACTTTTAAGAAAGAGCAGCTTTCTCTTTTGTAAGCAGTTCAACAAAACTCATTGTAACATCTGACAGCGCCAAAGTCAACGACAACAGGCCCCGTTTTCTCACATATCGCCCGTGATTTCTTCGATGAAACGGCTTGCCGTAAGCTCTCTGCCGCCGCACCTTCCGGGGTATGTCACGACCGCCTCGTTCTCGGCTCTTGTGAGCGCGACGTACATGAGCCGCCTCTCCTCGAAAAGCTGCTCGTCCTTTTTGGGATCGCCAAAGGGAAACTCGCCGTCAACGCAGTCGATGATAACGACCGTGTCAAACTCGAGACCTTTAGCGGAGTGGACCGTGCTCAGACTTACAAGGCCCCCGTTTTCGCCGCTGCAGAACCCGTCAATCTCACCCGCAAGCCGCAGAAGATCATCCGCGCACCTTGCCTTTTTCACGATGGTTTCGCACGCCGAAGCCGCAGCGCCCCTGAGAAACGGCCGCCTGCCGCCAAAGGACTCGCCGACAACAAGATCGACAATCTTCTCTCTCTTAAGCCTCCTGTAGATGTCATACGGGAGCGGGGCAGCCGAAAAGAAAGATGCGCTCAAACTGCTCTCATCCTCGCACGACTTTATCTTTTTGTGGAGCTTTTTCAGGTACTCAAGGTCCGAAAAAAGCATCCTGTCGCCTCTGACCTGCGGGCACAGAAGCAGCCTCCCGTCAGCAGAGCCGTCCGTTCTTTTCTCCTTTAAAGCCTCAAAATAGAGCTTTGCAAGCACGGGCATGGCGCTCACGTTGTTCCTGTAAAGAACGCACGCGGTTCTCCCCTGTTTTGCCCTTCTTTTAAGCAAATTCACACAGAAAGCCGCCTGCGAATCAACGTCTCCGAAATACCTCACAAGCACCTTTCCGGAGGTGTTCCTTGCGGCCGAAATCTTTTTTGAGAAGCGGTCACTGTTTGCCCTTATGAACCACGAAGAGACGCCGACAATGTTTCCTCCCGACCTGAAATTCTTCTCCAGCTTATACGTTCTGAACTCAGGGTCGTTTTGCCCGAGCGATTTTACCATGCCGGGAGTCGCGCCCCTGAACCCGTAGATTGACTGGTCGTCATCGGCAACGTAAAACACATTGCCGTTAGATATGAGCCGTATGATCTCCGCCTGCACTTCCGAAAGGTCCTGCGCCTCGTCAACCTGAGTGAACCGAAAAGCCTTCCTCGCTTTCTCGCGCAGCCGGCAGTCCTTTCTCAGATACTTAAGCGAAAGCGCCAGCATATCGCCAAAGTCAAGAGCGCAGAGCTCCTGCTTTTTCTTCTCATACTCGCGCAATACACTTATCGCGGTCTCTCCGTCAAGACCCACGAAATCAAAGTCAGGCGTGCCTTTTTCGGTAAGGACAAACGACTTAAGTCTCTTCATTTCGTCCTGAGGGAGCAGAGTGCCGCCCGAAATCTTTGCGTAAATCTTCTCGATAATTCCGGAGGAATCCTCCGGTCCGAGCACCTTCGGAAGACTGACGCCGACCTCGCGAAAGTATTCTTTGAGGAGCTTCAGGCAGTAGGCATGCACGGTGTAAAAAGAAGCCGTTTTCACGGTGTCTTTTCCGCCCATTTTCTTTATGAAATCAAGACCCCTTGACTTCATCTCGTCGCACGCCGGCCTGTTGAACGAAAGTGTCAGGACAGCCCCTTCGCAGCCTCCGGGGTCATTTTCGCATATGCTCCAGAGTCTTGCGGCGCGAAGGGAGATGACCCTCGTCTTACCGCTGCCGGGGCCTGCTATGCAAAGCGCGCCGCCCTCGCCGTGCATGACGGCGGCGAGCTGGTCCTTTGTAAGCTTTGCAATTTCGTCACTCAGTTTTTCCTCAAACAAGCTTCATTAAAGCCCCCCTCCCGTGCGGTGTGAAATTCATTGGCGTGTTCATATTTTACAAGACATTTTGCCCTGAAAAAAGCAAAAAAATATTTCCGCACGGGTCGGAAATAAAAAACCGTGCGGCACATGCGCACGGCAGTTAAACGTTAAACTGTGAGACGTTTTTCAGTCAAGGGAATTGACGAGTTCAATGAATTCGGCAACGCTTTCCGCGGTAAAAGCCATGTTCCGAAGAGCCGCCGCGTTCTTTCTGCCCTTCATGTACCAGGCAAAGTGCTTCTTCATCTCGCGCACCGCCACAGCCTCGCCCTTCTCGGCGATTTCGAGGTCGAGCTGGCGCATTGCCGTGTTCCTGATCATTTCGGACGTCGGGACAATCTCCGAGCCTTCAAGTATCGACCTGAAAATCCAGGGGTTTCCGAGCGCGCCTCTTCCGATCATCACACCGTCGCAGCCGATCTCTTTTATAACCGTTTCAGCGTCCTCGCGGGAGCACACGTCGCCGCTTGCGATGACAGGGATGCTCACAGCGTCTTTGACCCTTTTGATGACGCCAATGTCGCTCCTGCCCGAATACATCTGGTCCCTGAACCTGCCGTGGACTGTGACGGCCGCGGCTCCTGCAAGCTCGCAGACCTTGGCGATTTCGGGAGCGCACTCGATTTCCTTTTTGTAGCCGCGGCGCATTTTGACCGTGACGGGGACGCCTGCCCTTGACGATACGGCTTTGACGATGCTGCCGGCAACGTCAGGCTCGGTCATAAGAAAGCTTCCCTCGCGGTTGCCGCAGACTTTCGGCACGGGGCAGCCCATGTTGATGTCGATTATGCCGGCGCCATACTCCTTAACGAAATACTCGGCCGCGTCAGCCATAAGGTCAGGGTCCCGTCCGAAAATCTGGACCGCAAAAGGATTTTCAGCCGCCGTGTGGTACGCAAGCCTCCTGCTCCCTTCGCTCCCGTAGTGAAGACCCTTGGCGCTTATCATTTCCGAGTAGCACAGGCCGGCCCCCATCTCCATGCAGACCGTCCTGAAGGCGCTGTCGGCGACACCGGCAAGGGGCGCCAGAAGCACGTTGTTCTTAAGCTTTACGCCTCCTATATTGAGTTCGTGAATAAAACCGCCGTCCAATTTAACCCTTTGCGTATTTTCCTATAATTCCGAGAATTACCTTCACGGAAGCTTCCATTTCCTCGATGCATGTGTGCTCGTAGGGGCCGTGCATAGCATAAGTTCCCGTGCCGAGATTCGGGCAGGGAAGACCCATGAACGAAAGCCTTGCGCCGTCGGTTCCGCCTCTTACAGGCTCTGTTCGAGGGTCGAGGCCGAGGTCTTTGATGGCCGCTGTTGCATTGGCGACAAGATGGAAGTTCTCCCTGATAATTTCCGACATGTTCCTGTACTGGTCGGTGACGGTGACTTTAACGGTGCCCTCGCCGTACTTGGCGTTCATCTTTCTCGCGATGGACTGCATCATGGCTTTTCTCAGGGCAAACTTTTCGTTGTCGTGGTCCCTGATGATGTAGTAAAGTGTCGCCTTTTCGACGTCGCCCTCCATGTGGCAGAGGTGGTAGAAGCCCTCGTAACCGCTCGTGTCGCGCGGGGTCTCGCCCTTGGGGAGGTTGGCGTCAATCTCCATTGCGACAAGCTGGGCGTTGATCATGATGTCCTTGGCGGATCCGGGGTGAACGTTGAAGCCGCTGATTTCGAAAATCGCCTTGGCGGCATTGAAAGTCTCAAACTCGACCTCGTTTACGGGGCCTCCGTCAACAGTGTAGGCAAACTTTGCGCCGAACCTCTCGACCGAGAAGCAGTCCGCGCTGCGCCCGATTTCCTCGTCAGGTGTAAAGCCGATGCAGATTTTGCCGTGGGGCATGCCGCTTTCGATGAGCTCAGCCGCAGCCGCAACAATTTCAGCGCAGCCCGCCTTGTCGTCACCGCCAAGGAGCGTCCTTCCGTCCGTAACGATCAGACTCTTTCCCTTCAGGTTCTTAAGGTGCGGAAAATCCTTGTGCGCAAGCACTCTGCCCGACGTTCCGAGCTTAACGTCCGAGCCGTCATAATTCCCGATAATTTGCGGATTTACTCCCTCGCCCGAAAAATCAGGTGCGGTGTCCATGTGGGCAATGAATCCTATCGCAGGCGCATTTTCGCAACCTTTTGTCGCAGGTATGTGGCCGTAAACGTAGCAAAGCTCATCCCTCTCCGCGTCCTCAACGCCGATTTCCTTAAGCTCTCTCACAAGTTTGTCGGCAAGCGCAAACTGCCTCTCAGTCGAAGGCGTCTTAGGGCTGTCCTCGTCGCTTGTCGTGTACATTCTCACGTAACCCAGAAATCTCTCAACAACGTTCATTTCTTTTCCTCTTTTCTTCCCGACTCAACGAGCTCCTTCTCGAACTCCTCCGGGTGTCTCAAACTGTAGTGCTGGTGGTGGTTTTCGGCCTCGAAAAAGCTCTTAAACGGCTCCACGGCAATGAAAACCTCGCGTCCCGACTCATCTTCTATCCTCTTCACGACCTCCTGCGCGTCCTTTTTCTGCGCGCCGTCCGTGTAGTAAACCGCCAATGTATACGACCGCCCTCTGTCAATAAACTGACCGCCGCCGTCAAACGGGTCAACGTTCGCCGCAAAAAAGTCAAGCAGCTCCCTGTACCCGATCTTGCTCTCGTCGTACTCAATCTTAATTGTCTCGCGGTGCCCCGTCCTCTGCGCCTTCACGTCCTCGTAGCTCGGGGCATCCTCGTCGCCGCCGGAATAACCGCTCGTGACCGACAAAACGCCCTCCATCTGCTCAAAGAAACCGCCAATGCACCAAAAGCACCCGCCCGCAAAATACGCTTCCTTCATATCTCAACTCTCCGAAACAGTCTTCTCAAGCATCCTGCAGATCGCCTCAAGACCTTCCCTGTCGGCCTCGCCGAACCTGCCCTTTTCGTTGCTGTCAATGTCAAGCACGCCGATGCACCTGCCGCCCGCGATCAGCGGGACAACGATCTCCGACCTGCTGTCAGGGTCGCACGCAATGTGCCCCGGGAAGCATTCAACGTCTTCTACGACAACCGTCTCTTTTTTAGCCGCGGCGGTGCCGCAGACGCCCTTGCCGAAAGGTATCACTATGCATGCAGGCTTTCCGCAGAAGGGTCCGAGGAGCAGTCTGTCGTTTTCCGGCTGCGCGGGAGCCTTGTCAACGGCGCTCCCGGCAAGGTAAAACCCCGCCCAGCTGACGCGCTCCATGTTTCCGAAGAGGAGCGAGGAGACATTGGCGTATGCCGAAATGCTCCAGACGCCGCCCTCGCAGAGCGCCTTGGCCTGTTCAAAAAGTTCTTTGTAATCAGTCATTTAGTTGTCCTCTTGCCGTTTTCGTCTAATTTTTATAAGCGCCTTTTCCCTTGATTTTTGAGTTATTTTTTTCGTGCGCGACCCCGACTTGCTTAAGCCAGCGATTTTGAAGCTATTGTTTCGTGAACAAACCCGATGATGTAC
>DBWH01000032.1:1154-3754 GCA_002308595.1 Mageeibacillus sp. UBA1243 | reverse complement strand
ATGTACGACTGCCACGACTACGAGCAGAATCCGGATGTTTTCAAGGCAAGGTACGACAGGCTCATGGAGGGCAAACGCGCCTTTGACGAAACTCCGCTCGACCTTTGCTTTGTTTCGGAGTTCGGCGGCACCTGGTGGTCGCCGGGAGTCAAAGGCGGCTGGGGCTACGGCGCTTCTCCTCAGGACATGGACGAGTTTCTCACGCGATATGAGGGACTTGTGAGCGCCCTTCTGAATAACGATCAGATATGCGCTTTCTGCTACACGCAGCTTACAGACGTCGAGCAGGAGCAGAACGGACTTTACACATACGACAGACGCGCCAAGTTCCCGGTCGATAAGATTTTTGCTATAACTTCGGCAAAATCCGTTGTCGAGGACTGACGTTTTTATAAAAGTTTTAACGCAGACGGAGTGACTTTACACATGAAATATAACGATATAAACGGGCTGAGTATAGACGTTGACTTTGAAAAGGGGCAGATCGAACACCTTTATCTGAAAGGTATTGACCGCATTGCCGAAAAGCGCCCTCTTTTCAGGATCGGCTTACGCGCAAATGACGGAACACCGTACGAAGTCAGCGCCTATGACTCAAAGAAACACTCGTTTGAGGATCCCTTCTTCGTATTTGAAGGCTTCGGCGAAAATCCCATAACGGCAAACCTTATCGTCAAGGTGTCGCTCGTTTGCATTGGCGGGTGCCTCAGGTGGAGGATCTCTGCTGACCCGCAAAGCAAAGACGTTTTTATTGAGTACGCGGATTTCCCGCTTGCAGCCTTGCCGAAACTTTCCGAGAACAACGAAAACGGAGACGGCGGAAGCGTTCTTTTTCCCTATAACGAGGGAGTTTTGGTCTCAGACTACAGAATGCGCGAAACAACCGCTTTTACCCACTGGCCGCTTGTTTACCCGTCGTACGGGAGCCTTGCGATGTTTCCTAACATGGTCTCATCGCAGATGATGGCCTACCTGTTTGACGACGCAGGCATCTATTTCGGCGCTCACGACAGCGGCCGGGCTCTTAAAGGGATCGACTACTTCGATACCGGCAATGCAATCGAGATGCGTTTCAGACTTTTCAGCGGCTGCAGCGAGGGTGAAGTCTTTTCAACCGACTACGATATAGTCTGGGCGGCCTGCGAGTCTGACTGGCAGAGTGCGGCGGCAATCTACAGAGACTTTTTTGAAGCCAATCTGCCGCCGCGCGCAAAAAAGACAACCGAAAACGAAAACCTGCCTGACTGGTACGCCGACGAACCGCTTGTCGTTTCCTATCCGGTGCGCGGCACACACGACATGGACATAATGGATCCGAACGCGTTTTTCCCTTATATTAACGCGCTTCCGACTCTTGACGATATCGCGGGAAAAACGGGTTCAAAGCTGCTTGTGCTTCTCATGCACTGGGAAGGCACAGCGCCGTGGGCGCCGCCCTACGTCTGGCCACCTTACGGCGGGGAGAAGCCTTTCTACGAGTTTGTTGACGGGCTGAGGAAGCGCGGGATGCTCATTGGCGTGTACTGCTCGGGCTTTGGCTATACGCTGAAGAGCAACGTTGTCGATAACTACTCATGCGAGGATGAATTTAAAGAGCTTAATCTTATCGATTCGATGTGCGCCGGTCCCGATCAGAAGGTTCTTCTCAGCAACATTTGCCCGGGTCAGCGCTCAGGCTACGACATCTGCCCTGCGACCGAAAAAGGCAAGGCGATTCTCGACAAGGCCTACACGCCTCTTTTTAAGAGCGGCATCGACTACGCGCAGATTCTTGACCAGAACCACGGAGGCGGCCAATACCTTTGCTACAGCAAAACTCACGGCCACCCTTCAGCTCCCGGTCTCTGGATGACCGAAAACATGCAGAAGCTTCTCACATCGTGGAACGAAAAGGCCGGCAGGATGATTCTCGGCTGCGAATCGGCGGCCTCAGAGCCTTTTATCGGCAACCTTCTCCTTTCGGACAACCGCTACGAGCTCAACTACTTCATCGGAAGGCCCGTCCCGCTCTACTCGTTCATCTACCACGAGTACGTCCGCAACTTCATGGGCAACCAGGTCTGCTGCCCCCTCGAGTCCGACGAGGACACTTTCTGCTACAGGCTCGGCTACTCATTCGCGGCGGGCGACCTCATGACGATCGTTCTCACCCCCGATGGCGGAATCATGTCCGACTGGGGCACGCGCGACTTCACAAAGCTCCCCGACAAGGCTCATGTGCTTTCGTTTATTAAAAATCTGACCGCTTTTTACCGCGAAACAGGCAAAAAGTTCCTAAACGGCGGCCGCATGATACGCTTTACAGGCATCAGGCACGGAAACACCACTCTCCGCAGCCGGTACATAACCAAGGAAAACGCGTTCCCCGAGGTGATTTCTACCGCTTGGGAGGCAAAAGACGGTGAAAAAGCTGTCATTGCCGTCAATCCCGGAAAAAACGATGCACAGATCGAAGTAAATGATGTAAAATACACGGTGCCTGCCATTGGCGTCAGGTTAATCAAGATTTGATCCTACGGGCACCGCCAAGGCCCGGAAAGGAGTTTTACCATGGCTGACAACAGTGCAACAACTGAAAAGCTGAATGAAAATATGAAGCA
>DBWH01000032.1:0-1071 GCA_002308595.1 Mageeibacillus sp. UBA1243 | reverse complement strand
TCGTGCTCGACGCCGTCAACAACCTGACCGACGCAATCTCGTCAATCGTCACGATCATCGGCAACAAGCTCTCCACGAAAGCTCCGAACAAGAGATTTCCGCTCGGCTACGGCAGAATCGAGTACATAAGCACTCTCATCGTAGCTGCAATCGTATTCTACGCAGGCGCCACGGCCCTTGTCGAGTCCATCAAGAAGATAATCCACCCCGAAAAGCCCGACTACAGCCTCGTTTCGTTCATCGTCATCGGCGCCGCAATTGCAGTAAAGCTCGTTCTCAGCTTCTACTTCAGGCACCAGGCCAAAAAGACGAACTCCGGAACCCTCAAAGCATCAGGCACTGACGCGTTTTTCGACGCGATCATCTCCCTCTCGGTTTTGATTTCCGCAGTTATCTTCAAGTTCACGAGCTTTTCGCTCGAAGCTTACGTCGGTATACTCATTGGCGGTTTCATCATCAAGGCATCGATTGAAATGATTGTCGACAGTCTTAGGGACATCCTCGGCGGCAGACCTGACCGCGAGCTCACGCTCAAGGTAAAGCACATAATCAACAGCGAGCCCGAGGTTATCGGCGCGTACGACCTTATAATCAACAACTACGGGCCCAACAAGAACTACGCATCGGTCCACATCGAGCTTCCCGACAACATGCCCGTTTCGTCCGTCGACCGCATCACGCGGCAGCTTGAGTACAACGTCTACATGGAGACAGGCGTCATTCTCACCGGCGTCGGGGTCTACTCCTTCAACACCAAGGACAGCCTTGCCGCCAAGATCCGCGACGACATTACCGCCAAGGTCCTCGCCCACGACTGGGCCCTCCAGGTCCACGGCTTCTATGTCGACAACGAAACCAAAATGATCCGTTTCGACGTCGTGATCCGCTTCGACATCACAAGCAAAGAGGCCCTCAAGATTCTCCGCGCAGACGCCGAATCGCTCTACCCGGACTACGAGTTCCTCATTATAACGGACGTCGACCTTTCGGATTAAAGCTTTAATGTTATACGTAATTAAGGCGGCAGTTTTCCCTGCCGCCTTTACTGTGTACGACGGGCATGCCGTCGGT
>DBWH01000018.1 GCA_002308595.1 Mageeibacillus sp. UBA1243 | reverse complement strand
GTGGAAGTTAACTTTTCACTTCACGCTTGAACGTATATAATAAAGGATGTAAAATACGCGAGGGATTTTCATCCCGAGCTATATCATACAAGGAGAATATGTAATGAACTATAAAGGACCAGTTGTAACAATCGTTATGGACGGCGTAGGCGTCAGCGAGAATGCCGAAGGCAATGCCGTCAAATCCGCAAACAAGCCGGTACTGGACAAGCTTCTTGCGACATACCCGAACATGCTCCTCAAGGCTCACGGAAAAGCCGTGGGACTTCCGTCAGATGACGATATGGGAAACTCCGAGGTAGGCCACAACGCTATCGGCGCCGGCAAGGTTTACTCTCAGGGTGCAAAACTTGTAAACGAGTCAATCGAATCAGGTGACATGTACAAGGCTGACGGCTGGCGCGAGATTATCGCCAATGTCAAAGCGAACAATTCCACCCTCCACTTCCTCGGACTCTTCTCCGACGGAAACGTACACTCTCACATCAACCACCTGAAGGCAATGATCAAAGAAGCCAAGGCCGAAGGCGTGAAGAGAGTCAGAATCCACATTCTGCTTGACGGCAGAGACGTCGGCGAGACTTCGGCTCTTGACTATGTGCTTCCTTTTGAGGAATACATTGGCGGTTTGAGAGACGACAGTTTTGACGTTTGCATCGCAAGCGGCGGCGGCAGAATGGCCATCACCATGGACAGGTACGAAGCCAACTGGAAGATGGTTGAGATCGGCTGGGCAACACATGTCGAAGGAAAAGGCAGACAGTTTGCATCCGCTGAGGAAGCTATAAAGACCTACCGCGAAGAGCTTCACGTCATCGACCAGGACCTCCCCGCATTTGTCATCGCAAAAGACGGCAAGCCGCTCGGAACAATTTCCGACGGCGACAGCGTAATCTTTTACAACTTCAGAGGCGACAGAGCCCAGGAGATTTCAAGAGCTTTTGAGAACAAAGACCTTGACACCATTAAGCGTGAAGTCATTCCGAACGTATGCTACGCAGGCATGCTCCAGTACGACGGAGACGCTCACATTCCTTCAAGATTCCTTGTAAATCCGCCCTCCATCAAAAACACGATGGGCGAATTTCTCGCAAAACAAGGCAAAATGCAGCTTGCAATCGCAGAGACTCAGAAGTTCGGTCACGTTACATATTTCTGGAACGGAAACAGAAGCGGGAAATTTAACGACAAGCTCGAGACATACATTGAAGTACCTTCTGACGTAGTTCCTTTCGAGCAGAGACCGTGGATGAAGGCTGCCGAAGTTACCGACGCTCTCATTAAAGAACTTGAGACAGGAAAGTATGACTACGTACGCGTAAACTTTGCAAACGGCGACATGGTCGGCCACACCGGCGTTTTCCAGGCAGCTGAAATCGCTGTAGAGACAGTTGATCTTTGCCTCAGCAGAGTGCTTCCCGTTATTGATAAGCTTGGCGGTATGGCTATCATCACCGCTGACCACGGAAACGCAGACGAGATGTACGAGATCAAGAAAGGCAAGGTTTCGAGGAACGCAGACGGAAGCGCTAAAGCCAAGACTTCTCACACGCTTAACCCCGTTCCCTGCATCTTCTACGACAACACCGAGAACGCTTCAAAGTATGACATCAAGTCATTCAGAAACGAAGACGGCAGTCTGAAGTTCGGTCTTTCCGATATCGCAGCAACAGTCACAGACCTAATGGGTCTTAAGACTCCCGACGGCTGGGACGAGTCGCTCATCACGATTAAATAATCTATAAGCGAAATAACCAATGACAAAGAGCGGTCCTGAGAACCAGAAGTTTTCCGAACCGCTCTTACTTTATCTTTTCGAAAAATTATTTCTTAAACTTTTTGAATCCCTTTTTGGGGTCTGCCGACTGGTCGGTGCTTAAGATTCTGTCAGTCATATCGTCAAACTGCCTAAGCACCTGTTTCTGCTGCTCGTTAAGCTTTGTAGGGATCGTGACGTTTACGGTGACGTACATGTCGCCTCTGTTGCTCTTGGTGTTAAGAACCGGAACGCCCTTTCCGGGAACGCGAATCTCCCTTCCGCTCTGGGTACCCTCAGGGATAACGAGGTCTATCATGCCGTCAAGACCCGGCACCTTGATGGTTGTACCGAGAACGAGCTGCGGATATGTGAGGAAAATCGACTGATAGATATCGTAGTCTTTTCTCACGAAAGTCTTGTGCTTTTTGATTCTTACGGAGAGATAGAGGTCGCCGTCCGGGCCGCCGTTTATTCCCGCGTCGCCCTGTCCGGATTTACGCAGAGACTGGCCCTCGTTGATACCCTTCGGGAAGTCAGCTGTAATCTTGACGGATCTCTTGAGAATTCCTCTTCCGCCGCACGTGCCGCAGGGATCGTTTATAACAAAACCTCTGCCGCCGCAGTTTTCGCACGCAACTTCACGAACCATTTGGCCGAGGAACGAATTGGTGACTCTTCTCTGAACGCCTGAGCCGTTGCAGACGGTACACTTAGCCCTGGCTCTTGATCTTGAACCGGTGCCGCCGCACTGATCGCACTTTACGGTCTTGGTGACGCCAATCTCTTTGCTGCAGCCGAAAGCCGCCTCTTCAAGAGTAAGCTCAACATATAGCTTAATATCGTCGCCTCTTTGAGCTGCGGATCTTCTGTTTGAGCTTTGACCTGAGAATCCGAAGCCGCTGAAAATGGAGCCGAATATATCTTCAAAACCGCCAAAGCCTCCGCTGTAGGAGCCGCCCGCAGAACCGCCGTAGGCTCCTCCTGCTCCGCCTCCCTGTGTTGGATCAAAAGCCGCATGGCCGAACTGATCGTACTTTGCCCTTTTATCCGGATCGCTCAGAATCTCATTGGCTTCATTGAGCTCCTTGAACTTTTCCTCGCACTCCTTGTCGCCGGGGTGAAGGTCGGGGTGGTACTCCTTGGCTTTTTGTCTGTATGCCTTTTTTATGTCGTCGGCGGATGCCGTCTTGGAGACGCCAAGCACCTCGTAGTAGTCTCTTTTATCCATTGTAAATGCTCTTCCGCCCTTGTTTTACTAAAGGGCTCTTGTTTCAGAAGTTGGACCCGGCGTGAAAGCTCTAAGCAAAAATCGGTTTAACGCTTCCCCGCCGGGTGTTTTAAATCAGATTGTCAATGTATGTCAGTTGTCGTCAACGACCGTGTCGCCCGAGTTATTGGCGGCACCGCCCTGATCGCCGCCCTGGTTGAACGCGTCAGGATTCTGCTTGTATATCTTTTCGGAGATTTGGTAGAAGACTTTCTGGAGGTCTTCAGTTGCCTGCTTCATGTTGTCGGTGTCGTTTGAAGAGATGGCTGTCTTAACTTTCTCAACTGCTGCCGAGATGTCGTTCTTGTCAGCCTCTTCAAACTTGTCGCCCATGTCAGCCATGAGTTTCTCAGTCTGGTAAACCATTGACTCTGCATTGTTCTTGACGTCGACAGCTTCCTTCTGCTTCTTGTCCTGCTCTGCGAACTGCTCAGCCTCTTTGATCTTGGCGTTGATCTCTTCGTC
>DBWH01000004.1:1182-11002 GCA_002308595.1 Mageeibacillus sp. UBA1243 | reverse complement strand
ACAAAAGTGGTGTGTGAAGAATTTGAACTGGTTTATGCATAAATTCCGGTTTGTTGAGAGAAAAACGCACGGATACGTAGTAACTTCATATCCGTACAAATAACTTTTCTTAGCTTGAAATCCGTACTTTTTGGCGCTCTTTCACAACTAAGAAACTGCCGCTAATAACATTTGACAGTGAAGCTGTGACTGATGAAACCGTCAGTCACATTTTTTTACATAAAGAAATCGCCAAGGAGCGAGCCCCTTGGCGACCGGAAAAAGGATAGGAATATTAACTTATAAGCGGAATTCTGTTCAGACTGACGCCTTTTCTGAAAAATAATTATAATCGACTGTTAACTTATGCTTTTGAAGCGGCTCTTTGGGGGTGGCTGTGAGTTCCATTTGCGGTTTCTGAATTTAAGAAGCGTTTCTGTCATTTGGATTGTTAAACTATTGTGTGATTATTTGTGTTTTTTTGCGTAAAACTTGAATAGTATTGGCGATTTCACGGCTTTGCCTATTGCACTAAAATACAATTATGATAAAATATGGCGTAATCCAAAACTTTAAGTTCGAGGAATTAAGAATGATAAATGCGAGTACAAGGAAAAAGACAACGGTGGTATTTCTCGTTGTTTTGCTGATTCTCATTGCGATTTTCGCGGCGAGCCTCATCAAAACGGATATATACAACCGTCAGAGTCATTCCGCTTTCTTTACAGGTTCTGAGCTCTTTAACCCGGATGAAGCCCGCACTGATCTTGACGTATACGTTACTGCAGCCGCAAGAACAAGTACCTGGGGAAAGATTTTCGACTTCTACGACGAAGGTCTTACCGAGAACAACTATCAGGCTTACACGTACGATTTTACGGTCACAAATAACTCAAAAGACGAGGTCCTGAACTTTACGTTCAAACTCGAATTCAGCCACGAGGTTTTCCTCGCCTCCGCATGGAACGGCGCATTGGAGATTCACCAGGTGTCGGCAGACAAGACCGACAAAATACCCGACCTTCGTGAATTCCATCCCGAAAACCACGATCTGGAAATTTTCTCCGTTGAAGGCGATCACCTTGTCGTCATGGAAGAAGGCGACTACCTGATCTACTATCCGAGCCACACCGTCAACGCAATGGAGATGCCCATCGAGCCTTACAAGGCCACAACACCGGGTATTATCCTTTACGTCAAGATGGGCGAGAGCATGGAACAGTCGACGATCGAGCTTGACTACAAGCTCCACAGGTTCATCACGACCGAGCCGCTGTTCAGGGTTTCAGTGATTGCTGCGTCAATCTGGCTCATTGCCCTTATCATTTTCGTGATGACGGCCGCTCAAATCAGAAAATACCAGCTCAGGCACGAGCGCGACAATGAGATCATCAACGAATCAATCGAAACCTTCACGGGCTTCATTGACGCCAAGGACCCCTACACAAACGGTCACTCGAAGCGCGTTGCCACGTACACAAAGATGATCGCAAAGGAACTCGGCTACGAGGGCGAGGAACTTGACCGCATCTACTACGTTGCGCTTCTCCACGACTGCGGCAAGATGGGTGTTCCCGACAGTATACTCGGAAAGCCCGGAAAGCTCACCGACGAGGAGTTTGAGATTATCAAGTCTCACACAACGCGCGGATGGGACATCCTCAGCAGCTTCAAGAGCCTTAAAAACGTCGGCGAGGGCGCTCTTTACCACCATGAAAGATATGACGGCAAGGGCTACCCGAAAGGCAAAGCCGGCGAGGAAATTCCGCTTATCGCAAGAATTATCTGTGTAGCTGACTCTTTTGACGCGATGAACACCAACAGAGTTTACAGAAAGAGACTCACCAGGGAGCAGATTATCAGCGAACTTGAGAGGAACAAGGGTCTTCAGTTTGATCCCAAGCTTGCCGATATCATGCTGGGTCTCATCAGGGACAATAAGATTAAAATAGACCGCAGCTGATAAGACTTTGTATAACTTAACACTAAAAACGCCAAGCCGCAGATTGTTTTAAAACCTGCGGCTTGGCATATATATAAGCGTATTAGTTATTTCTTCTCGGCCGGTTCTTCTTTTTTCGGCGCGTTTGGGTCGCGGAGACCTATGACAGCGTCGACGGGCAGGGCAAATGCGATGCCGTGGCCGGGTGTGTCAAGACCGCACGACGAGTAGAGATTGTGGAGAACGTCGTTTCTGATCGCTGCGGGGACGAGAATCATGACGATTTCTTTTTGCGGCGTAATGGAGATGCCGAAGAACTTTTCGGCTGTTGCATTGGCGGTACCGCGAGCGCGGAGAACCGTTCCGCCTCCGGCGCCTGCTCTCTTGGCGGCATCCATGACGACCTCGCTGAAGCCTTCGTTTACTATGCAAAATACAACTTCATGTGTAAAATCCGTCATAACAACATCTCACTTTCTCTCTTGTCGGCAAGGAATTTGTAGACTGACACGCCAATGAGACTCGTAAGAGGCACCGTGAAGGCGATTCCCTTGCCGTTTTTGATGGTCTTGAAGCGCTCGCCAAGGACTTCCAGCAGCTCATCCGCTTTGTCGGCCTTTATCAGGCTGAAGATTGCGCTTTTTCTGTCATCGGAAAGTCCGATGAGGTCAAGAACCTGCGTACTCGTTCCCATCGCGGAAACGAAGCACTGAATGTTGGCGCCGTGGCTCTGGATGAGGTCCGCGTAGTACTCGGACTTGACCCTGTTGACGACTGTTATCAAAAGCTTCAGCCCCTCGGGCGAGCTGACTGTGTTTTTACTGCTTTTAGCCATCGCGCGCCTCCTTTACATAAACTCGATAATCTGCTCGTCGTCTGCGGCGAAAATGCGTTTCATCGCGCGTTTTGCCTTGACGCGCTCCACGAGGACCGCCTTGAAGCCGAGCAGCTGTATTGTGATAAGCGGTGTCATTGCGACCATGGCGACAATGCCGAAAGCGTCAAACGGGATCCTGTCGGCGCCGTTCATCATTGCGCACGCGCCGATTGCAAAAGGCAGGATAAATGTTGACGTAAGAGGTCCTGACGCGACGCCGCCTGAGTCAAAAGCTATTGCGGTATAGATACCGGGGACGAGGAGCGAGAGCCCCAGAGAAATTATGTAGCCCGGAATCAGGTAGTAAAGTATGCTGAACTGATACTTCATACGCACCATTGAAAGGGCGATTGAAATGCCGACGCCAATTGAAAGCGCTATCATCATGGATTTTTTCGATATTGCGCCGTCCGTGACACGCTCAACCTGATTGTTGAGAACGTGCACCGCAGGCTCGGCAAGCACTGTTGCCATACCTGTTATGAAGCCGAAAATGATTATGACCGCAGGGTGGTTTTTGGTGTCTGCGAGCATCTGGCCGAACTTGAATCCGACGGGCATGAAGCCGACCTTGGCGGCAGTCATAAAAATCACAAGGCCGATGAAAGTAAACACAACGCCTTTAAGCATTTGAAGGAGCTTTTTTACCGGAAGCTTCAATATGGTGACCTGAAGTATCAGGAACATTGCGCAGATGAGACCGAGGGCAAGCGCGACCTCAGACATAGTGTGGAGAATCGTAGTAAACAGGGCCGAGCCGAGCTGCGATTCGACCGAGTAGTCGCTAGCGTTAAGCGTGTATTTGATCGAGCCACGCGAGAAGATACCGATGATGACAACGGCAATGACAGGCCCGACCGAGCACATCGCGATGGAACCGAAATTGTTCTCGGCGGATTTGCTGCTGCCGACAGTTGACGCGATGCCTATGCCGAGGGCCATGAGAAAAGGCACTGTGATGGGGCCGGTTGTGACGCCGCCCGAGTCGAAGGCGAGAGCGGTAAAACCTGCCTGCTCCCTGACAATCATTACTGCGACAAGGGCAAAAAGCGCCAGATAGAAAAACATGAGATATTGCGGGAGCGGCTTGTTCTTGACCGTCCTGACGATTGAAAGCGTGAGGAAAAGACCGACGCCGACGCCTACGACCGCAATCAGTATCCAGTTTTTGACGAGGTCCGAAACCTGGCCCGCGAGCACCGAAAGGTCGGGCTCCGCGACGGTTATGAGGACACCCATGATGAAAGTGACTGAAAGGAGAAGGAATGCCTTGCGGGTTTTTGAGAGACCTGTGCCGATATGCTGTCCCATTGGCGACATCGCAATGTCAGCGCCGAGGTTGAAGAATCCGACGCCTACGACAAGCGCCACGGACGCGCACAGGAAAGCGACAAGCTCAGTCGTTGAGAGGCTCACAAACGGCAGAAAGTACATTATGATGACGATCGCCATCACAGGCAGAACCGAAAGCGCCGCTTCTCTGATTTTCAGGGCAAGAACTTTCATCCCAAAGCTTCCTTTTTAAGCGTCTCTCTTTTTAAGGAGTCCGTGTCTGTAGTTCAGTATTACGAAAATCGCACCGACGATATAGGCCGCTGTGTTGAGCAGAATAACGATTCCGTCGACCATGAGGAGTTTATTGCCG
Organism: Mageeibacillus sp. UBA1243; assembly: GCA_002308595.1. Classification (GTDB taxonomy): domain Bacteria; phylum Bacillota; class Clostridia; order UBA1212; family UBA1212; genus UBA1212. The sequence continues at coordinate 6,559 of DBWH01000004.1, read as the reverse complement.
GTTTCAAGGAAGTTGCCGGAAATCACTATTGTGGCGACTGTGAGGGCAATCAGAACGCCTGTAGCCACGGATCCGACCTTGATCATGTTCTTCGTCGGGTCTTTCCAGAGCTTATAGCCAATGTAACCGATTGCAATCCTTATCAGTATGACGATGACGTTGACGGTTATGAGCACGGGTCTGTTGTTTCCGAAAAGCTTATCGCTCGTGATCATGTAGCCTGCATTGGCGACAAGCTCGACACCCGCAAGCACACCGTGAAGCACGAGCACGATTCCCGACGCGAGCATGAGTCTTCTGCCGATTCTGAAAGCTCTGCCGACCCTGACGTCCTTTGTGTCCTTTCTCGAGAAATTCTCAAGCGAGAAGAGCACGAGAATGAAGAGCGGAATCGCCACGAAAAGGAAAATCCTGAGCACGATAAAGTTGTTCGAATCGCTCACAAGGTTTCTGACGTCCTGCGACCTGTCCGGCCTGAACAGCTCCCGCGCAAACTGCGAGTCCAAAATCGTCTGGCCCGGGCCGTATTTCATCATGTTGTTGTTGATTGTGTTGCCGCCAATGTAAGCCGTCGGAACAAGGCACCCCAGGAAACCGGCAACGAAAACGATTGCCCCAAGTGCAAAAGTTCTGTACTTGTTGAAAGGTATGCACATCGCGAACGCGACAACGATGCCCGCCGTCGTGAGCATGACAGTCATCATCGGTCTTACGTTTACTTCTTTAATGAACGGGTCTGAACCTAAGCTCAATAGTATCGGCAAGAGAATCGCGGCTGACGCAAATATGCCTGCGCAGAGCGATTGCGATATTACGTATTTAAGGAACGAGCCTTTGATTGGCGTCCTCCTCGGTTCGAGCGAGAGGAAGAAGCCTCCCGTGCCTATAACGGCTGCCTCGAGCATGTACATGTTCTCAATCTGGAACCACATCTGTCCTTTTGCGAAAGGAATTAGCGCGAACGCGAATATGAACACGCAGATTGATTTCATCAGGTAGAGAACTGAAGTTTTTCTGATATTGCCGATGACTCTTCGGCCTTCGCCGACGACCGCCTGAAGGTGGCTGAAGTCGTTGTCAAGAAGAACAACGTCGGAGCAGGATTTTGCAGCGTCTGTTGCCTTGGCGAATGTGATGGAGGAGTCTGCCTTGCGAAGCGCCAAGATGTCGTTGACGCCGTCGCCTGTCATCGCAACCTTGTGGTCGTGTGCCTGAAGCGCTACGACAAGGGCCTCTTTCTGTTCAGGAGAAACTCGCGCGAAAACTGTATATTCCTCGCATATTTCCGGTATTTTCTCAAGCGGCATGTCCGCGAGCGAGATGTATTTGTCGGCGTTCACGATGCCGCACTTCTGGGCAATCCTGCTGACTGTCAGCGGGTTGTCGCCGGAAATAACTTTAACGGTAACGTTGTTTTCGCGGAAAAACTTGAGCGTGTCGGGCGCCGACTCCCTGATGTGGTCCTCAATCGATACGAGGGCAATGAGACTGCCGTCAAGGGTGAGGGCGATGACGCGGTTTCCGTCCGCAGCTTTTTGATTTACGTACTCAAGGTTTTTGTCGTCCTTGGAGAGAAGATATTCGGGTGCGCCCATGAGGAGTTTCCGGCCGTCCTCGTAGATGAGTCCCGAATACTTGTTTGCACTCGAAAAAGGTATGATCTCTTTGATCTTGGCGTCTTCGTTGATGCCGAACCTGTTGTAGATTGCTTCAGCAGTCGCATTGCGCTCGCCGGCTGCCTTGATGAGCGCCTTGGCGTGTTCCTCGACATCGCCAATGGGTATGAGCGCCTTAACGTCGCTCACTTTCATCGTGCCGTCGGTCAGCGTGCCTGTCTTGTCAAGGCAGATAATGTCAACGCGCGACAGATTTTCGAGCGAGTAGAGCTCCTGAATAAGGGTTTTCTTTTTTGTGAGGGATGCGATGGAGACCATCATCGTGACGGATGTGGTGAGGACGAGACCGGAGGGAATCATGCCTATGCCGAACGTGCCGTCCGCGAGAATGATCCTTGCCCATGTGACAGGGCTTGTGATTGTGAGAACTTCGTTGCTGTCCCAGATTGCCGGGTCGCCGCCGCTCGCGATAATCTTGATGATGAGCGTTATAGTTACAGTGGTTACGGCGATAAAGATGCCGATCGTGAGCATTTTGATGATCTTGACAATCGAAGTCATGATCTCGGACTTGTGAGTTGCTCCCGATTTTACTTTTCGCGTAAGCTCAGCAGCGTACGTGTCATCGCCGACTTTCATTGCCCTTGTTTTTGCATTGCCGACAATGATTGCAGAACCTGAAAGAATCGTGTCTCCGGGGAGCTTTTTAACGTGGTCGGATTCGCCCGTGAGCATGGACTCGTCAACGTCAACTTCGCCTTCAAGAACCACAAGGTCTGCCGTGGCCTGGTCGCCCGCCGAAATCGAGACGATATCGTCAAGCACGACCTCCTTGGCGTCAACAGAGAGAACCTCGCCGCCCCTTATGACCTTGGTTTTGGTGCTGGTGACAATCTTGAGCGTCCTGATGACTTTGAGACTCGAAATCTGCTGGTACGTGCCCATGCCGACGTTCATTATCGCCGGAATGAGAAAGATGAACTTCGAAAGGCCGAAATACTGGTTGACAACGTCGGAACGGCCGATAATGTTCAGGTAAATGATGATGCCTATGAAAATCGCCGCAATCGCAAAAAGAACAACGTTAAAGAACGTGAACAGGTTTTCCGCCAATATCTTCATCGTACTTTTATCGTTCGGGTCAGCGGCAATGTTCACGTAGCCTTTCTGCACGCGTTCGTCAACCTGAATTTGGGAAAGACCTACGGAAGGATTCGCATCGATACGCTCGATGAAAGGCCTTTCTGTAACTTTCTTACTCAATGGAAAACAACTCCTCAATTGTAACTTGTTAAAACGCCGCGAGTTTTCCCCGTTCCCCTTTAATGGTATATGAAAATCTCCAACGTCAACTAAGCAATTATACCACTATTTAAAATAAATGTAAATACATTTTGCTTGACTTGTATCGCCAAGGGTGCTAAGATTTCTTGCGCAATAATCGGGGTGTGGCTCAGTTGGTAGAGCGCCTGGTTTGGGACCAGGATGCCGCAGGTTCGAACCCTGTCACTCCGACCATGAAAGAAACCTCTTTTTGCCGCCAAGGTGAAAGAGGTTTTTTCCTTTGGAGACTGCGGATTTTTATGCAAATTTGCGGTAAAAAAGCGTGACCCGCTGCCGGACCGCGCTTTATATTATAATGTTTTGCTCAGTTCAGTTTCTGGTGCAGGTAACATATATTCCGTGGATTTTAAACACTGAATTCGTTCATGAACTCTCTGACTGCCTGCTGAAATACAGAGAAGCTCACTTCTTGGTATGTTTCATAATCTGCCGGCTTTTCTGTGGCTTTGTCCTGTGTGGGAGTGATGCTCAGCTTACCTTCGATGTCCATATCCATTCCCGGTTCTGCCATAGTGAAAGTCTTCGTTGCCTTGTAATTGTTATCGTCAATGAAATCAAGCTCATAGACAACATTCTTAAAGAACGAATCGTCGACTACGGGTTTGACACGAATGTCGCCGTTGGAAAGAATGTAAACACGGTTGTTCTCACCAACAATAGCATTCAGTATTTCTTCAAGGGACAGCTGAGATCCGACGGCTTCAGTCAATTTGCTGTATGTCTGATCTGCTACCAATGAGAAATCCGTACAAATCTTTTTGACGGTTTCCTTTGGCGCTGCGTAAAGGTCAGAATAGTCTGATGAATCTACCGAATGATAATTAAAGTACGCCATGCCGGTGGAAGTGTCTATGTAAAGATCAAGAGTGGATTTGACACCGAATTCCTTACCTTCATAAATCGGAGGCTCAATTCCCTGTGCCTTGGCCTCTTCAATCATAGCCTTCATTTCTGCGGGCAGTTTTTCGTATACTGTCATATTTGTTAATTCGTAATGAGAATATGTCCTGAGAACACCCTGTGTGGTGAAATCGATTATCTCATCGGAGGTGATGTAATAATCCAGTTTTGTAGTTACTCCATCCTGCTCCATGTTCAAGGTTGTGCCGACTTTTCCTTGCCAGTGCATATTGCTTTTTTTGCCTGCGGCTTCTGATGTTGCCGACAGATTTCTTGCGGCATTTTCGACTTCGATCAGCTTTTCAACTTTGACCTTGGCGTCTTCAATCTGTTCTTTTGTTGCTTCTTTGCCGCTTTCGACCTTTTTTCCTCCGCTGCCGCCGCAGCCGGCGAGAAGGGCAGTCATCAGGGCGATGACAAGCACAATGCATACCAAAAATCTCTTTTTCATTTTTGCTCCTTTCAGAATATTCAATTTCTGTTGAATTTGTTGACGAGATTTTATAGGATGCATACTGTATTGTCAAGAACATAACAGCTGAAAAATGCATAATTAATAAACAAAACTAATAAATGATGTATATTATTTGCAAATAGGTGCGGCATGGCAGGCTATTGATGGTATGAATTGCAAAAGAGCCCCGCAACTGCGGGCCTGTAAAGTGCGCAAGTCGCGGAGCTCTTTCGCTTCGATTGGATGTAAACAAATGATTTTATTAATGCTTCTTTTTGATGATTATTACAGCTGCGGCAGCTCCTATGGCAACAACTGCAACAGTAACCGTTATTGGAATCCAGACGTTGTTTGCCTTGGCGGGTTTGTCTGTCTTTTCGGCTTCAATTATCACAAGCTTAACAGTTGCATCTCCGTAGGTAAACTCAATCTTAACGGTGTGTTCCCCGGCAGTCAGCCTTTCAAGGGTTTCGGGTGAAAGCTTTATGACCGTGCTGCCTTTGGTTGCGGTGTAGTCCTTGCCGGATTCCAGAAGGGCGGAGTCGATGCAGACGTTCTTGAAGTTCTCGAAAGAATTGTCTTCATCGCCAAGCTGTTTAACCGTAATTGTCACTTCCTCGCCGCTGCCCAGCTGCCAGGTGATTTTGTCCTTATCCGCAGCGTAGCTTATGCCCTCGGCTTCGTAGACTGCTGTGTATGTGATATCACCTGTGACTGCTGCTATCTCAGGTGTCCAGCCTTTGAAGGTGTATGTGAATTGGGCAGTCGGTGCCTTGGCGGGTGTCTCGCCGGTGTATGCGGGAGTGTCGCCGTAAGGAACTTCGACTGTAAGAAGCTCGGTTCCGTCCTCGTCAGCGAATATAACCTTGTAGGTATTCCTCTCTGCGCTGAACACGGCAATGTATTCCGCATCGCCAACGGCTTCCGTTATCTCAGGACTCCAGCCTGCAAATGTGTATGTGAACTCGTCGGTGTTTTCTTTGACAGGGGTGAGATGCTCCGGAAGCTTTCCATATTCAACAACGGTTGTGTCGATTACGGTGCCGTCATCATTCTTCCAGGT
>DBWH01000004.1:983-1117 GCA_002308595.1 Mageeibacillus sp. UBA1243 | reverse complement strand
ACAGACACAACTGAAGGAGACCATCCTTTAAAGGAGTAGGTGTACTCGGTGGTGTTTTGCTTTGTGGCATTGGCGTGTGCAGGCGTCTTGCCGTACTCAACCACGGTATTGTCGATAACGGAGCCGTCGTCATT
>DBWH01000004.1:193-849 GCA_002308595.1 Mageeibacillus sp. UBA1243 | reverse complement strand
TGTGCAGGCGTCTTGCCGTACTCAACCACAGTAGTGTCGATAACGGAGCCGTTTTCGTTTCTCCATGTGATGGTGTAGGAGTTCTTTGCAGAGGAGAATTCAGCGGTGTACTCAGCATCGCCTGTGACGGCCGCTACGGAGGGAGACCAGCCGGTGAAGGTGTAGGTGAACTCAGCTGTGTTTTCTCTTTCGGGATCAGCGTGGGTGGGCACCTTTCCGTATTCCACCAGCGTGGTTCCGATGACAGTGCCGTCGTAGTTTTTCCAGGTGATCGTATAGGAGTTTTCGAGGGAACTGAATACAGCCGTATACTCGGCGTCGCCTGTCACCGTCGTGATGTTGGGGCTCCAACCAGAGAACACGTAGGTCTTTTCTGCTGTATTGGCTTTTGTTGCGTCGTCGTGGACGGGCATCTTGCCGTATTCGACTTCCGCGGTGTCAATGACGGAGCCGTCCTCGTTTTTCCAGGTGATTGTGTAGCTGTTCTTCGACTGAGAGAAGGTGGCTGAGTATTCTGTATCGCCAATGACTTCCGTCACCGCAGGGGTCCAGCCTGTGAATGTGTAGGTGTACTCGGCGGTGTTTTGCTTTGTGGCATTGGCGTGTGCAGGCGTCTTGCCGTACTCAACCACGGTAGTGTCGATAACGGAGCCGTC
>DBWH01000004.1:0-183 GCA_002308595.1 Mageeibacillus sp. UBA1243 | reverse complement strand
TAGGAATTCTTGGCTGCGTTAAAGACGGCTGTATAGGTCGCATCGCCCGTTACAGACACAACTGAAGGAGACCATCCTTTAAAAGAGTAGGTGTATTCAGCCGTATTGGTCTTTGTCGGATTTGAATGTGCAGGCGTATTGCCGTACTCAACCACGCTAGTGTCGATAACGGAGCCGTCGTCG
>DBWH01000048.1:9139-17503 GCA_002308595.1 Mageeibacillus sp. UBA1243 | reverse complement strand
CTCGCGAAAAACAAGCCGCCACTAATTGTCGCAGACACCTTGTTTGTTCTAAGAAAGATTCATAGATCTGTCAGATTCTCTTGGCGGCTTGTGTAAAGAACCGAAAATCGTGGTTTAAGAGATGTGCGAAGGTACTTCGAGTGGTTAGCTCGCGCAAAGCATTTTGCCACGAAATCTAGTATTCCTTGTGTTCGAACATACTTCGAATTCTGAGATTATCTAAGAACACGAAGATATCTGTTGAACCCCTTGGCAAAATGCGTAAAGAGCCAAAAATATAAGGCGCAGCAAAACATGCTTCAGGCATGCTTTTGCGCCTTATACCTCTTTCCCGTGCAAAAAGCAGGAATTTATTCGCTTAAATACCGGGGCTCGTTTTCACCTCTTGAAAGCCTCGATTGCGGCCTGTGTTCCGAAATAGACCCATTTCCCCTCATAACCTGTCTTTACCTTGAATCCGACCTGTTCCATTGAAGACATCTGGGTTTCATACATCTGTTTGAGGTAGGGGTATACCTGCTTTGCCTGCGACTCCGACTCGGTCATCATCGCAAAGATCATATCCGCAGGCTGTCCGTCACCGTCAATCCTTATCGCGGTCACACCGCTTCCGTCGTACTCCGCCTCATAGCCCTTATTCTTCATCTTTTTCACTGCCTCCTCGGGAGAACCGGGAAGAGTGCCGCAGGCGACAAGGCCAAGGCAAAGAATAATCAAAACCGCTGCCGAAATGATTTTTACCGTCTTTTTCATGATCAATACTCCTAATCAGTTGTTATTTCCCTATTTTTCGGGTATTTTCATTATATTCCCGAAGAGCCCTCAGTGTCAACCTTTCTTTGATTTCTCGATTATCTTGGCGAGTTCTCTTCTTGCCCTGACGATATCGTCGTCTTTGGTTGAGTAGTCTGTGATGCTCTTTGCAACTATATTTACAATCTTTTTGATCTGCGCGTCCGAGGCGCCCGCCTGCTTTGCAAGGACTATGAGCTCGTAATCGTCGATACCGTCTCTTACCGCCTCAAGCCTGAGAGATGAGCAGGGTCCGTCAACGCCGACCTGTCTGCCGCTGTAGAGGAGCGAGCCGTCGCCGTAGACGAAGGGAGAGAGGTCGTTTACCGTATTGGCGTCTTCCCACGGATTGCTTATTCTGTCCCAGTAGTTGGAGCTCCAGTAGAGGAACCCGTTCACGCCGTAGAGTTCGGCCTGCCAGAAGATTGACCTGTTTTTGACGCCTTCCATGTTCACGTAGAGGTTCGCGTACGGGTCGCCGGGTTCCCAGCAGACGTACCACCAAAGGTCATCGCCCCGCTCTTTCATTTCAAGCATGCGCTTGCCGAAAGGTGTTTTGGTCTTCATGAGCGTTTCGGAGTATATGTTCTTGTCGTCAAAGCAGAACAGCTTCGGGCACCAAATATTCATGTACTCCTCTGCGTAGTCGATGCCGTCCTCATCGCCAATCTCAGGGTCGATAAAAAACGGTACCACCATGCGGTATCCCGGGAAGAGAGACTCAAGCCGCGCTCCGGCAGCGCGAAGTCTGTTGTAGGCATCGGCGTCAGCGGGCTCGTCAAGGGGATAAAAATATGCTTTCTTAAGCCATTCCTCTTTCTGCGAAAGCTTGGCGTAGTAGGCTCTTATTGTGTCGTCGTCCGAATAAGGCACCCTGAACTGAGTCACCCTCGGATCGTCGAGGAACCTGTCAACCCTACCGTCAAGTATATCGTAAGGGAGCGAGTAGGCGCAGATGTTGTGGTCGAGCAGAAACTCGTAATATCTGACGTACATCTCGGTTACTTTTTCGCCCTCGATTTTCTCGGTCTTGGCGATGCAGTAAGCCGAAAGGTCCGAAACCGCCGTCATGGTCCTTGTCTTTGGCATGCTGAAGTTCCAAATGTGGACGGTGATCTTGCCGCTGTCGATGACCTCACCGTTTGCTTTAACGATAAACTCAGTGCAGTAGTCGCCTGCCTTGGCGTCTTCGGAGTCAAAAAGAATGTAAAAAGGCGTCGCCTCGTTCGAAGGTATTATGAGGTCCTTCTCGACGGGTTTCAGTCCGTCAGGGTACGCCACAGTGATGCCGACAAGGTCCTTGTCCGTAAAAAACGGCTCCGCGTAAGTTGTCTGAACGTAGCCTTCCGCGAACACCTCGACTCCGAGTTTGTCCCCGTCCTTGTTTTCAGGCTGCGCAACCTCAATCTCAATCGGCCCCGTGACAAACTGATATTTCAGAACCGCCTGGCAACCCTCTTTTTCGTCAGCGGCCATGTAGACCGTATATGAAGTCCTGCTCCCCGGCTTCTGGCTGTGGAGCACTTTTTTCGTCGGTGTCTCAAACCACATGGTATTGTTTCCTCCGTCATTTTTGCAGCCGCCAAGGCAAAGGCACGTCAGCCCCAGCAGGCACATCACAACTGCCGTCAGCACAATTTTCTTTCGCATTTTAAGATTCTCCTTGGTTTTTCTGCGGCTTTTCGTCCGGGTCGTGCGCCGAAGGAAGACGCCAACGAAATACTGCCGCCAATATTCTGAGCACAAATATCACACCTGCCCCGACAAACATCGCGACCATCTCAGGTGCAAAAAGTCTCACCAGCACAAACGCGCCGCAGCCCAGAAGCGCCGCAGTCGCGTAAAAATGTTTGACAAAAACGTAAGGCCTGTTGCCGGCCATCATGTCGCGCATGATACCGCCGCCGACAGACGTCACAACGCCAACGAATATGAGCAGGAATATGTTCTTCCCGTAACCGGCGGCAACCGCAAACTCCATTCCGACCATCGCAAACGTGCCGAGACCGAGTGAATCCACTATGAGGAGCATCACGTCCCTGACTTTTTTCGCCCTGCCGTGTATCCTTCGCACGCCGGGGATGAAAATGATGAGAGAGGTCCCGATCGCCACGATGGCGTAGACGGGGTCGGTGAATGTCCTTGGCGGCGTCTGCCCTAAAATAAGGTCCCTCAGTATTCCGCCGCCTGTTGCGGTGACGAGTCCGAGGATTGCCACGCCGAAAAGGTCCATTTTCTTTTCAATCGCGACAAGCGCTCCCGAAATTGCAAACGCGACTGTACCTAGGATTTCGATTACGATTAAAACTATATCCATGTTGAAACTGCTTTGCCTAAACTGTTTTAATCAGCCCGCTTTTTCCTCCAGGTAGTCCTTTGCGGCCGTGATGAACTCGATCACCGTGGGTTTGCCGCGGCGCGGTCTGTAACTGTCGCCGAAGACCACCCTGAATTTGTCTCTGTTGCCCTCTTCCCAGCCTTTTGAAAGCGCGTCTCTGACCGATTTTTCAACCGCGGAGCCGCTCCTGCCGCGTTTTTTCGCAATCTGAGGGAAAATGACCTTTGTAAGCGAGCCGTAAAGCTCCTCGCGGCCGAGGGCCATCACCACGGCGTCGCGGCAGTCCGAAAAGCCGCCCGAGGCGCGCGGAAAGCCCAGTTCCTTAAGGAGCTCTGAAACTTCTTTTTGTTTTGAATCATCCGGATGGTTCATCTGCGGTTTCACCTTTTTCGCAAAGAGTCGCCCCCTTTTCGGGGGTAATTCGGATGATACCATATTTTCAGGCTTTGTAAACATCCGGAAATATTTTTTTCAAAACTTCCGGGTTTATATTTCTTCAATCGAAAGACCGTTTATCGACGCTCCGATATTGTTTATGCGCAATGATACGTTTCCGGGTCTTGCGTCCGTCACAACCGAGGTATAAAGACCGCTGTCGATCCAGAGTGTCGCTCCGCTCTCCGCGGCCTCGAGCCTGAAGTTGTGGAAGTCCATCGACGTGAAGAAGAAGTTGTCTTTTCTGAAAAGCTCTTTTTCGGCGGCGCCGCTGACTTCCTTAATGACAAGCGTTCTCATGGGCAGGTTCACGCGGAGTTCCCTGTAAAAATCGCCTTTTTCTGAGAATCTGAGCGCGTAGCCCGCGTTGTCGGAAGGCGGGAGGCTGTCGATTCTTATCGCAAACTCGATGCCGAAAGTGGTGAAGGTTTCCTTGGCGGCAATCACGCTCTCCCTGCCGGGTGAGCTGCAGCATAGGTTTGCCTTGGCGTCTTCGGCTTTCGGGGCGGCGTTTTCGGGAAGAGTGAATGACCTCGCGGTTTTTTCGGCAAGCTTCTTCTCAAGAGCACGCTTTTTGCCCTCCTCGTCCGTGACGCTCTCCATTCTGAGGCAGTCGAACACGCAGAAGCCGTCCCTGTCGGCGCCGTTTGACGCGATTCCGACGTAAACGTCAAGCCCCTCCTCGTCCTTCACCTCGAACGAAAGCTCCTCAAAGCGCGGGTATTCCGCCTTCACAACCTTCTCGCCAATGACATCGCCCGTCTGTATGACGCTCGCCGTAAGCTTTGCGCCGCTCTCGCCCGTGAAAACCTCGCAAATGAATCTGTGGGAGCCCATGCCAAGGTGGAGGCCCTGGACGACCGAGACAGCGCCCTCGTCAAAATGCTCGATGCAGCCCTTGAGCTTGTCGGCATAGATGACCGTGTGGGCCGATTCCGGATTCTTGTTGCGGTTTATCGTGTAGTTCGCAAGGCCGCCGAGGGAGAAGTCGCCGTTTCGAAAGTCGGGCGACGAGAAAATGCCGCAGTCGGTGAGCACGTCCGTTGCGCGGATCGGACCGAGCGAGCAGATGCCCTCGTACCTGTTGTTGAATATTCTGATCTGCTTGACGGGTGAGTAGTCGTCCGTCTCAGTGTTGTCGAAAGGCTGCTTGCCGTTGTAGGGGTTGTCAAACCAGGCGCCAACGGGGTTGACGCAGGTTAAGATGTTGTCCTCGGCTGTCACGTTGGAGATTTCCTCCAGCGCCTGATTCGGGTCGCTTGTGCCCCACGTGATGAAGCAGATTGCCTTGCCGCCGCCGGAGTTGAGATAGGAGTGCCGCACGGTGACAAAGCGCACGGAGTTGTCCTCTCCCCTCGTGTTGGTCCACCAGAGAAGGCCGCGCGGGTCCTCGTAGTGCGTGCTCATGACTATCGCATCGTCGTTTGACTGGAAGAAGCACCTGTTCACGAAGACGTGCTTGCAGCCGCCGACATTAAAGCCGTCGCCGCTGACGCACTTGACTCTGTGGAGTTTGACATTGGCGATGTAGACCCTCTCGGAGTGCGAGAAGCTCGTGTGGTAGTTGTTGCAGCGTATGATTGAGATGTCGCGCACCTCAACGTTCCTGCACATGAACAGGCCAAGGGGAATGCAGTGGATTCTCCTGTAGCAGCCGACCGAGTAGCCGGGCATTCCGACGTTCTCCTCGGAGCCCGTGTCGAGCATCCTGACAGTGCCGCCGCCCGTGATCTTCACGTTCTCAAGGTTCGCGCCCTGGATGAGAGGGAGATTGGCGGTGTGGAGGTTGTGAGTCCAGTTGATTCCGGGGATGATGTCGTCGTGGCCGTAGGCGGGCTCGTACGTGTAGTGCTCGCGCCTCTGGGACTGCCAGAGAACCGCGCCCTTTTCAATTCTGAGCTCGATGTCAGACCTTAAAAGAATGTTGGTGACAATGTATCTTTTGCCGTAGAAGCTGCCGTCGCCCGGTATCACCACGGTACCGCCGCCATGCTTTGCCGCACAGTCAACAGCCGCCTGAATCGCAGCGGTGTCGTCCGTCATCGCGTCGCCCTTTGCCCCGAAATCTGTGACCGAAGCCGCATACTTCGGAAGCTCAAACGCGTAAGGGTTTTCGTCAAAACACTCGTAATTTTCGATATAAAACCTGTCGCAGAGGCATACAGGCGCCTCACCGGCCTTTTTCGGGAGCGCAAAAAGCAGCAGCTGGTAGGGAAGCATTGTCGTCCTGCTGTCGCGAAGAGGAATGCCGCCGATCTCAAAATCGCCGCATTCAGCCGTGAGCGGAACCTTCTTAAGAAGCTTCTTTCCCGAAACAGTTTCGGCCGCTGTTCCGAAACCCGTGTCGTCCGCCATAGTGCCCGCGAACACGCCAATGTCGCACTCGCCCGCAACCTTCCGCACATCCTCTGTAAGCCTTACCTTCACCGCGAAAGTATCGTTTTCAGTATCGGCAACGCAGCTTTTCACCTCGCAGTAAGTCTTGTAGAAAGGCTTTTCCTGCTCAAACGAGTAGCTGTCAATGATCAGCTCGCCGCTGCCCTCGCTCTCAAGCCTGAAGCCCGTGAGCCTGCCGTCGCATCCCGGGCAGGCCGAAAGGTTAAAGTAATAGGGGTGCCGCTGTTTATCCGCCGCAAGCTCAAGGGTCACGGAGTTTTCCGGCTTGTAATCCGGCGACGCCTCCGACGTGAACCAAAGCGTCGCCGCCTTGGCGCCAAGCATGTTGCGCATCACCGCAAAGACAGTGTTTCTCAGGGGCATTTTCATGCCGTACGCGTTGCCGGCATCAAGCGGCAGGTCCTTTGCCTCAATGTAGCCTTTTCCGCTGAGCCTGAGTGAAACCGCGCATCCGCTGTCGCAGACTTCCGCATTTCCGCCGCAGCCGTAAAAATGCGCCTGCCCCGGAAACTCAGAGAGCGTGTTCTTGACCCAGACGAAGCTTACCGCCAACGTGACCTCCGCGCCGTCCGTCTCAAGCACCAGCTTTTCGGGCTCAAAATCAAGTCCGTTCCTCGAAAAACAAATACCGCTCTTTGCAAAAGAGACCGCGCACGCGCTCGCGTAGCTCCTGGCGTTTTCCCCGAAATACACCGCGCGAACAACCGCGTCGCTTCCGCACGAAGCGTCCGAAAGCCTGATACCCGTTGTCGTATGAAGGACCTTCAGAAGCTCCTCCCCTATAGGTATAACCGCGGGCTTCTCTTTTGAGAACGTGAACACGCCAAGGCTCACCGCCTCATCCACCCTGAAAAGATCCGGGATGTAGTTGTGCGAGCATACGCCGCGCATCGACTTTGAAAAAGGCGCGTAGTCCTCACTGTATGTAAAATCCGTCTGCGGCCTTCTGTCGTAGGTGTACTTGTTCTTTACCAGGTATTTAGCCATCCTATTGCGCTCCCGATTATAAATATAATATCTGCCCTGTGTTCAAGGCTTTTATTCAAATTTGATGTGTTTAGTATTTTACGTCGGTGAGGAACAGCCCCTCGGGCGGCGCCGTGAACCCGGCAAGACTCCTGTCGCAAGTCTCAAGCACCTTCCTTACCGCATCCTCCGGCAGCGAGCCGCTCCCTATCTCAAGAAGCGTGCCGGCAATGATCCTTACCTCGTTGTACAAAAACCCGTCGCCCGAAAGCGTTATTCTGACCGCCTTGGGTCTCTTGCCGCCTTCTTCGGGGAGGCAGGTGTCGCTTACGGTCACATTGGCGGCAGTGATAGTGCGCACAGTGCTTTTCTTTTTGGGCGAAGCCGTGCAGAACCCTTTGAAATCGTGTGTCCCGACAAGGTCCGCGCAGGCCCTTTTCATCTTCTCACCGTCAACGTCCTTCCCGTAGCAGTAAATGTATTTCCTGTCGAAAACGGGCGCTTTTTTCGCCGTGAGAGCGTTGTATTCGTATGTTTTTTCCCTTGCCGAGAGCCTCGCGTGGAACCTCTCAGGCACCTCCTCGACCCCGTCAACGGAAATCGCCGCAGGCAGGTATCTGTTAAAGTAGTCCCTGATGAAGCCGGCGTCCTTATCGCAGTCAATCTTTACGCTTGCGACCTGCTTTCTTGCGTGAACTCCCGCGTCCGTTCTTCCCGCGCCGTCAACAGCCGTCTCGCAGCCGTTCAGGATATTGGCGATGTGCTCGAGCTTTCCCTGAATCGTGTCGTCCGCGGAGCCCTTCTGCTTCTGCCAGCCCTTAAAATCCGTCCCGTCGTAGGATATCGTCAGCTTGTAATTCTTCTTGCCGCCAATGCTTCCCATACTTTTCAATGCTTTTCCTAAAAAGCCCCTTCCCGCTTTTGGTGCGGAACGTGTATCCGCGCGGGATGGGGCCGTAAGTTACCGGTCAATCATTTAAACGATCAACCCGTCTGTTTCAGATTTCTTCTTCGTTTACTGCTTCGTCTTCCTTCTTGTCAGATTCGACTTTGACTTCGTCGCCTGCATCGGACTTTCTGCCCTTCTTGAGGATGAGGTTAACGAAGATACCAAGGATCAGAGCAGTTGCAACTGTTGTGATAGTGACCTTGCCGAATGTGAAGGAGAGGCCGCCGACACCGCAGATGAGGATGACCGAAACGGGGAAGAGATTGGCGTTGTCGTTGAGATCTGCCTTCTGGATCATCTTGAGTCCGGAGACTGCGATAAAGCCGTAGAGTGTGATGCAGACGCCGCCCATTACGCAGCTCGGAATGGACTGCAGGAATGCCATGATAGGCGAGATGAACGAAACAACGATTGCGAAGATTGCCGCGAAGAGTATCGTGATGATCGAAGCGTTTCCTGTGATGGCTACGCAGCCGATTGACTCACC
>DBWH01000048.1:0-9043 GCA_002308595.1 Mageeibacillus sp. UBA1243 | reverse complement strand
CGATGATCGAGGAGAGGTTCTTGTGGTCTGCGATGTGCTCAGCGAAAACAACGAATGCAACAGGGATGAACGCAACCGCGATCGTAGCGATGTAGCTGCCGTTGATTGACTTGAAGCCTTCAAGTGCCTTTACAAACGTGAAGTCGGGAAGCTGTACGAAAGACGCTGTCTTTACGCCGCCTGCGAACAGATTGGTGAAAGACGAGAAGTCAACGATCTGAAGAGCGGGTGTGTTTGTGAGCATTCCGATAATCGTGAAGTAGCAGCCTGTGGCATAACCTGCAAGGATACCGATTATGAACGGAATGAGCCTGCCCATTTTCTTGCCGTATGTGGAGCACACGACAACGACAATCATTGTTATGAAAGCGCAGATGAACGCGATGTAGGGATTTGCAACAGCAGCACCCGAAGCATCTTTAACACCGCCCGTAACAGTGTCGCCTACGGCATTTGTTGCGAGGGAGAGACCGATGATTGCAACGGTGGGGCCGATAACGACTGCCGGCATAATCTTATTGATCCAGCCGACGCCCGCAATCTTTACAACGATCGAAAGCACAACGTAAACAAGACCTGCGAATGCAGCGCCGAGGATGAGACCTAAATAGCCAAGGCTCATTGCAACACCGCCGCCGAATGCCGCGAACATCGATCCGAGGAAAGCGAACGAAGATCCGAGGAAAACAGGGCTCTTGAACTTTGTGAAAAGTAAGTAGACGATGGTGCCTACGCCTGCGCCGAACATAGCTGCAGAAGCAGACATTTCACTTCCGGTAACTCCGTTGACAATTCCCGGAACAGCGATTGTAGCTGCCATGATTGCCAGAAGCTGCTGGAATGCAAACATGATGATTTGTCCGGCTTTTGGCTTGTCCTGGACGTTGTAGATCAATTTCATAAATACCTCCATATCTTGCACACACGGGTACAAATTAATATTATCTTCGAGCAGCGCTGTCCGCACCGCGTAAAGATCGAAAAAGTTTTGCGCTCCTTTACGGAACACGCCAATGCAGCTCAGCCGTAAAGCTCAACCGCGATTCTGTCGTCATAGGGCGGAATCTTGACCTCAATGTGCTCCGATTTTGACGTCGGCACGTTCTTCCCTATGAAATCGCCCCTTATCGGGAGCTCTCTGTGACCCCTGTCGACCAGCTCGACAAGCTGTATCCTCGAGGGCCTTCCCTGCTGCATAACGGCCTCCATCGCGGCCCTTGCAGTCCTTCCCGTAAAAAGAACGTCGTCCACAAGGACGACAATCTTCCCGTTAATATCAAAATCGAGGGCAGTGCCCCCAACACAAGGATTCTCGTAAATTTTCGTAAGATCGTCACGGTAGAAAGTGACATCGACAGCGCCGGTCGCAGGTCTTGTGCCGGTGATTGACGAGATATTTTCGGCTATCATTTCCGCGAGCGGGACACCTCTGCTTTTGATGCCTACAAGACAGAGGTTTTCGCAACTTCTGTTCTTCTCGATGATCTCATGCGCAATTCGCGTGAGTGCCAGCCTGACAGCTGTCTCATTCATCAACGTGGCCTTGTAGCTGCTCAAAAAGCGGGTCTCCTCCCTCCGTTCTTATGTCTCGTTAATTTTAGCAAATGGCTGAAACTATGTAAAGCATTTTTATGGATTTTTACTCTCTTCGGCAAACATTTTTCTTCTCTTTACAGGGCAGATCTTTCCGGTTATTCCGCTCTCTTCCCGGCACCCTTTTTTCTGTCCTTCTTTATGATTATTATACCTATCGGAACAGTCACAGCCGCAACAAACAGGGGCACCGCAACCGGTATAAAAGACAGTTTTGAGGAGCCCGGCTTTGCAAAAGCCTCCGGGAAATGCGTTTTAAAATTGCTGACCTTGATACCAAAATACTTTTCAATATCTGGCGTGCCCGCCGATGCACGGTAAAACTCATAACCAACATCTTCGTTTTGGTTTAAATCAGATCCTCCCGACTGTTCGGCTTCATCGGGGTTTATGCTTTCCAGGTAGTCTTTTAATTCTTCGGCCGCGCTTTCAAGTTCTTCTCCGGCGTAAATAATTCTGCGTCCGTGAGTTATGTCTATCTCCCCGACCCACGAGCAGAAAAGATAGAAGAACTCGCCAATGCCGTCATTTACGTAAAAGCACCACCCCACGTCAGACAAGTGGACCAGGCGAACATATCGGGGACTTATTATTTCTTTTCTCCCGCTTAAAACCCTGATATGTTCCGCATAATCAGCATAATTCATTGAAATCTCAACTTCCGGTAATTGGCTCATCTGTTGCGGACCGCGAACGCTGATCTCACCGTTTTTGACAGCGTAAAACAATAAGGCGCCGGACCATTGCTCGTTGAAGAACGAAAAATCTTTGACTGATGCTACGTAATAATATGTGTCTCCGCCGTTGGCGGTTTTCGACAGTTCTATTCTCTCGTCCTTCTTATACTCTTTTTTCGTTGAGAAATCGTACAACGTGTAGTAGTACACAGGTGTCACAGAGGAAGAAACAACGGATTCCTTTAACTCGGGCATAGTTGCGTTAATAATTGCCTTCTGTTCTTCAAGAGATGCGTATACCGTGCATACCGGCTCCTGTCCATTGGCGGCTTCCGCAGATATCGCCAATGCTAAAGAGAAAACGATAACCGCCATGTAAAAAAAGGATAAACGTAAATACTTTTTCATAATGCCTCCTAAAAACCATTATGCCTGCCGTTAAAGCTACATCTGTTCAAAAACCAAATTAGTTCTTAAGTTCACTCTTACAGCCATATTTTAATCACAATAAATTAAAAAAGATTGAAAGACGCTTTTCACTTTTTTATACTGTGAAAAAAGTATTGTTTATGATATATTGTCAGTGTAATTAGATGATGCGCGGTCCGTTTCCCGGAAACGGCCGATTTAAACAGGGGACGGTATGTTTCACATGGGTATCGTAAGCGGGTTGAAAAGCGAAATGGAGTCAAAGCCGGAGGGTGTTTTCTTTCCGGATCTTTTGAGGTGCCGCGGCTATGAGGCCTCCGGCGAAGCCGCCAATGTCACCGCCCGCGCCGAAGGCATTGCCGCGATCCTCGAGCAGTCCGAGCCGCATATATATAAGAACGATCTCATTGCCGGCAGCATCAGAGACGCCTTCTTTAAAGTGACTGAGGCAGACGAAGACGCCGCCAAGGTCTGGAAGGCAAAATACCCGGAGAGATTCTTCCCCACAAACTTCGACCACTACGCGCCCGACTACAAAACGGCTGTCCGCGAAGGCATCCCCGGTCTCATTGCGAGGATTGAGGAGTCACTCGAAAAGCCCAAGCGTACGCCCATGTCGCTCGACCTTCTCCTTTCAATGAAGAGGACTCTCGAGGCGCTCAGGAACCGCCTCAGGAACTATGCGAAAAAAGCAAGGTCTCTCATCGGCACCGAAGGCTATAACGACGACAGGCTCAGTTTTATTGCCTATAACTGCGACGCGCTCACGAAAGGCGCCCCCGAATCGTTCGCGCAGGGTCTGCAGCTTGTTTTCATGATTCACAACTGCTTCGTGCTCGAGGGCAGGTACGCGATGGCTCTCGGAAGGATCGATCAGTACCTCTACCCGCTCTACAAAAAGGATATCGAATCGGGGCTCTTTACGGACGCGTTCTGCGAGGAGCTTCTCGCCAATGCATTTCTGAAGATTTGCGAGTTCCGCTACAGGGGCTGCGACGACGTTGTCAATATTGCCATTGGCGGTGTCGACGAAAAAGGCGTCTGCGCCGTGAACGGGCTCACATACTGCGTGCTGCATGCGGTTAGGGACGTGAATCTTCCGGGGCCCAACCTTTCGGCGCGCATCTCGCACGACTGCCCCGACGGTTTTCTTGACGAGTGTCTCAAGGTCATCGGCACGGGTCTCGGCTACCCCGCCCTCATGAACGACGAGGTGAACATCCCCGCGCTCCTCAGGAAAGGCTACGACCTGAAGGACGTAAGGGACTACTGCATGGTCGGGTGCATCGAGAATTTTATTGCCGGCAAACAACCCCCGTGGTCGGACGGACGTTTTGACCCCATAAAGTACCTCGAATCGCTCCTCAACGACACCCCTGCGGACGAACTTGACGCGATTGCCTCGATGGACGACCTCATGGAGATTTACGAGGAAAAGCTTGAGCTCGGCACGGCTGACTACATCGGCAATATGCGCCGCGCGTCTTTTGTCAAAAATCCCGAAGACATGATGTCGCCCTTCCTCTCCTGCTTCTGCGAGGACTGCATAGGACGCGGCCTTGACATCAATATGGGCGGTGCAAAGTACCCGTCGGCTCACGGCGCGGCTCTCATGGGCATCGGAACCGTCAGCGACTCCCTCGCGGCGATCGAAAAGCTTGTCTTTGTCGATAAGAAGGTGACCCTCTCGGAGCTCGCCAATGCCCTCCGTTTAAACTTCGAAGGCTGTCAGGAGCTTCGTGAGCTTTGCCTTTCTGCCCCAAAATACGGTAACAACGACGATTTTGTCGATAAATACGCGGTCTGGTACACGAGCACCCTTTCGGACATGTTCGACTCATACAGGACGCTTGACGGCGGCCCGATCTACACCATCATGGCCTCCAACATTTCAAACATCGCCGCGGGAAGCGAGCTCGGTGCAACGCCCGACGGGAGGCTTGCCGGTAAACCGCTTTCAGACGCCGCATCGCCGACATACGGCTGCGACACAAGGGGCGTCACGTCAACGCTTCTCTCCGCGTCCAAACCCGACTACACGCGCTGCGCCTGCGGCACGGTCCTCAACCAGAAGTTTTCGCCCTCCGTCTTCAAAGACGGCAAGCGTGAAAAGCTCGCGAGCCTCATCCGCGTATATTTTGCGCGCGGCGGGCAGGAGATTCAGATCAACTCAACCTCCCGCGAGGTGCTGAAGGACGCGCGCATCCATCCCGAGAACTACCGCTCGCTCGTTGTAAGAGTTTCCGGCTTCTCGGCTCTTTACGTAACGCTTTCCGACGAGGTGCAGGAGGATATACTTGCCCGCACCCAGCACGAAGACATCTGACATACATACACTTTTCATCACTGATCGACTTTTCCGGCTTATGAGCAATCTTAACGTCAGCCACATACAGCGCTTTTCGACGGGCGACGGCCCCGGCATAAGGACAACCATATTCCTTAAAGGTTGCAACCTTCACTGCCCGTGGTGCCACAACCCCGAAAACATAAAACCTGAACACGAAGAGCTTTTTTACGAAAAAACAGGCACAAAAGTGTCTTACGGCTCTGTTGTTTCAGCCGCCGAAGCCGCTTCGGACGTGCTTGAGGACAGGGATTTTTATATAACGAGCGGCGGAGGCGTGACGCTGAGCGGCGGCGAGCCTATGCTCCAGAGCGAAGGCATCTGCGAGCTCGCCGCCATTTTAACCAAACAGGGAGTAAACGTGCTCATCGACACCGCAGGGTGCGTGCCCTGGAGCAGCTTCGAAACGGTTCTGCCCTACGTCAACGACTTCTACTTTGACATCAAGGCGGGCACGCGCGCGAAGTATGCGGAGCTCATTGGCGGTGAGATTTCGCTCATCGAAAACAACCTGAGGAAGCTGGTCCTCATTGGCGCCAATGTGACTGCGCGCATTCCTCTGATTCCCGGCGTCAACGACTCGGAGGCGGAGCTGCGGCAGATCGGCTCGATCATTTTAAGCGCGGGCGTAAGGCACGCGGACATACTGCCTTTTCACAGGCTCGGAACCGCCAAGTACGAGGCGATGGGCATCGAATACGGTTTTAAGAACACGCTTCCCCCGTCAAGGGAAGATATTGAAAGAGCGGCCGGCATTATCGGCGCGTATGCGGAAGTCGGCGTCGAATAACGGCGCTGTCAGGCTGTCAAATAGTTAATCGGTTTCAAAGCAAAGAACTCAGTAAGTCACGCAGTTTTGCAGTCGTGCGGAAGGAGTACAAAATGAAAGCAAAAGCAGCTGTTTTTACGGGCGCAAACAAGCCTTTTGAGGTTAGAGAGTTTGAAGTCACTGCCACCCCTTCGGGTTACGGCAGGAGCGAGCTCATCGCGAGCGGCGTCTGCGGCACCGACATTCACATTTTCAAGGGAAAGCTCGACATGCCCTTCCCTTCAATAATCGGCCACGAGTTTGTGGGAAAACTCACGGACTGCGACCCTGAGGAAGGCGCAAAGTACGGGCTTGCCGTCGGCGACAACGTGATTGCCGACATTGCAGTGCCCTGCGGAAAATGCCTCCTTTGCAGGACGGGCGATGACGCCAATTGCGTAAACATGCAGGTCACAAACGGCGAGAGCATCGACAAGCCGCCCTACCTCTACGGAGGCTACGCAGAGGTCAACTACACGCCGCTCTCAAACCTTATAAAGATACCGGACGGCGTAAACCCCAAAGCGGCGGCTGTTTTCGGCTGCCCCGGCCCCACAGTCATCCACTCGGCAAGGCTTGCAAAGCGCGCCGGTTATGACATCGGAAGCGACACCGTCGCGGTCGTACAGGGTCTCGGCCCCGTCGGCTGCTTCGCGGTGGTTTACCTTAAAGCTCTTGGCGTCAAAAAGCTCTACGCCGTCGGGGCCCGCGACAACCCGGCGCGCGCAAGCCTCCTTAAGAAGCTCGGAGCCGACGAGGTGCTGAGCCTGGAAAAGGACGGCGAGGAGGCGGTGACAAAGAAGCTGCTTGCCGAAAACGGCGGTCTTGGCGTTGACCTGTGCCTCGAAGCATCCGGTGCACCCTCCGCGATATCGCTCGGCATGAACGTGCTCAGAAACCGCGGCGTCTACCTGATCCCCGGCCAGTACAGCAACAGCGGAAGCATTTCGATTCCGCCCGAAATCATCACATTTAAAGCGCTCAGGTTCATCGGCTCGTCCCAGTACTCGATAATCGACGTGCGCGACTACCTCGAATTCATGCGCGTTCACAGCGAGCTTGAGGACACCGTTCTTTCGCTCGGAACCTTCTACAGCGTCTCCGACGTCAACGAAGCTTTTTCGGACGCCATGAAAGGCAAAAACATCAAAACGCTGCTCGTAAAATAACGAAACCGCCAATGCGCCTAAGGAGGGCCCGACATGGTCAGAATGATGAAAAAACTCATACCGCTGCTCGTGACCGCGATCATTCTGCTGTCAGGCGTGCTCATCTTCGGCCTTGTAACAAGGGGCGGACGCGGTGAGGCGCAAAAACCGTCTGCCACAAACGACGCGTCCGCGCTGACCACAAACGCGCCTGACTCCGGCAATACGGAGGCTCCGCGCGAAACGCCTGAGGGAACCGAAGGTCAGACTGCGGAGCCGTCTCCTGCCGCGACTCAGGCGCCCACAGTCGAGCCTACTCCGACGCCGGAGCCGACCTTTTCTGCGACAGTTGTCGCAAAAGTCGAAGGCGAATGCGCAGACCTTGTGAGGACGGAAGTAACGGAAAACCTCATCGAGGCAAAATATGCATACGGTGCGTCCGAGGATGCGCTGAAAAAACTTGAGCTTTCAATCGGCGGCGAGCGTGTCAGCTCGTCAAGCTGTCAGAAAACGGGTTTTGAGCCCTGGGTGACCTACCCCGTCACGGTCACGGACGAAAACGGGCTCACCAAAGATTACACGTTCAGGCTCGTTCCGGACGGCAAGAACATTCCTGTTGTTTCGATCTACACCGACGCACCCGTGAAAAACAGGGTCGACTACGTCGGGGGCAGGATTTACATTGACGGCGGGGATACATTGGCGTATTCGGGAAAAAATATCGACGGCGCAAGCCTCAAGATTCGCGGACGCGGCAACGCTTCGTGGGATCAGACCGACAAAAAATCGTACAGGATAAAGCTTGACGAGAAGGCCTCGGTGCTCGGTCTTAAGAAGGACAGGGACTGGGTGCTCGTCTCGAACCACTTCGACAAGTCGCTCCTCCGCAACGTCGTAGCGCACTCGATGGCGCAGCAGATGGATTACCTCTACTACACGCCGACGCACATTCTTGTCGATTTCTTCCTCAACGGAGAGTACATGGGCGTCTACGCGATCGCTGACAAGATTGAGGAGGCCAAGAGCAAGGTAAACATCTACAACGGCACGAACCCCGACGAGCCCGGTTTCTTCATCGAAATCGGCTGGGACTACTCGCAGCCCTACGTCAGGGACCGCGACTACTTCGACACGGACATCATCATCCGCCTCTTCGTCAAGGAACCCGAGATCACTGCCGCCAATAACTCCGACATGATGTACATCAAAAACTACATCAAAAAAGCCGAGCAGGCAATGCTTGCGGGCGAAGGGTACGAGGAATACATTGACGTTGACAATTTCGTCGACTGGTTCATCATCGCGGAACTCACCAACAACACCGAAATGGCCTTCTACCGCAGCTGCTACTTCTACAAACCCGAAGGCGGCAAGCTCACTCTCGGTCCCGTCTGGGACTTCGACATGGCTTTCGGAAACCACGAAGGCGACATCAAGGGCTACAACGGCTGGGCGACCGCCGAGGCAACCTACCACTACGTCAACGACACCTGGATGACCTACCTTGTGAAGGACCCCGCCTTCATGGAAAAAGTCAAGGCACGCTGGCAGCAGGTTCGCGGCACCCTTCTTGAAACCGCCAATGCAACCATCGACTCCCAATACGCCCTCGTAAAAGACTCCGCAGAGCTCAACTTCAAAAAATGGGATATTTTAGGCAAAAAAATCGGTATCGGCACCGTCGATTACAAGGTGTATAACACGTACGAAAAGCAGGTCGAATACGTCCGCGAATTCATAATAAACAGAGCCGCCTGGATCGATCAGCGGCTCGGTATGTCTGATTTTTGACTCTTTACGCAAGTCGCGGACAATCACTCGTAACTCAGACCATTCTTCGATGAGCACACAAAGTGTCTGACGACAATCACTCGCGACTTGCTTTGCGCGAGCTAACCACTCGAAGTATCTTCGTACATCTCTTAAACCACGATTTTCGGTTCTTTACACAAGCCGCCAAGATAATCTGACAGATCCATGAATCTTTCTGAGAGCAAGCAAGGAGTCTGCGACGATTAGTGGCGGCTTGTTTTTCGCGAGC
>DBWH01000043.1 GCA_002308595.1 Mageeibacillus sp. UBA1243 | reverse complement strand
AGGGCGGCTCCGACTTCGACCCCAAGGGTAAGAGCGACGGCGAAGTAATGCGTTTCTGCCAGAGCTTCATCACTGAGCTCTACAAGTACATCGGCGCTGACACGGACGTTCCCGCAGGTGACATTGGCGTTGGCGGAAGAGAAATCGGCTTCATGTTCGGTCAGTACAAGCGCCTCACAGGTCTCTACGAAGGCGTTCTCACAGGTAAAGGACTCACATACGGCGGCTCGCTCGCAAGAACAGAAGCTACAGGTTTCGGCCTCTGCTACTTCACAGACGAGATGCTCAAGGCAAACGGCAAGAGCTTCAAGGGCAGCACAGTCGTTATCTCCGGTTCCGGAAACGTTGCAATCTATGCTGCAGTTAAGGCTACGGCCCTTGGCGGCAAGGTTGTTGCAATGTCCGACTCAAACGGCTACATTTACGACAAAAACGGCATCGACATCGCAGCTGTCAAGCAGATTAAGGAAGTCAACCGCGGCAGAATCAAGGATTACCTCAAGGATCACAAGGACGCTGTTTACGGCGACAACTGCAGCGACATCTGGGGCGTTAAGTGCGACATCGCGCTTCCCTGCGCAACTCAGAACGAAATCAACGAAGAGTCAGCTAAAAAGCTTATCGCCAATGGCTGCTACTGCGTAAGCGAAGGTGCAAACATGCCTTCAACTCCCGAGGCAATTGCAGCTCTCCAGGGCGCAGGCGTTCTCTTCGGGCCTGCAAAGGCAGCTAACGCGGGCGGCGTTGCAACGTCAGCTCTCGAAATGAGCCAGAACTCAATGCGTTACTCATGGACCTTCGACGAGGTTGACGAGAAGCTCCACGGCATCATGGTCAACATCTTCAAGAACTGCGACGAAGCAGCTGCAAAGTACGGCATGCCCGGCAACTACGCAGCAGGCGCAAACATTGCCGGCTTCCTCAAAGTCGCCAATGCAATGATGGCTCAGGGTATTGTGTGATAACAAAAACCTTAAAAGCTGAAACAGCTTAAACGAAAGCACCGCGGGAACGGCTCTGACGCCTGACCCCGCGGTGCCTTTTCGTTAGTTAGTTATTAAACCGGTTTAACGGCGGATTTTGTTTTCGAAAAAATCTTTCAGAAGCTTTTCGCACCTGTCACCGAGTATTCCTCTGTAAAGTTCAAACGGAAGCGAGTCCTCTTTAATCCTGACAGAGTTTTCGCCTGAGACGGACGTCGCGCCGGCGCCGCAGAAGACCGCTTTGATGCCTGAGGCGGCGATGGCGGCTTTGCACATCGGGCAGGGCTCGAGGGTCACAAAGAGGGCGCAGTCTGAGAGGTTGAGCGAGCCGGTCGCCTTGGCGGCAAGGTTAATCGCCTTTATCTCGGCGTGTCCCGCAACGTCAAGCTCCTTCTCGCGCGTGTTGTGCGACTTTGCAAGCGTTTTTCCGCTGAAATCCACAATGACACAGCCCACGGGAATCTCGCCGGAATCCGCCGCAAGAGATGCCTCACAGAGCGCAGCGTTCATGTATTTGATTGCGTCTTCCATGCTGAAGAGGGGTTCCATCGCCTGACGTTTCCTTTTTTATTATTATTTAAAGATTCTGCGCGATAATCGAGCCGGGAAACTGAGCATTTCCGGGTCATTTTTTATACCCGTTTTCCTTTAAGACGGTTTCAAAATGCTTTGCCGCACCGCCAAAAGGTGGTATAATGAATGTGTATTGCCTGCGGCGGCTTTCGCCGCACATGAATTATATCAAAGAAGCGGAGAAAAGCAATGATTGAGCCTCCGAAAAAGGGTAAAGACGGGAAATATACTGTCAATGATCTGCTGAAAATTGTCGAGCTTTTGAGAAGCCCCGGCGGATGCCCCTGGGACAGAGCGCAGACTCACTATTCGATGGAAAAACCGATGATTGAGGAAGCGTATGAGGTTGTCGATGCGATCGACAAAAATGACAGGGACAAGATGGTCGAGGAGCTTGGCGATGTCCTGCTCCAGGTCCTTTTCCACTCGGTTATAGGGCAAGAGGACGGCGAGTTTGATCTTGACGATGTGGCAACGCGCTGCACCGAAAAGATGATCGAGAGGCACAGGCACATTTTCGGAGACGTCAAAGCCGACTGTCCCGAGGAGGCGCTCGCAACCTGGGAACAGGCCAAGCAGAAGGAGAAGGGCTTTTCGACGCTCAAAGAAGACCTTGACGATATCCCGAAGTGTTTTCCGGCGCTTCTGAGGGCTCAGAAAGCCGCCAAGAAGATCGAAAGGGCAGGCGAGACGACCGGGGTCAGGGAGTTTGACCTTGGCGGTGTCGATTTCGGAGACGAAAAAGAAGTCGGCGAGCTCCTTTACGAGATCTGCAGGAGAGCAACCGAGAAGGGTACCGAGTGCGAGCTTGCACTGAAGCGCAAGACCGACGCGGTGATCGAGGAGAAACAGGGAAAGTGACATGAGAATTGACAAGTATCTGAAGGTTTCAAGGGTAATAAAGAGACGGACTGTCGCCAATGACGCCGCCGACGGAGGAAGAGTATCCGTGAACGGGCGTGTCGTGAAGGCGAGCTACGACGTGAAGGTCGGAGACATTGTCGAGATCGCTTTTGCCCAGGGCGCCGTGAAATTCCGTGTGAAGAGCGTTCAGGAAACCGTGAAAAAGAATGACGCGGGAGAGATGTACGAGCTGCTTTGATTAAAGCGCTCAGGTAAATATGACGCCGCCGTGCTCAGTGTTCCGTAAGGCGGCCGGGTAAAACTAAAAGAAAACGAGAGGTAATTATGAAAAAGCTAACCAAAGTTCTGGCAATGATATTGGCGGTGATCATTCTTTCCGCCGCAGCGGTATCGTGCTCAAACGACAACAAAACCAAGCCGACCGAAGAGCCCGCAGCAAGTCCCACGCCGGGAAGCAGTGAGAAGACGTACAACGACGCCGCTGAGACCGTCACCTACGTCGCAAAAGCGGGCGACCAGCTGATCTACAGCAACGAGTTCTACTACTTCCTCTACCAGGCGGTGAGAGAGCTCTACTACAAGGCCGACGGCGTTTACGACCCGAACGCAACAGATGAGGAAAACCTCGCAAAAATGCGTGAATTCTTCAATTCAGAGGACGAGGAGGGCGTCACGTACTTAAGACGCGCCGCCGACAGAACTCTTGAAATTGCGCAGGGCTTCAAAATTGCCTACAAGGAAGGCAAAGAGCTTGCAACTAAGGATGACGCCAAGTACAAGGTTGACGAGGCCGAGCTTTCGCAGATCATCTCTTACATTGACAGCGAGGCCGACTACGGCGCGGCAATGTACGGCTGCTCGAGAGACGAATATTTCTCCTACGTTTACGGTATGACTGTAAACGACGCCAAGCGCTACACAAAGCAGCAGGTCTACGCCGAACTACACGAAAACTACTGGGCTGATGCCAACGGCTGGGTCATCGGAATGGACGAACCCAAGATTCCGGAAGAGCCCGAGAAGCCCTCAGAGCCTGCAGAGGACGCATCAGACGACGACAAGGCTGCATACCAGACCAAGCTTGAAGAATACAACACCAAGAAGGCTGAGTACGACGAGAAGCTTGCACAGTACAAGGTTGACTACGCAAAGTATGAGGAACTGAAAAAAGCCTACTACGAGAAGTTCAGAGAGGAATACGAGGAGAACCGGAACATCTACGGATACCGCACGGTGAGGGCCCTCTACCTTTCAAAGAAAGACTCCGAAGGCAAAGATCTTTCCGAAGAGGAAATTGAAACCAAAAAGAAAAATATCGAGACTTACATCTCGCTTGTTGAGCAGGGCCACTCGTTTGACAGCATCGTTAAGGGCTTCTCGGAGGCTTCAGATGCGGCTACGACAATGGGTCTTGTTGACGTCAACGTTTACACCACAAACGTCGGCAACCTCCCCAACGAGGTCATCGACTGGGCATTTGCAAAAGACGCCGTTTCACTGACTCCGGAGCTCGTTGAGACTGAAACAGGACTCTACCTTGTTACTGTCGAAGGCATCGTAACGTTCGACGAAGCGCTCGGTATCGTTGTCGATTCCGAAACCGCCAATGTCGAGTCCGTCAGAAAGAACGTCGAGTACTCAAAACTCGCGACTCTCTACAACGACTACATCAAAGAGCTCATGGCCAAGGAAGAATACGCGATAAAAGACGTTGACTATGACGCGGCACTGGAACTCGCCAAAAAGTATATCGATTTCACAACGGAGGACTCCGGCCTTGGCGGCAGATCTTGACGAAGAAAAGAATAAAGCCATCGAAGATTCCGCCGGAAACAGCGCTGACGACGACAGGGAAAAGGCTCGGAAGGATTCGATGCGCCGGATGCTGAGCCTTGTCCGCAAGGCCGTTCAGGAATACGACATGATCCCTGAAGACTCGAAGGTGTGCGTAGGCATATCTGGCGGCAAGGACAGCATGGCACTCCTCTCGGTGCTGGCTGCGCTCAGAAGATTCTATCCGAAGCATTTTGACGTTCAGGCGGTGACAGTCTCCATGGGGTTCGAAAACATGGATTTCGGGCCCGTGGCGGATTATTGCAAAAGCATTGGCGTGCCCTACGAGGTGTGCGAGACTCACATCAAAGAGATCGTATTTGACATACGCCAAGAGAAAAATCCCTGCGCTCTCTGTGCAAACCTGAGGCGCGGGGCTCTTAACGACAACGCCAAGAAACTCGGCTGCGATATTGTCGCGCTCGGGCACCACAGGAATGACGTTGTCGAGACCGCTTTCCTGAGCCTTTCGTACGAGGGACGGTTCTACTGTTTTGAGCCGAAGACGTACCTCGAGCGGAAAGATGTGACTGTCATCAGACCGATGATTTACGTTGAGGAGAGCGAAATCAGGGGATTCATGAGAGCCCTTGAGTATCCTGTGGTGACGAGCCCGTGCCCCATGGACAAGACTTCAAAGCGGGCTGACATAAAAGAGACTTTAAATCGCTTAAACCGCGAAAACCATATATTCAGAGAAAACGTTTTCGGCGCCGTGAAGCGCTGCATCTGGGATAAAAAAGACTGAAAAGCTATGACGGGAAAGATTTACGGGAACACCTCCTCGGTGAGGAAGAACCTGCTCGAATACCTTGACGGTTTCATCGGGAACGTGTATTCCCCGGGTGAGTTCCTGCCTGTCGAAATAAGGGACGCGCTCGTGCTCGCAACGTCTTCAGCGGCCATCGAATTTGCGGCGCTCATTGACCGCAAAAACCGCGTCGAGGCGATATGCGTCGGAAACTCGGAGAGCGTGAACCTCGAGGGCCTGCTTGACACAAGAAGAGGCGACAAGAGGCTTTCAGGCATAAGACTCTGGCACACGCATCCAAACGGGGCGTCGCTCCCGTCAGAGGTTGACATAGGCTCACTGAAGTCGCTGCGGCTTGACGCGTGCGGCGTTATAGGTGTAAACGTTGACGAGGAGAGGGCAACGGGCATCTCCGTGACCGTTCTAAGAAGGGACGGCGAGGGCCTGTTTACGGAGTATGAGACGATGGGGCCCGAGCCGGTTTGGCGGGTTGGTCAGTTCAACGCGCTTTTTGAAGAGCTTGCGAGAATTGACGGCGAGGCCGCCGACGCGCTCCCCGAGAGGCTTGAGGAGGACGCAGAAAAGGCGATTCTTTGCGGCGTTATACTTCCGGCGGACGAGAAAAAGGTGACTCCCGAGACGGCGCTCCTTGAACTTAAAGAGCTTGCGAGGACTGCGGGCGCTGAGGTCGTAGGCGAGTTTGTGCAGAGGAGACCTTCGCACGACCCGAGATTTTATATCGGCAAGGGCATTGCGCGCGAAATCTCACTCAAGGCACAGGCATTGTCGGCAACGCTTCTCATTGTCGATGACGAGCTTTCGGCGGGCACCGTGAGAAATCTTGAGGACGCAACGGGTCTCAGGGTCATTGACAGGACCACTCTCATACTTGACATTTTCGCCGCGAGGGCAAAGTCCCGCGAGGGCAGGCTTCAGGTCGAAATGGCCCAGCAGAAATACAGGCTGACGAGGCTCACCGGCAAGGGCATCGCGCTGTCAAGGCTTGGCGGCGGCATCGGAACAAGGGGCCCCGGCGAAAGCAAGCTCACAGCCGACAGAAACTACATTAAGCGCAGAATTTCGTTCCTTGAGGACGAGCTCAGGAAGGTTTCGGCCGTAAGAGACACGCTCAGGAAAGAGCGGAAGAAGAATGAGATACCGCAGGTTGCTGTGGTCGGCTACACAAACGCCGGAAAATCGAGCCTTTTGAACGCGCTCTGCAACGGCGACGTGCTTGCCGAGAACATGCTTTTTGCTACACTTGACCCTTCGGTCAGGCGCCTTGTGACGGACGACAACAAGGACTTCCTCATCATCGACACGGTTGGCTTTATAAAGAAACTGCCGCACGACCTTGTGGAGGCTTTCAAATCGACCCTCGAGGAGCTGAAGTACGCGGACCTGCTGCTTCACGTTGTCGACGGCAGCAACCCCGATGCCGCCAATCAGATAGAGGTCGTAAACGAGATCATCAAGGAGCTCGGAGCGGGCGGAAAGCCCTGCTACGTTGTCGTGAACAAGATGGATCTTCTGCCCGCAAGCGAATTGGCGGCAGACAACACGGGACCCATAGACGCAATCACGTACTATATCAGCACAAAGACGGGCGAGGGCATGGACAAGCTCAAGGAGGCTGTGATCGGCTTCTTTTCGGCTTCGGAGAAGGATTTCTCGCTGCTCATTCCCTATTCCGACGGGAAAACCCTTTCCTACCTGCACGACAACGGAAATATTGATTTTGAGGATTTTTCCGGAAACGGTGTTTACGTCAGGGGAAAGATTGATGTAAAATACTGGAAGAGTGATTTTTCCAAATACGAGGCAAAAGATGAAAAAAACTAAACTGCTTGTGATGTTCGGCGGACAGTCGACCGAACACGAAATATCCTGCATTTCGGCGGGAACCGTACTGAGAAACATTGACTTTGACCGTTTTGAGGTGAAAGCCTGCGGCATCACGAAAGAGGGCGACTTCATCAATATGGCCGGCGAAAATGGCAATATTGACGTTGAGAGCATCGTGTCGGAAAAGTGGGCGGCCGTTCCGGACGGAGAAAAGAGAGGCATTGCCCCCGCGGTGGATACAATCTACCGGTGCGACGTTGTGTTCCCGGTCATGCACGGAATCATGGCTGAGGACGGCTCGATACAGGGCCTGCTCTCGGTGCTCGGAAAACCTTTCGTGGGCGCCGGCATACTTTCGTCGGCGGTGTGCATGGACAAGGTTTACACTAAGATCATCCTCAAAGAGGCGGGAATACCTGTCGTTCCGTCGGTGACGGTTGAGAGAAGAGACCTTGCCGACATGGACGCGATCAGGAAGGAAATTGCCGAAAAAATAGGCTATCCGTGCTTTGTGAAACCGTCAAATTCGGGCTCCAGCGTCGGAGCTTTTAAGGTGACGGCGGAGAGTGACATTGGCGGCAGCGTGACCGAGGCCGCAAGGTACGACAGAAAGGTGCTTGTCGAGAAATACATACCGGCAAGGGAAATTGAGTGCGCGGTGCTCGGAAACAGAGAGCCGAAGGCCGCGACGCCCGGCGAGATTATTTCAACAAGCGAGTTTTACGACTACGACGACAAATACATCAACGGGACCAGTTCGACAAGAATACCCGCAGACATCTCCGAGGCTGACAGGGAGCTTATTAAAAAGCTTGCCGTCAGGGCATATATCGCGCTTGACTGCGAGGGCCTTGCGAGGGTAGACTTTTTCAAGGACAGGGAGACCGGCGAGATTTATCTTAACGAGATCAACACCATCCCCGGCTTCACGTCGATCAGCATGTACCCCAAGATGTGGGAGAACGAGGGACTGTCGATAAAGGACCTCATCACGGAGCTTGTCGACCTCGCAATTCTCAGCAAAAAAGAAAACAGCCGCACGATCTGAAAAGGTCGTTTTTGGCGGTAAATCAGGATAATTGAGATGACTGAAAACATTAACAGGCCAATAGGAATATTCGACTCGGGCCTCGGCGGTCTGACGGTGCTCAAGGAAGTTAGAAAGCTCCTCCCGAACGAGAGCCTTGTCTATTTCGGCGACAGCGGAAGGGCGCCTTACGGAACCAAGTCGTTTGAGACGGTCAGGGCTTACACGAAGCAGGACGTCGCGTTCCTTCTTTCGAAGGGCGTGAAGGCAGTTGTCGTTGCCTGCAACACGGCTGCGGCGTGCGCCGGAAGGGAGATACTTGACTCGTTCGGCGTGCCTGTCGTTGACGTTATCGGCGCGGGCTCGGAGCAGGCCGTTTCGGTCACAAAATCCGGAAAAATAGGCGTAATCGGAACCTCGGCAACCGTCGGAAGCGGTGTCTACGAGAGAGCCGTCAAGGCGCTCATGCCGTCGTGCGAGATTACCGCCAAGGCCTGCCCGCTCTTCGTTCCTCTTGTCGAGGAGGGCTGGTGGGACAACGAGATCACTTACCAGGTCGCGAGAAAGTACCTTGGCGATATCGGCGACATAGACACGCTGGTGCTCGGCTGCACGCACTATCCTTACCTTGAAAAGGTCATCGGCGATGTGCTCGGAGACAGGGTCACGCTCGTCAACTCCGCAAAGGCGGTCGCGATGAAGCTCGAAAAGACGCTCAAAGACGAGGGCCTTAAGAGCGAAACCGCCAATGCATCCACCGAATACTACACAAGCGACAGTGTCGAAAAGTTCGGGACTCTCGGAAAGCTTTTCCTGGGGGACCTTGGCGGCAGGGTTTTCAGGGCCGATACGGAGGCATTTTCATGAACGAACTGCGCCTTGAGCTTTCGATACCGGGAAAGAGCCTCTCTAAAAATGCCGCGCGGGAACAGGACATCCCTGATGCGCCGGACCTTGTGCTCGACCTAAGGTGCCGGAAGGAAGCAGTTTCTGATTTTTGCGCATTTCTCGGTAAAAATGAAAACTCATTCCGGCTTGAGTCTTTCAGGTGCGCGGTAAAGGACGATACGGCGGAGTTTTGTTTTTCGGAAGCTTTTCTGTCAAAAAAGATAACGGAAATCGCGTCTTTGGAGGGCGCGGCGCGGCTTTATCCTTCCTCATGCGCCGCGAAAAAAACCGTTATAAAAAAATCTGAAAAGAAAGACTTTTATATCTTTTATGCGCTTATGCGCGCATCTTTTGAAAAGCAGGGAAAAGACGCGGAATGCGGCGGTGACGGATTTTGCAATCTTTTTTCAAAATGCAGGCCGGCAAGGATACTTGCGGCTCTTTTATTATCGGGACTGAGCCAGCTCTGTGAAGAGACACCCGAGAACTATAAAAAGATTGTTTTTACGATAAAGAACGGAAATTTTGCACGCCTTGCGGCGGAGCTTTACTACCTTACGGAAAAATACTGTGACGGCAATGTGCCGGCGCGGCTTGCGGCGTGTACGGAGGCGTACATACGCGGAATGACGGAGGAATCCGATGAAGCTTGATATTTCAAAAGTAAGAGACGAACTGGTCGTTTGGATCAGGGATTTTTTCGAAAAAAACGGCAAGGGCTGCAAGGCGGTCGTCGGTATCTCCGGCGGCAAGGACTCGTCCGTTGCGGCGGCAATCTGCGCTGAGGCTCTCGGAAGGGAGAATGTCATCGGCGTGCTTATGCCCTGCGGCGTTCAGAGCGACATCGAGGCCGCGCACATGCTCGTAAATCACCTTGGCATCAGACATTTTGTCGTAAATATAGGCGAATCAGTCAAGGCCCTCAAGGCCGCGGTGCCTGACGCGCTTGAGGCGACAAGGCAGGCCGAGATCAACCTGCCGCCAAGGATCAGAATGAGCACACTCTACTACGTTTCACAGTGCGTGAACGGCCGCGTGGTAAACACGTGCAACCTCTCCGAGGACTACGTCGGCTACTCGACAAGGTACGGCGATTCCGTCGGCGATTTCAGCCCTCTGTCGCACCTCACAGTAACAGAAGTAAGGGAGCTCGGAAAGCTTCTCGGACTTCCCGACGCGCTCGTTTACAAAGCACCGTCTGACGGCCTTTCAGGAAAGACAGACGAGGACAATCTTGGCTTTACTTACGAAACACTCGACAGATATATCAGGACGGGCGTCTGTGACGATCCTGAGGCTAAAGAACGCATTGACAGGCTGAACAGGATAAACAGATTCAAACTGGAACTGATGCCCTCATTTGAGCCTTCAGAAGACGCATACGAAGGCTTCTGACACATCCCGGGGAAATGACTTATGAGCGACGATACAAACATTATTGAAGAAACAGTAAACCGCCAAGGCGACGAAACGGTAAATCCCGAAGCAGCGCCTGAGGAGGAGCCTTTTGCTGTCAACAACACGACCGTAACCGACGAAATGAACAAGGCGGTCCTGACGCGCGTCATGAAGGGCCCGATCATCACGAACACTTGCATGATCATCCTCGGCCTCTTCTCGGAAGGCTTTTCCGCGCTTGTGAACGCTCTTCTCGGCAAGCGCATGATCTCGACTGCAAATATCGTGGAGCTTTCTGTAGGTTTGCTGCTGATTGTCCTTGGCGTGTACGGGCTCATTTCCGTAAGAAGATACATAAACAACACCGTGCGCAGCGCGTCTGATACTGTGGCGCGGAGAAAAACATCCTTTTACAAAGATAAATTTACGGTCGAGATCGCTTTTGAGGAAACCGAGGTCAACCTTGATTATTTCTCGAAAATGAAGCAGACCAAGACCCTTCTGATCTTTTATTTCAAAGGCTATCAGACAAGGTCTGACGTGTATTTTGTAGCAAAAGACGGGTTTGAGAACGAATCACAGCTTGAAGCGGTGGTAAGCTTTTTCAACGATAGGGCAAAATCCGCAAAGACCCATAATAAACAATAATTTTATTGAAAAAATAGCCATATTTAATGGATTGTTCACAACTGTTTGCCTGTCACCAAAATATTGAGCGTTGACAAATATCTTAA
>DBWH01000023.1 GCA_002308595.1 Mageeibacillus sp. UBA1243 | reverse complement strand
GCGTGCTCTTTTTCATTGTCGGCAGTCTTTAAGAAGAGATCGGCGATCTGCTCAAATCCCTCTTTTTTAGCCTTTGACGCAAAGTAAGTATACTTGTTTCTTGCCTGTGACTCGCCTGCAAAAGCAGCCTGAAGATTCTTCTCGGTCTGAGTTCCGGCATAGGGGTTTGACTTCTTCTCATCATTAACGGGCACAAGAGCGTCTCCGTCAGCGCCGCAGAGCGGGCAAACAGCCTCTTCGCCGTCTTTTACTTCAAAAATCTCGCCGCAAATTGTGCATTTATATTTCATAATCTACCTCCGATGTTTATATGAGCGGTCTTATCGCTGAAAGACCGTAAATCTTATGCTTTCCAGAGACTGTGCAGGTTGCAGTAAGCGTACACCGCAACAACCTCGTCGCCCTCGCAAATAGCGAAGCATGCCTTGGGTTCGTCAGTCGGTTTAAGAACCTTTCTCTGATTGCCGTTCTTTGTGCAGACGGCGATCCACTCGATGTAGTGAGGCTCTGTCATCGGATGAAGAACAGATCCTACTGTAACAGTGATAATGTTGTTCTTAACCTCGTATACCGGAACGTGCTTCTCAACTGATGCATCTGTCGTACCGGGTTCAATCTTCTGCATCGGCTTTCCGCAGCAGAAAGTCGGAGCGGCTGTATTCTTTACAACGGCAACTATTTTTCCGCATATCTCGCAACGATAAAAAATCATATCCATGTTGATATTCCTCCTCATTTTTATTCACTTTCGGTCGCCTGTGACCTTCCCTCTATTCTAACCAAAAAGATGACCGCAGTCAATCAAAATTATATGAATTTGTAATTTTTTTACAGAAACCGCCAATGGCAGATAAAATGTTGTATAAAACAAAACACCTACATCCGGCTTATTTGGAAAGATGCGCGGACGAAGGTGTTAAACGGTATTTTGGATGAGTTTTTGGGGGTTATGCCTTGGCGGCATTGCTTGCCTCGCGAACAGCAATTGCGAGCTGATCGGCGCAGGAAGTGTCCTTGAAACCGCAGAGGTTGCCTTTTAAAATCTGCTCGATTTTGTCGACTGTCATGCCGTCAACGAGCTTCGAAACAGCCTTTAGGTTGCCGTCGCAGCCGCCGACGAATTTCACATTGGTGATAACGTCGTTGTCGATGTCAAAGCTGATCTGTCTTGAGCAGACGCCCCTTGTCGTGTATGTGTATCTCATGGTTAATCCTCCGGAAAAGCCGCACCGCAGAAGGCTCCGCGGCGCGGCACTTAATCAGCTTAAATTATTTAATCTTAGCCGAGATGAGGTTTCCTACGGCAATTCTGAGGCTTGTGTAGAGCTCAGCATCGTTTACATAGTTTCCGAGCGACGTTGTGATCTGCTTGATGATGAGATCGGATGCGCCCTCTCCGTAGTAAGCGTCAAGAATTGTGAAGTAGTCATAATCTTCTGCGCCGTCACGGACTGACTCGAGTCTCATAGAGCCTACAGGGAAAGCTGTGAAGGACTTGTCTTCAAGCTCGTCGTAGCGTGCGCTGCTTGTGTAAGGCTGGCCTTCCGAATCCTCAAAGCCGTTGTATACGAGAACGCCGTTGCCGTATACGTTGTAGGGGTATGAGTTGTTGGTCTCATGCTTCTTGTCCCACGGATTTCCGCCGCCGGAGAACCAGTCGTTCACCAGGTAGTAGAGGAAGCCGTCAACGTTGTAGAGCTTCTGCTGCCAGAAGAGCAGTCTATGCTCAATCTCGCTGTCGCTGATGGAGAGAGTGATTTCCGGATGGTGCGGGAATCTTGTGACATACCACCAAACCTCGTCGCCGTCAGCCTGCTGAGCTGCCATTCTGTCTTTGAACGTGCCGAGGTTTCTCTCAAGGATAGACGAGTAGTACTGAACCATGAGCATCGGGTTGTTCTTGTAGTCCGCCGAGGTATTGAAGAAGTAGGTCTTCGGGCACCATGCGTTCACGTAGCCGTCAACGTAAGAGAAGTAGTCGGACGTGGAATCCTTGTCGAGAGCCTCGTTGATGTGCATCGGAGCGATGATCTTGACGTCTTCTCCGAATACGTTCTGAATCTTCTTGGCGTAGTAGATGATCTGGTCAAGTTCGGCCTTGTTCTTGGGTTCGTCGATGGGGTAGAAGTATACCTTGGCGAGCCACTCGGGGTTCTGCTTCAGGTAGTTGTAAGCGCCCTGGATGCGTGCGTCCGTTACGTGCTCGGTTCCGAATCCGACGGGGTTGAACGCCTGGACTCTCGGATCATCAAGGTACTTGTTGATGCGGTCGTCGCTGAACGGATTGGCGTTGTCCTTGTTGGTGTCAAGGTAAGGCAGGTTGTAGCCGTTGACCTTGTTCTCAAGAAGGAACTCGTAGTATCTTGCATATGCAAGTCCGTCGTCGCCGTAATATGTCCATGGCGGATTGTAGGAATAGATGTTCCACCAGGAGATATCGGCAAGGATCTTGCAGTTGGAAGCGTCGGGCAGTGTGAATCTCCAGACGTAAACGTAAACGTTTGCTTTCTTAATCTCGTTGCCGTTGCTGTCCTTAACAGTGAGGACTGCGGTGTACTGGCCTGCCGGGGTGTCCTTGTCGGTGTAAACCTTGATGAGGAACATCTGGCTCTTGTTGGCCTCAAGGTCGAAGCTGCCCTTAAGCTCAGGGAGCGGATCGACGATTGTCTCGCCCTCAACGTCGTCAAAGTAGTAGCCTTTATAGATGACTGACTTCAGGGTCTTGCTGCCGTTTGTGAAATCGGTGAGATTAACCGTGAGTCCCGTCTTAGCCTTGGTGGAGGCGAGCAGGAACTGGCAGCCCTCGATTTCGTTCTTGGCCATTCTGATCTGGTATGTATTCTTGCCCGTGGACTTTGTGGATTCCTGAGGCGTCTTTGCGAATGCATCGTCAAACCAGAGACTGATGTCGCTGTCTTCATTGGCGGCATTGATCTTGTTGTTGCTGACCGAAGGAGCTGTGTCTGCGGCGCTGCTGATAAGGTTTGCGGCCTGGGTCTGCTGCGACTCGGTGAGCGCGTTGGGATCCTCGGCTGTGCCGATAATGTCTTTGATCTCGTTCTCATTCTTTGCGAAAATGATCTCGCCAATGTAAATCGACTCATCTGCGCCCTGTGAACTGAACATGTAGTCAAGTCTGAAGCCGTGGATTGTGCCCGTCCAGCCGTTGGCATCGCCAAGGTTATAGATAACATACTGCCACTCGTTGTCGCCGTTGCTGAAAGTTCTCGTGCGGCTGTATCCGGGCGTAGCGCCTCTGATATTGCCCGAGAAGTAGAATATCTCGAAGCTCGTGTTGGAGCAGTTTTCCTGGCGAATCTTGAATACAACGAGCTTATAGGTGTCGGCAGAAGGCGCGGTCAGTCCGTAAGCCTTGAGGTAATTCTCGAGGTTAAAGCTGATGTAAGGGTCGCCTGACTTTGCTGTTGTAGTGAGCTTGGTAACCTTTCCGTAGTCGGGGTCATCGGCAAGAGTTGCCTTAACCGAGTTTCCGCCTGTGAAATACTGAGTGACCTTGGCGGCGCCCATCGTTACGTCAGCAGCTGAAGTGGGTGCGTAGTCCGGGGTCGGAGTAGGCGTGGGAGTCGGTGTAGGTGTAGGTGTAGGCGNNTAGCCGTAGCTGTAGGAGTGGGTGTCTCTCCTGCTGTCGGGGTCTCTGTGGGGACGTCGGTCGGAGCCTCGGTCTCTTCTGCAGTAGCAGTAGGAGTCGGGTCTGACGGTGTCTCGGTCTCCGTTCCCGCGGGTGTTTCGGTCGGGTTTGCGGTCTCTGTCTCTGACGGAGCATCTGTCGGGTTAGTCTCCGGGGTTTCAGGGACGTCAGTCGGGTTGTCCGTTGACTGTCCGGCTGTAGCGGTTGCCTGTTCGGTGGGTGCCGACGTGGGCGCATCCGGTTTGTTTGCCGGATTGCATCCCGCGAGCAATGCCGCAGCCATGGAGAATATTACCAAAAACGCAATAAGTTTCTTCATTTTTGTCCTTCCTCAAAAGTTAGTGTTTATGTAAAGGCCGGTATCAGGACCTGCCTTTTTTAATGTTTAAAGCGCCCGTCGGGCACAGCGGATTTTCGTAAAGCCTACCTGTAGTGAAGTAGTCGTAGGACCTGCAGCCTCCGCCGCACTCGTCTCCGAACCTGCAGCCTTTGCATCCGCCCGTGAGCATCGACTTGTCGAATTTTCTGTTGTACGAAAATGCGTCCGGGTCAGTCCATATGTCGATGAGCGACCTCTCCCTCAGGTTTCCCTCGTTGAACCTCACGTCGTACATTGACTCGCAGCCTCTTACGTTGCCGACACTGTCAATGCCGATGCTCGAAAGTCCCGCGCTGCAGCCCCTGAATTTCAGACCCTCAAAGCCTCTCACAAAGCCCTCGTCCTCTGTGAAATAGCCAATGTTATCCGCAACGCCGATATAAAACCTGCTCTCTTTTGCGCGGTCCCTTACGAACTTCATGACCGCGCCTGCGTCAAACCTGACGTCAACGCCGTTGCTGCAC
Source organism: Mageeibacillus sp. UBA1243 (assembly GCA_002308595.1). GTDB lineage: Bacteria > Bacillota > Clostridia > UBA1212 > UBA1212 > UBA1212. Next base: position 36,208 of record DBWH01000023.1, on the reverse strand, counting down.
GCGTTTCCCATTGGCGAGCACGCCTGAAGCTGCCACGCAAAAATATCGTATTTTTTCAGGGTTTCGTATAGTTCCTGAAGATGCGGCACGCTGTCCGCGCGAAGTGCGCTGATGACCGAAACCGGAATCCCCGCGTCCGAAAGAGTCTTAACAGTATTAAGCGCCCTCTCGAAACTCCCCTTCTGCCTGAACGCGTCGTGTACCGCCAAGGGCCCGTCGATCGATACCGCAACGGATTCGATTTTAAGCCTCTTAAGCGCAAAAATGTCGTCCGGATTCATTCTGAACCCGTTTGTAATGATGCAGGTGACTATGCCCCTTGACGTCAGGGCATGAACTATCTCCTGCCAGTCTTTTCTCATGAAAACTTCGCCGCCGATGAGTGAAACACGCCTGCAACCAAGTTCTTTAAGCTGCTCCGCAACGCTCACGCACTCGTCAAGCGTAAGCTCGTTTTCTCTCGCCTTACCGCCCTTTGAGCCGCAGTACCTGCACGAAAAGCAGCAGGCAAGCGTTACCTCAAACACACAGTTTTTAAGCTTAAAGGGAAAATCGGCGTAATTCATTCCTTCGGATCCGCCTTAGGGAAAGAATACCCGCACTCGCTGCAGAAAGGAGCGTCAGGCGGCATCGGATTTCCGCACATCGGGCAGTACTTTTCGGTGTCACTGTCCGGGGGAATCGGCTTTTTGGTGGCGTCGTCCGCAAATACGACAGCCGGCTGAACCGGAGGATAATACTGAGGTCCCGCATAAGCAAGCATGAACATCTCGGGATGCTCGTTTTTCTGCTGAAGGTCCTTTATATATCTCTCGGTTGTTTCCTTTGAAAGGTCGTCGTTTGACTCGTCGAAGAAATCCTTTTCCTCGGCAGCGGTGTCCAAAGCTTCCGGGTTTTCTTCTTCGCCCTCTTCCTCTTTAGCGTCATCTTCGCTCAACCCAAAGTAACCGGGGCCCGCGTAGACGCACTTAAAGACTTCATCTTTGTCCTTTCCGGATTTCTTCTTAAACGTTTCAGGATAATTCTTTTTCTTTCTGATGCACATGTCAAATCTCCTTACCGCCAATGAAAAAGCCTCCGCAAGGCCTGAAAATGATGCTTTACCGACTTTTAATTGTAGCAATGATAAGCTGTGAAGTCAAGATTGAGCGGCGCGCCGTCAAGGTCTGTTTCATGGGCGCGCCGCGTTATGCCTTGGCGTGTCAGTTAAGGACAAACGTCATTGTAATCGGGTTGTGGTCTGAGTAGGCAAAGCCTGTGTCTATAACCGCCGAGGAGACGCAGGTGACGTTCCTGCTTATAATGAAGCCGTCAATTGTGACCTGAAACTGGCGCTCGTGGTAAGGTCCGTCTGCGTTTCTGCAGGTGGCGACAGGGTTGTTCAGGTCAACGGGGGCAATCAATATCTGTCTGTTCTCATCAATTACACCGTCCGGGATCGGCTGAGCCCAGGTATATTCAATGTCCGGCTTTCCGAAATAGAGTGACGAGTCGCCGAGGATGTCCTTGTTAAAGTCACCCGCCGCGATGCAGTAGTTGCCCTTGGCGTATTCGGAGTTGAAGTCGTCAAGGAGCTTTCGGAGCTGCGCGACCGAAACAGAGCCGTCCGATGAGTAGGCCGAAAGGTGGTAATTGTAAAGAACAATGTCTTTTCCGTCTGCGGCGGCAAGCCGGGACTTCTGGTAGCAGCGGTCAAGGTCGATAATCTTCATCACACCGGTTTCAACAGGAAGTTCGACACGTTCCGAATCCCTGAGCTCACCCTTGGCGAGTATCATGATACCCGTTTTAGCGGCACCGTGGGGCCTTATGAGAGGAAGCCAGAGGAAAGGCGAATCCCAGTTCTGAGCGTAAACGTAGGAGTGATCCGGCAGTGCGTCCTCAAGGAAAACCCTCTCGTCAACGTGATAGCTTCTCGTCGCGTACTCGTCAATTTCCTGGATGTTGTATATATCCGCGTTCTCGCCGACAAGGAGCTCCGCGATGTCTTTCATATCCTTTATGACCGACTCTTTCGAATATGCCCTGCCGTTGCTTCCGCCGTCCATAAAAAAGCCGAAGTCGCTGAGGTAGGCGCCGAAGCCGATGTTATAAGAAACGAGCTTGTACTCTTTCCCTGTCTCATAAACCATGTCCGAACGGTTGACCGCCTCAAGTTTCATGTCGCCGACGCGGTGGTAAGAGGCAAAAACATATATTAAATAGACGGCGACCGTGAGGACGAGCACGCCAATGACGCACCCTGCAATTCCGAAAACCTTTCCGAGTACCTTACGTTTTTTTGAAACGGTTTTCCCTGCTTTAACAGTTTTTTCGGAAATCTCATGGCTTTCGCCGCCGGTTTTATCTTTTTTCATCTGTTCTGTCCTTTCGAAAAGCTGGGGCTTTATTTGTCACCGGAAGATTCTACAATAAGTGCGGAGATTAATCAATAAAATCAGGCTTGCAATTGTCATGTGAAGCAACTATTGCATATTTTAAATAAACGAGAAGACGGGAGCATTGTTGAAAGCTTCCGTCCCCTCTTCTAAAAGATGTTTTTAAACATCCGTTTCAGTTTATTTGTTTGTCGTAATATCGATATTGTCAATGAGAAGATCGCGTGCTCTTGCGCCGAATGCGAAGCTGTCGTATGCGGAGAAGAGAGCCGATTCGGACTTGGCGAGTTCGTTGCCCTCAGCGTCGGTGATGTTTACGTTGAGGTAGTACTTCTCATAGTATCCGGCAGCGTCCGGATGTACGCTTGCGTTGGAGTAGTTGATGATGAAGAGAAGCGTTCCGTCAGCCTTAACAGTGATCTTGGATACGCCGTCGTCCTCGATGAGGAAACTGACCATCTTGGCGTCAAAGTCAACCGCGGTCTCAACCTCTGCCGCAGCAACGTCTCTCTTGTTTGATTCGGCGTTCCACTGAACTATGTAGACGTAGATCTTGTTTCCGCCTCTGAAGTCAAAACCGATACCGCTGTTGCTGACGAGTGAGCCTGCGCCGTCCTTGCCGTATGCGTTCTCGTAGAATACGCGGGAGCCGTTGTTCTCATCGCCCCAGCCCATTACGAAACCGCCGAAGTTTCCGCTGTACGCGCCGTTGTTCTTGAAGTCAAACTTTGCCGTGAAGCCCTTGCCTGCCTCTACGAGACTGTCGTGGTAGAACGCGTCGAACTTGAGATTTAGCGCAACGGAGCCGTCAACGTCAACGAATTCGGAGTTGCGGAGACCGAACGACGGAATCCACTCAGATCCGTAGTAACCTGTGAGCGAGTCGCCTGCGCTTGCGTCTTCAAAGTCATAAACGAGTGCTTCAAACTCGTTGACGAGCTTCTCGGGGTAAGCTTCTTTCTTCTGTTCCTTCGGTTTTTCAGCCTTTACGAGCTTGTCTCCGTAGACCTCGTTGAAAGCCGCGTCATAAGCGTTTACGTCTTCTTCGCTCTCAAAAGCGCCGAACCATGCGATTTCATAGTCGCCGCCGACGGTGTCGACTGTCGGAAATCTGAGACCTACCCACTCATCGCCCGCTGCCGGGAAAGCTTCCGCGACAACAAATATGCCGATGTGCCAGTCAAGGTCGGTTACGAAGTCAATATCATTGTACATGCCCTCCTGGGGAACGGGGCCGCCGATGGAGGAGATTGCGTAGAAGTGGTTAGTCTGGCGGATGCTCTGTCCGTATCCGATTCTGTACTTGAATGCAAAGATCGGAGTATCCTCAAGATACACGCTTTCGCCGAATCTGAAAGTGATGTTGTTATCGCCAACATCGGTTATAATCGTGAGCCAGGGTTCGCCGTCTCTGATCTCATAATCGCAGCAGGAAGCTGAAATCAGACCGTCATCCTCGAGATCGACAAGAACCGCATTGCCGGTATAGTTAATCTGAGGCTTGGGCTCAGGTGTGTTTGCCGGTGCCGGAGTATCCGTAGGTGCCGCAGTAGGTGTGGGCTCCGCTGTCGGTTCGGGAGCGTCTGTCGGCTTCTCCGTAGCCTGTGCCGGTGCTTTTGTAGGATCGTCACCGGTCTTGCCGCCGCTTGTGCCGCACGCAGCAAGCAGAAGCGAAAGTGCCAGAATAACCGTGATCAACACGGAAAATCTTTTTGTCATAATAGCTGACCTCCTGTAAATATTAAAAACCCGGCAGACATCGCCAATGTCTGCAAACTGAAATCTTCCCCCTCATTATATGGTTTTAAAGCCTTCAAGTCAAACAGAAACCTGTCCGACCCGAAGGCTTTAACGCAATTATTTCAAAAGTATCTTACTTCACGGATTTTCCCTCTTCCGCTTCACAAATACCGCGCACGAAAGTACCGCCAATGCAACACCCGCCGCACCAAGAGCAAATCCGCCGCAGCCGCTCTTCTTTCCGCCGGACTTACCGCCCTCCGCGGTGGCTTCCGGTGTTTCAGCCGCTCCGGGCGTCTCAGAAGGTATCTCCGTATCGTCAGGCTCAGGAGACCCGGTTTCAGCCGGTTCAGGCGTATCTGTCACAACCGGTGTATCTTCGGTCGCTTGCGTAGGAGTCTCTGTCGGAGCCTCAGTCGGTGTCGCAGCAGGAGTCTCTGTCGGTGTGGGAGTGGGAGTCTCCGTAGGTGTCGGCGTAGGCGTAGGCGTCGGTGTAGGTGTCGGCGTAGGTGTAGGTGTAGGAGTCGGTGTCGGCGTAGGAGTCGTGCTTGACTTTCCTTCATACGTCACCGTCCAGATCTCGCTTTTTCCGGAATTTGACGTTCTCACGTAAACCTTTATAAAGTGCTTTCCTTCCTTCACGGGAACTCTCACGTCAAACCTTGTCGCGTCGGAGCTCTTTCCCTGAAGGTTGTCGGCTGCCGCTCTGATCGCGTCTGCGTCCTTGGCGATAATCCGGAAGGAATCGGACCAGACGATGTTGAAGCCGTCAACCGAATAGCCGAAGTCCCTGATGAGGCCGTTGCCCTCGTTTGAAGCAACCCAGCCGTAGATGCCTATCTCGTTGTATTTGTCAATGTCAACAACGCCTACGTCAAGGTCCGACGAAAGGCCGCCCTGCGGAACCAGATTGTCAACCGTATCGCCCTCCACACCGAAGACACGGTCCCTTGAAACCGCGGAGTCCTTTGGCGTCAAAACCGAGAGCACGATTGAGTTGATGACTGATCTTGCCTTGCCGTCGCTGGGTTTGTTTACAAGTTCGTAGTTTCCGTTGGCGGTTTTCTTTACCATGTCAGCGCTTCCGCCGCCGTCAAGGAGAAACGCGTTGTCGACGCCGAGTTGGAGAAGAATCTCATCCATGTCGCTGATCTTGAAGCCAACGGCGTAGCCGCTCTGGCGGCCGTCCATAGTGATGAAGAAGCACTTGCCGTCGGCATTGTTTCCGAGGATCGAAGCGGGGTAGCGGTTGTTATCCTGGAGGTTTGTGGACCTGCCGTTTTTGACAAGAATCATGTGGCCGCCGACGGCGTTGACAACGTCCTTCCAGACAGCTGTTTCCTTGGAGTTGGCGGCTTTGACGGTAAAGCTGAAGGAGAGCTCGTCGCCGACTTTGATGCCTTCGATCTTGGGGATATACTTCGTGCCTCTTGCAGTTAAGATGAGGCGGTTTGCCTTCATTTCAGGCCTTGTTGTGTTGGGTTTGCTGATGGAAGTGACCTTGCCGGTTACCACGGCTTCATGCTTGATGCAGTAGTCGTAGTCGCAGTCAATGACGATTTCGTAGGCGTCGTCAAGGCAGTAGTTGTCCTGCGGACCCTTGTCGGAATAGAGCATGATCGCGTCGTTTGAGGGGAGCCTGTTGAGGCCGGTGAGTTTGACTGCCGCAGCGGACGGGTCCGAATTGTTTGTGACTTTAATGGTGAGCGAGGGAGTTCCGAGTATGGTTCTGCCGTCAGCGGTGAAACCGAAGCTGTCAAAAGCGCCCTCGTAAGGAGTCTCGGCTGTTGTGTGAGGACCGGAAACTATCTCGCCATTGTAAATTGTAAGACCTCTCGGAAGCTCGAGACCCTTCTTCACGACTGCGTCGCTGCAGCCGTTGTAAGTTGTGCCCTTGCCGAGAATTCTCGAGTGGGTTGAGGTCATGAGCCACATGTCGCCGTTGATGCCGATAAGAGGATTCTTTGTGCCGGCGGAGTCGCTTTTGATCGACTTCATGGTGTTTAATGTGGTGACGCGGCTGTTTAGATAACTGCCCTTGTTTGTGACGTCAACGATGAGGTCCGACCTCGCCGGATCAAACTCGGTGACCCAGAATGACTGCTGCCCGTACTTTGAAGACGTTCCGAGCGTGATGTGAGTCATAATGACGCCGTCGTACAGTTCCGTGACGGTTCGTGAAGTCTCGCCGTCGAACTTTGTGTCGGGAATCGCAAACGACTGGATTGCGAATACGAACAATAAACAAAAGACGACAAAAGCCGCCGAAATTAAAGTGAACTTTTTCAAAATGAACCCCCTGAAAAGTTAAAATATGAAAAGCGGCAACGCGTTAAACATTGCCGTCAAAAATCTAATCCTCGAGCGAGACAAGGTACTTCCCGTACTCTGTATCGATGAGTTTTCTGCCGAGCTTTTTGAGCTGCTGTTTTGAGATAAAGCCCCTTCTCCAGGCAATCTCCTCAATGCAGGAAACGTAAAATCCCTGCGTATTCTGAACCGTCGAGATAAACTCTGCGGCCTTAAGAAGTCTCTCCGGCGTACCCGTGTCAAGCCACGCAAAGCCCCTGTAAAGCCTTATGCAGCGAAGCTCGCCGCGCTTCAGATAGACCTCGTTTACCGCCGTAATCTCCTTTTCGCCCCTCTCTGAAGGCTCGATGCCCGCCGCGACCTTCTTTACGTCATTGGCGTAAAAATAGAGACCCGGGATTGCAAAATCGGACCTGGGTTTTGAAGGCTTTTCCTCGACAGAAATAACCTTGCCGTCATCGTCAAACTCAACCACTCCGAAATCGCACGGATTCTTCACAGGGTAGCCGAAAACGACCGCGCCGCATGCCTTTGAGTCAATGAGTCCCTTGGCTTCTTCGAACCTTGCCGTGAGGTCCTGTCCGTAGAAAATGTTGTCGCCGAGGATGAGGCACACGTCATCACCGCCAATGAAATCCGACGCAATGATAAAGCTCTCCGCAATGCCGCCCGGCCTTTCCTGAACCGCATACGAAAGCTCAATGCCGATATCGCTGCCGTCGCCGAGAAGCTCCCTGAAAAGAGGCAGATTTTCTCTGTCCGAAATAATCATTATCTCCCTGATACCGCCAAGGAGAAGCACCGAAAGCGGATAGTAAATCATGGGTTTGTCGTACACCGGAAGAAGCTGCTTTGTAACAGCTTTAGTCATCGGATACATTCTTGTTCCTTTTCCGCCGGCTAATATGATGCCTTTCATGAGATTCTCCTCTTCCGCAAATTATTTTCGGGGTCAAAGATTTTTACGGATGAATTATCGCCAAACCATTATACAACTCTGAAAAAGTACCGTCAATGAAAGCTGAAGCCGTCCCGTAATATGCGTTGCGGGGACGGCTGTTTTTGCATCGGCGGTTTCACTTTTTATATTCGCTGAATGAATTCAGCATGGTTTCAAGATACTGCTTTGTAGGTGCCGTGAGAGTTATGACAGCCATATAATTCCCGACTCTTTTTATGATTGAATACTCGTACAAGTAAACACCTTTATACTCAATGGTGCTGAGCAGTCCGTTCAGGGTCTGACCCGCGACTTTAAACTCTTTCGTATTGGTGGAAACAAGACGCATATCGGCGGCGGGAAGCTGATCGATCAGATTTTTCTTGGCAATTTCCAGATACTTCGCGTCATCAACAACCTTACCCAAAGTACGGTAAAGGTTTTCAAAAAGGATCGTAACCGAAGCGCCGTTGGAGTTGTTGTATGCATACAGGTCGTACGAAATGTTTGCTTTTTTAAGAGCTTCCTTAAACTCGAGTCCGTCCATCAAATTTTGGATTTCCTGAGTGCTCTGTATTGAAAAACCGGCATTTCGGGTTTTGAAACTGACCTCAATTCCCAGCGATTCGTTGTAATACGCTTTTCTGTCATCTGAAATCACGCCTTTTTTTATCGGCGTATCAATTCTGATGCAGGAACAGAGACTTGCGAGAATCATCAGCGCGCCGAGAAGAAACACAGATACCTTTACCAACCTTTTCATTTAAAAAATCTCCTTTAGAATAGTATTTCACGGCCATTATACCACCTGACCGCTTTTGAAACAACAGCCGCAATCGTCTCAATTAACAATTTTATCGCCAATGTATTCAAACGCAAGCCTCGGCCGCCCGTCCCTGACGTATATTGTGCCGCAGTGTAAAAAGCCGTAGCGCGTGAGCGCTTTTCTCATGGGCGCGTTCATTTCGTGCGTATCAGCTCTCAAATGTCCGGAAATAGTTCTTGCATAGTCGCAGGCGGTTTTCAAGATGCCTCTCTTGCCTCTTTTTGCGGCAATTCTGTGAATGGTAACGTATGGCCCGGTGCTTTTCCAGCTGCCGTTTTCAATGTAAGCATACGTCGGGTCCTCACCCTCAAAGCAGCAGAAAACGCCGCATATTTCGCTTCCGGAGACTATGACGAGAGAGTTTCCCTTGGCGATGTCGTCTCTTATCATATCATCCGGCGGGTAGTCGGTTCCCCACTGATTCGGGTTGCCGGATTCCCTCATGAAAGCCCTCGCGCCCTCGTAGATTTTGATGATATCGCCAAGGTCAGCCGGCTCCGAATGCCTCACGGTATAGGTTTCATATTTCAAATCTTCCATGACTAAGGCCCTTTTCGTTTATAAAAAAACCGGGAAACGCGTAAGATGCGGTCCCCGGAAAACTTTTCAGTTATTCTCAAACTGCAGCTTGTAAAGCTTCCAGTAGTAGTTGTGGTGCGACAGAAGTTCCTGGTGGGTTCCGAGCTCGATAATCTCGCCGTTCTGGAGGACGATGATCTGGTCGGCGTGCTGGATTGTCGAAAGCCTGTGGGCAACGATAAGCATCGTGCCTATGCTGCGCATCTTCTCAAGAGAAGTCTGGATGACCGCCTCGGTCTCGGTGTCGATATTGGCGGTAGCCTCGTCAAGGATCAGAATGCTCGGCTTGTGGAGAACGGTCCTTGCAAACGAAAGAAGCTGGCGCTGGCCCTGTGAGAAGTTCTCGCCGCGCTCTATAACAGCCTCGTCGTACTGCTTCGGAAGCTTTTCAATGAACGTATCCGCGTTGACGTATCTGCAGGCGTCCTTTATCTCCTCATCCGTTATATCGTCGTCGTGGAGAGTTATGTTGGTCTTAACGGTGCCTGAGAACAGGAAAACGTCCTGCAGCATCTGGCCGATGGCCTTTCTCAGCGACTTGATTTTGATGTGTTTTATATCGATGCCGTCAATGTAAATACTGCCCTTCTGGATCTCGTAGTTTCTCACGATGAGACCGAGAATCGTCGTCTTACCGGCTCCTGTGGCGCCGACAAAAGCGCAAGTCTGACCGGGTTCTATCACAAACGACACGTCTCTTAAAATCCAGTTCTCGCCCTCGTACGCAAACCAAACGTGGTCAAACTCGATGCGGCCTTTTACGTCCGTAAGTTCAACCGCGTCGGGAAGGTCCCTGACTTCGGGCTTGACGTCAAGCAGGTTGAAGAGCCTCTCCGAAGCGCTGCGTGCCTTTTGGATGTTGTTCAGCTGGTCGGCAAGCTGCTGCACGGGGTTGAAGAATCTTCCTGTATACAGGTAAAAAGCCACGATAGATCCCGCGTTCAGGCCGAACTTAACTCCGAACCAGAATATGAGCGCCATTGTCGACAGGTAGACAAAGGTGATAAACGGCCTGTAGACCGCAAACCCTTTTACAACGTTGAAACGCGCGCGGCGCATTGCCGTATTCTTCTCATCGAACTCGCCAAGCTTCCCCTCCTGCCTGTTGAAGAGCTTTATCGTCTTCATTCCGGAGAGAGTCTCGTTCATGAACGTGTTGAGGTCCGAGATGGTCTGGCGCTCCTTTTTGAACGCCTTGCTGACGTACTTCGAAAAGACAAGCGACGACGCGAACACGAGTGAAACCGATATGAGCATCAGGGACGCCAGCTGCACGTTTATGAAGAACATGATCACGTAAACGCTGACGACCGTGAGCAGATTCTTGATGACGCTGACAATGACATTGGTGAACATGTCGCTCATCGACTGCGTGTAGGACGTGACGCGCGTGACCAGAGAGCCGACGGGCATCTCGGTAAACTGGCTGAGACTCATTCCCTCAATATGCGAGAAAACTTCCATTCTGAGGTTGTAGATTATCTCCTGCCCTGCCTTCTGGAGCACCATGGACTCAAAGTACAGGAAAACGTTGTTTATGACCGTGATAAGGAGGTACGCGCCGGCCATCAGAAGAAGGTAAGTGAGCCAGGGGTTCTCCGAAGTCAGGTTGTTGGTAACCTGAGCGGTTATCAGCGGGAGCACAACGTCAAGGCCGACGTTTATGAGAATCAGTATTCCGGCAAGCACAAACCTCTTTGTTTCAGGTTTCAGATACTTGAGCACCCTTTTTACAAAGACTTTGAAGGGGATCTTTTTGTCGCCCTTCAGACGGTCCTTCTCGTCAATATCGACTGCCATCAGCTCTCACCTCCCTTGATCTCGTCTTCAAGCTGCTGGAGCTCGACCATCTTGCTGTAGGTGGGAGATATTCCGGAGAGCCTGTCGGGTGCGTCAAACGCCTCAACCTCGCCGTTATTCAGCACAAGAATCCTGTCGGCGTGTGCGACAGATGAGATTCTTGACGCGATAACGATCGTGGTGCGCCCTTTTCTCTCATTTCTGATGTTTTCAAGTATATGTTCCTCGGTTCTTACGTCAACCGCAGAAACCGAGTCGTCAAGTATCATGATCGGAGCGCTTTTGAGGTATGCCCTCGCAAGCGAAATGCGCTGCTTCTGGCCGCCCGAAAGGGTTACGCCGCGCTCGCCCGTGACAGTCTTGTAGCCGTCAGGGAACGCCTTTATATTGTCGGCAACGTCCGCAAACTCTGCCGCCCTCTCAATCTCATCCATAGTCGCGTCAGGCTTTGAGAACGAAATGTTCTTCTCGATTGTTGATGAGAAAAGGAAATTCTCCTGCGAGACAAACGCCACGGAGTCCCTGACTGACGCGATTTTGCATTTCATGATGTCATTGCCGTCAATGAAAACAGAGTCCTCATCTAAGTTGTAAAGCCTCGAGAGAGCCGTTAAGAGCGACGACTTTCCGCAGCCAACCCTTCCGACAACGCCAATGAGCTCGCCCGCATTTATCTTAAGCGTAACGTTTTTAAGCACCTCCACGCCCGGTTTTGCGGGATAAGAGAACGAGAAATTCTTAAACTCGATATCGCCCCTTACGTTCTTAAGCTCAATCGCATCCTCGCAGTCCTTCACGTCTTCAGGCGTGTCAAGAAAAGCACTGACCCTTTTAAGGGAAGCCTTGGCGCGTCCGAGCATTGTCACGAGCATTCCGAGAGCTATCATCGGCCAGATGAGCGCATCGAAATAGCCAATGAAAGTCACGAGCTTACCCGCGCCGATGTTGACTGCATGGCCGAAAATGCGGATGGGGTTTCCGCTGATTGCAGCGTACACAAACCACGAGCCGAAGCCCATGATGAGCGCAAGTATAAGCCCTATAATGAGCTCTATGAGCGTGTCAAAAACAATATGAACTTTGACGAACCTGAGGTTTGCCTCCTTGTTCTTCCTCGCGACCTTGGCGAATGCGTGGATTTCCTTGTTTTCCTTGACAAACGCCTTTACGACGCTGATGCCCGAAAAGTTCTCCTGTGTGAAGTCATACATCTTGTCGTACTTCTCCTGGCGGTCCTTCCATCTCTGAGCGGTAAACTTTTCAACGAGCACGCCCCAGATAACGATCAGAATCATCGGTATCATCGCAAACACCGCCATGACCCAGTCGAGCCTGAACATGCGTATGATGACCATCAGCCCGAGGAACGTCGAATCGACAAGCTGAACCGTTCCGAAGCCTGTGTACTCCTGAATCTCGTCAAGATCCGTCGTAAACCACGACATAATGGAGCCCGTTTTGGTCTCCCCGTAGTACTTCTGCGACAGGCGCTCGCTCTTCATGAACATCTCTCTTCTCAGCCCCGCCTCGGTTTTGAACGAAGCCGTGTAGAGACTGAACCGCCAAAGCATCCTGCCCGAGAACATAATGCCCGCAAAACAAAGAAGCCAGAGGCAGAGGTTGCCTACCTTGGCGGTATCGACGGGCACACCGGTCTTTGACGAATCGTTGAGCAGATCAACGAGATTGCCAAGGTACTCCGGCAGGTAAAGCTGCACGACGTCAACAACGATCAGCGCAAGCACACCGCCAAGGAACAGGAACCAGTATTTCCCGTAATATTTGTTTAGGTGTTTACCCAGAAGCATTTTGTTTTTCGGTCCTTCTTAACGCCGCGCGTCCCGCGCGGCTCTTCCGCCGTGTTTTCGCTGTTTTACGGCAGGTTGCAATTCTATTATTTGGCGGCAGTTAAATCAAGCCTTTCCCGACCGTTTAAAGAACAGTCAAGCTATGATTTGTATAGGAAACGCGTATGCGCACCCATAAAAAGAGTCCGAAGTCTCCTTTTGCGGAAGCCTCAGAATCTTTCGCTAAGCTTTTAAGCCTCAACGTTTCTTCAGAATACAATCTTGAGGAGTTCCTCTTTCTTCTTGTATCCCATTGACGAGCGAACGGGTTTTCCGTCCTTGAAAAGGTAAACCATGGGTATCGCGCTGATACCGTATCTGTCGGCAAGTGCCGGCTCCTCATCGACGTTCACCTTGCACACCTTGACCTTGTCTCCGTACTCCGCGTCAATCTCCGCAAGCACGGGGGCGAGCATTCTGCAAGGGCCGCACCACGTTGCCCAGAAATCAACGAGAACGGGCTTGTCGGCCTTAAGCACTTCGGTTTCGAAATTATCCTTTGTTACTTTAACTTCAGCCATTTTTCTGACCTCCTTCGGTTTTGTTTAGTTTCAGTCTGACAAATCAGTCTTTAAGCGATTTATAGTAAAGCAGACAGTGGCAGTACCCTTCGAAGTTCGGGTCCTTTATCTGGTCGCGAAATTCTTTGCACATGCACTTTGTGTCGGGTGTCCTCTCCCTTCGGCAGGGGCAGTATCCGCCTGTCTCAACAAGGCCGTCCCTTATCATCTTTACAACTTCCTTATCTTCGTTTTCGGTAATCTTCATAAGCACCTCTTCATTTTCGTTAAGAAAAGCTCAGTTTCCGCCCTCCTCAGCATTATAGCCAATGACATCCAGCACCTCTTCAGGCACGTAGAATACCGCGCAGGCTTTGCCTTTCTTTGCAGTCTTGTCCGAGCCGTCCTCATAGTGATAGGCGGCAGGATTGGTTATGTAAATCGGGAGTCCGCACTTTATGGTGTGCTCGTTTCCCGAGGCGTCGGCGAACGTGCGGCTGTTTCTTGTCACCCTGGCGCCGTTTGCGAAGGTGAAGACGCCTGTCTCTTCGTCATATGTTCCGAAAGAATACTTTTCGGGGTCGTTATTGTCGTATACAGGATTAAAAAGCTTCTTCGTTGCGATATCAAGCTTTGTAATCCTTGCGGCTTCGATCACAGCCTCCGCGATATCGGAGTTGTTGATTTTATAATCGTCGTTTAAGACGGTTCCGTCGTAGAACTTTCCTTCCCTTACCTTCTCTGTCGAAGCGTCTCCGGGAAGACCGAGCCTGCTTAATATTTCAGTCCTTACACTGTCCGGCGCGTAGAGCCATACGGGTACGTCCTGCGGAGAGTGGCCTGTCACCTGACCTCCGACGACCGTGTTGTCGGCAACGAGTCCGTCGTGAAGAGCCTCGCAGAAAGCGTCAATGTCGGTGAAAGCCTTGCCGGCTTTGTTTCCTTTGTTGGGAGCCTCGCTCTGCGTTGCGGGGTTGTAGAAGCCGCCGGAGTCGTGGTCGGGGCATGCAACAACTATAGTGTCGCCCCTCTTCATCGCAAAGTTCACGCAGTATCCGAAAACTTCGTCGAATGCGAGGTAATCGCCGACGGCCTCCTTGGCGTATCTCTGCTCGGCCGCATTGTCTATCGCGCCGCCTTCAATGACGAGGCAGAAGCCGTTCGGATTGGCGATATTCCTGTCAAGAACTTCGAGAGCCGCCTTGGCGAGGTCCATGAGGGTCAGGTCTTTTCCGGCTTCGGCGTCAACGTCGTAGAGGATGTGGTGGCCCTGGTAGTCGGTGTTCCAGGCGTTTGTGCCCATATTGTAGTTGGTCTTGGAGAGGTTCTTCCCCTCGTCGATCATCTCGGCGTAATTCAGCTGGAACTTAGAGAAAAGCTTTGTTGCGCCTGATTTTACAGCTTTTTCAAGCGTTTCAACGTCGGTTACAACCGTATATCCGTGGTTTTCCGCCCTGTCGTCGTTAATAATGAGCTTGTCGCTGTACTTGGATGCAGCCTTCACGTAGCCGCCGTCGGAGCCGTAGCAGAGCTCAACGTCTATAAGCGAGTTGAGAAGCTGGTGCGAGGCGTCCTCCTGGTATGCGCAGCTGTCCTGGTCAGGCCTTCTCATAACGTGAACCGTCCCCGCGGAGGGAGTCGCATCGACAAGGCATTTGGTGGTGACGAAGCCCGTTGATTTGCCGTCAAGCCTTGATGCCTCAAGTATGTTTGCGACAGGCGAAAAGTCTGCCTTCATACCCGTCATCGTGTAGTCGGTCTTTGTTCCGCAGAGGAGCGCCGTTCCCGCAGCGGCTGAGTCCGTTGCCGAGTGGCCCGCCATGTGGGTCATTGACGTGTCCGCGTGAGCGATCATGAACTGATCGAGGTAAAGGGAGTAAACTTCCATTCCCTCTATCCTGTTCGTTGTGAGCGTGGTGCCCATATAGGTCGTTTCGGTGTCTTTAATACCGTCGACAATGCCGTCAGTCGCGGTAGCCGCGTACTTTGTCTTGTATGCATTGGCGTAGTCGTAAGAGCCGAATCCCGCGCCGTCAGGGATGAGGAAAATTATGTTAATTATGACAGGCTTTTCGGAAAGAAGCCTTGTGTAATCTTCCTCGGAGATGTTCTTTGCGGCACTGTTTTCGTAAACAAAGAAGAATCCGCCCTCGGAATAAAGCTCGCCGTCCTGAATTCCGCCGTAGCCCCGCTTAATGAGCGTCGCATTGTACTCTGCAAAATAGCTCTCGGCACTTTGTGTTGCCGCGGCAAGCGCCTCCTGCCTTCTCTGTTCCTCCTCCTGCTGTTTGGGGTCAACCGCGGGACCCTTTGCGCAGGAAGCGAGCAGCGCCACCGCCAATACGATCAGAAGCAAAGCAACCGGAAACCCGAATTTCCTGTTATTTTTCGACATATCCAAACATCCTCCTTAAAATCCGGAAGGAACCTTTGTCCTCCGAACCTCTTAAAGCGATCATATCCCGCTTAGAAAACTAAGCTGATTTTACAATAAAAAGCGCTTTCTTTCAAATGAAATCAGTTGAAAAAAGGCGCTTTAAACGTTATGACTTTTCGAAGCGAAAAGGTTTCAATCCCCGTGAGTGACCCTTCCGTCGCCCTCAAGCGAAATACTGTCGCCAAGGTATTTCGGACTCGTCCTGAACGTCGTCGTGAGGAAGTCCTTGCAACTTCCGAATATCTCGCGTATGTCGCGCTTAGCCTGTCCCGAGTACCACGTCGGGTCGCTGTAAACGCCCTCGCACTCAATTCCGTACGAGCGCGCAATATAGACCGCCCTGTACAGATGGTACTCCTGCGTAACTATAATAAGCTTCTTTACGCCGAAAACCTTTTTTGCCCTCACGACTGAGTCGTACGTGCAGAATCCCGCGTGGTCAAGGAATATATCCTCCGGCGGAACACCGCGGCTTATCGCAAACTCCTTCATGCACGTAACCTCGTCATACCCTTGAGTACCGTGGTCTCCGCTCAGAAGAAGCTTAGGCGCTACGCCCGCCTTGTAAAGCTCAACGCCCTTAAGCATACGGTCTTTCAGCATATCACTCGGAGTCCCGTCAGGCTTTACACTGCAGCCGAGAACCATAATGCAGTCCGCATCCCTGATACTGAGGTTCCTGTAGTCGCTCTTAATGCCGGGTTTGCTTCCGCCGATAACAATAAGGTTCATCACAAGCGTGGCAAGTCCGAGGAGCAGGACAACGATAAGAACCGCAACAATAATTCTTTTAATCAGTTTAGACATAATACACTCTTTCCGATCTTTTTCATTTGTAACTGAGACGCTTTAACGCTCACCCGTGATTCTAAGCATACCGCCAACGGGAACCTCAAACTGTCTCTTATCACCTATTTTTCCCTCAAAAAGCACATTTTTGAAGTAATCATAAACCTTATAACTCAGTTTTTCTGTGTCAACCTTGCCCTCAACCGCCGCGACAACGTATTTCTTTGAAGTCGCGTTGAATACGTCCTCGTCAAGTCCGGAAAGCACAAAAGCAGTTGTTCCGTAGAGAACAGTAATCCTGCGGCCGTCTTTCTCTGCGGTAATAAACTCATAGTTGTAGTCGGGAAGTCCGGGAATAATCTTTCCGTGGATGAGTACGTCCCTGTTCTCAGTCCAGTATGAAACAAAGTTTCCGACAAGGGTCTTCTGCTCCCCGGTGCTCTTTGTGAGAAGTACCGAAATCTGAGGAACAGAGAACATGACGTCAAGAAGCTGCCTTGCGAGGTTGTCGCATGTCTCGTCCTTTGCCCAGAGAAGCATGTCTGAGTGAACCGCCGTCTTTGCATCAAGCATCCTTAAAGAAGCGATTCCGATGCGGTTTGTGGCCGAATCGTAGGCGCAGTCGCAGACGCGGATCATATTGGCGTGGTTCACCATCTCGGCGCCCACGTACCACTGCCTGAATTCAAACAGGAAGTCAGGGTTGCGCGCCGTCATACGGTTGTAAATCTCGTCCATGAGCGTCAGCACCGCGTAGTTCAGCCTGTCGTGGTCCATTTCGTCGTTTACGGGAGGCAGCGTGAAATCGGGAATGTTAAGCGCATCCACAAAGTCAAGCTTCAAGCCGTCAATACCGAACTTTTCAACATATTCCTCGTAAAGGCCGATTATGTACTCGCGGCACTCCTTGTATCTTACGTCAAGCACGCCCGCCCTCATAGGGTCAAGCTTCGTCGCGAACTTGTTCTCAAAACGCTTAAAATCTTTTGTGTTGTAGCCTACAAAAGGCACGGGGAACCACATGATGAGCTTCATTCCGAGTTCGTGCACGTGGTCGCAGAAGCCCTTAAAATCGGGGAATTTGTTCTCCGCAACGTGCCAGTCGCCGCACAGGTAGTAGTCGCCCGTGACGTCGTCCTCGAACTGCCAGCCGTCGTCAAGAATAACCGTTTTGAAGCCGAGCTTTGCGGCCTCGTCAAGCTCTTTCGTGAGCAGGTCCTGCCTCGGATTCTGGTGGAAGTTGTACCAGGACGAGTAAAGCGGGAGTTCGGCGTTGTCGGGAACCTTGGCGGCAAAGCTGAGGTTCTGCCTCATAAACGTGCCTGCGTCAAGGATTGCCTCGTAGTAAGGGATCTTCCTCGTGTCGATGCGCAGAACGTTTCCGGGTGTGCGTTTCTGGAAAACTCCGTCCTTCGCGGTTTCGACCCTGAAAAGGAACTCGTCCTTCTGGCTCAAATCGTCAACGCTGAACGAAATCCTCGAAGTCTTCACCGAATCCGCCAATGCAAGAGTCATGAAGTTATTTCCGTTTCCGTCAATCGTAGCAATCACCGGCGAGCCGTACTGGAAGTTTGAGTCGTTGTTCGTGGGGTTCCACCATTGGCGTATCATATGGTCCCGCATACACACGGGCGTCCAGAGCATTCGCGCCTCAACCATCTTGGCGGTAAAGTTGTAAACGCCCTCTTCGAGGCTGAAATACTCGATCCCGCCCTCCGACTTAAACGGTCTGATTTCCTCTTTTTTTTCGTTAAAAATTACCATTGCCCTTCTCCGTTCCTTTACTAAGCGTGAACCTTCAGTTCATACACATAATCGTCCATTACAAATCCGTTGCCTATATCGTTGACCTCGTCGCGAATCTTCACAAAGCCCTTGCTCTCGTAAAAACCGATCGAGTCATAGTTGTGCTTGTTAACGTTAAGCCGTATGCTGTGAAGGCCAAGCTTCCCCGCAAAATCGCCAAGGTAAAAGAGCGCCTTTCCGCCCGCGCCTTTTCCCCTCGAAGACGCCTCAATGTAGAACTTGCTGAGGTAGAGGAAGTCCTCCTTCGGGTAAAAGGCCATAAAGCCTATGTGCTTTCCGTCTGCTTCAATAAATCTGTACTCCGCGCCGTGCTTAAGCTGATTTTTTATCGCGCTCTCAGACTGAAAAAGTGCGAGCATGTAGTCGTTCTGAGCAGTTCCGAGAATCGGGTCGTAGTAATCGCGAACGATCGCAGTCGCAAGGCGCGACATTTCGGCAATACCATCGCAGTCGCCATCACAGAGCTTTACAAAACTTACGTCTTTATATTTTTTCACCGCCATACCGGTTTCTCCCGTTTTAAAAATCACGCGCAAAGTTTAGCGCTTCTCCATTGAATCACCCTTTAAGCACAGGCGGTTTCAGTCCGTATCGCCAATGAACTCCGCGTAAATATCCGCAACGTCAGACGCGAAGATCACGCTCCCGTCGGTAAATACAATCTTTTTCTTTCCGAAATCAATCTTCTTGACGTTTCCGCGAAAGATAAGATATTCACCGCCCTCTTTGGTCGCGTCCTTTCTGAAGTACCTCACCGATATTTCCGGAAAATATCCCTTTTCAAGCTCCGCGAGCACGAACGAAAGCTTCCTGTCAAGCTCAATGCTCTGTGAATCGGTTCCCTCGCTGCGCTCCTCGGTGTACCTTGCCGTCTCAAAAACGATGTCGTCGTAGCCCGTTAGCGCCGCAAAAGGCGAAAACTGAGCGGCGTAGCTCTCCTTTGAAAGCTGCGGATGCACCTTCGAAACGTGGTGCGGCAGACTTATTATCTTCTCGTACTTTCCGTCAGCCATATACTACGCTTTGTGTCCTCCGACCGACTCGTTCCTCTCAATGGCCGTTGCTCCGTCCCTGAAGCTCATGCCCTTAAGAACCGCATTTTTACCGTATTTTTTCTTGATCAGGATGGCCGCCTCCTGAAGCTTTTTCTCCCTCGCAAGCGCCTCTTTTTCATCCGCCTCGCGCTTCTCTTTGTCACCGCCAATGTCAAACAGGCTCATCTCAACCGCCTCCGGCTCCTCCGGCACGTCCCTCTCAGGTATAACGTGGTTTGCGACGACGTACATTCTTCTCACCGTCAGTTCTTTATTGACGATGCGCCTGTAAAGATCCGCAGTCTTGTCGACAATGATCTTCGACGACGACGTGAACATCGGAAGATTAATCGTCCCGTGTGCCATTTTAGGCGTCAGCCTGCCGTACCTGTCAATCTCCGTCGGCCCTTTATATGTTGAATTTTTGCCTACGTTTTCGATATCGTATCCTACAGTCAAAACAATCTGGTCCGTGACAAAACCCTTCTCTACAAGGTCAAGCGAAAGCGCGTCCGACATCTCCTTAACGATAAGCTCGCCCTTCTCAAACGGGTAAGGCATTGACAGCACCTGTCCCGAACTTAAGCTGTTGTTCTCAGGCTTGTATGACTTGACGTCGGCAATCGTTGTCGGCTCATAGCCCCATGCGTGGTTTATGATAAGTTCAGCGTTGACGCCGAACTCCTTGTACAAAGTCTCCTCAAACTTTACCGAGCACTCCGCGATATCGCCAAGGGTATGAATGCCGATCTTCTCAAGCCTCCTTGCGATGCCGGGACCTATCCGCCAGAAGTCCGTAAGCGGTCTGTGGTCCCAGAGGCTCTTTCTGTAGCTCATCACGTCAAGCTCCGCAATCCTCACGCCGTCGCTGTCTGCGGGAATGTGTTTTGCGACGACGTCCATCGCGACCTTGGCGAGGTACATATTGGTCCCAATGCCCGCGGTCGCGGTTATACCCGTCTCGCTCAAAACAGCTTTTATGAGCTTCATGGCAAATTCCCTTGGCGTCAGTTTAAGAACGTCAAGGTAGCCCGTCGCGTCAATAAAGACCTCGTCAACGGAGTACGCAAAAATGTCCTCCGGCGCCACAAAACGCAGGTAAATCGAGTAAATAAGGCCGCTCACGCGCATATATTCGGCCATTCTGGGAACCGCTCTTATAAAATCAAGCGCAACGGTCGGATCGCTTTTTACGACATTGTCGTCATCGGAGCTCCCCGAAAAATCGTCGCCCCGAAGCTTTCTTTTCCTCTCGCGGTTAACCTCGTTTACACGCTGCACCGCCTCAAAAAGACGCGCGCGGCCCGAAATCCCGTAGGCCTTAAGCGACGGCGACACGGCAAGGCAAATCGTCTTCTCGGTCCGCGACTCATCCGCAACAACAAGGTTAGTCGTAAGCGGGTCCCTGCCCCTCGCGACGCACTCAACCGAGGCATAAAAGCTTTTCAGGTCGATGGCGATATATATTCTGTTTCCGTCATCCGTCAAAGCCTCCGCCCCCTCGCAAGAACCGTTTCAGGCTTTTCAAAAAGCCTTTGATTGACATCCGTTTATATGCTAAACTTCACCTGCAGAATAACATATTTTGCATATTTTCTCAACACGAAAGCAGGGGTTTTCATGCACGAAACCGCCAATATCACAAACTGGAAATTCTGCATGTGCAGGAACAGCCTTGTCGCTGAAAAAGGTCTTTGTCTTCGCACGGCGTCAGACATTCTGGCGTCAGGTCTTGAGATAATGAGAGCTTCCGTTCCGGGCAATTTCGAGCTCGATCTTATCCGCGAGGGAAAGCTGCCGGAAGACATATTCAAAGGCACGAACATACTGCTCCTTCAGGATTACGAAAGCTGCCATCTCTGGTATTTTTCGAGGTTTGAAATTGCCGGTAAAGAAGGGACAATTCCGCACATTCGCTTTGGCGGTATCGATACGGTTGCGGAGATTTTCGTTGACGGTAAGCTTATAGGAAAGACCGAGAATATGCTCGTGCCGCACGAGTTTTCGCTTGGCGGTTTTGAGGCAGGGATTCACGAAGTCGTTGTGCACATCATTCCGGTTTCGGTTTACGTGAGGGATCTCGAGCTTGAGACCAAGGCATGGGCAATGAAATACACGCAGGACTCCCTCCTTGTGAGAAAAGCGCCGGCAATGTACGGCTGGGACATCATGCCCCGCGCCCTCTCCGGCGGTCTGTGGAAGCCCGTGACGGTCGAATACGTGAAGCGGCAGGAGATCGGCGACTGTTACCTCTACACTCACACGCTTGAGGACGGTTTTGCATGGCTCGTTCTGAAGCTTAAAATCAATACGGATTTTGACGATTTAAGAGACCTCACCGTGACGGTCAGGGGAACTCATAAAAACGCTGAAGGCGCCGTTGACTCCTCTTTTGAAGCTGTTACGACAATATGGTCAGTAAACCAGGTGCTTCAGATTCCGCTGAAAGACCCCGTTCTCTGGTGGCCGAGAGGCTGCGGCGATCAGGCGCTCTATGACGTTAAGATTACCCTTTCGAAGACTCTTTACGAAAGCGGGAAGAGAGTCCTTAACAAAGCTTCCGAAACTCTTGATGAGAAGAGCTTTAACTTCGGCGTGAGGACTGTCGAGCTTGAAAGAACATCTGAAGCGGGGCCTCTCGGCAAGTTCTTCTTCCGCATAAATGCGAAAAAAGTGTTTGTGCTCGGCTCCAACTGGGTGCCGGTCGACACGTTCCCGTCGCGCATTGACAGCTTCACCGAAAGAGGCCTTGAGCTTGTCAAGGACATCGGCTGCAACATGATCCGCTGCTGGGGCGGCGCCGTCTACCCGTCAGACGTTCTTTACGATTACTGCGACAAAAACGGCATAATGGTCTGGCAGGATTTTTCGATGGCATGCGGCACTTACCCCGACGACGAGAGGATGCGAAAGCTCATCCACGATGAAGCCGTGAGTGTTGTAAAAGCACTGCGCGGACACCCCTCTCTTGTCATCTGGTCGGGCGACAACGAAAATGACATATTCTGCACGCTGCGGAACGGCACGCTTTACGGAAAGCCGCTCAATCAGTTCAATCCGAATCACAACAAGCTCACGCGTGAGATCATTGGCGATGTCTGTGAGCGATACGACGGTATGCGTCCTTACATTCCGAGCTCGCCTTACATCGACGAAGAAGTGTTCCGCACGGGAAAGCTGCCTTCCGAGGACCATCTCTGGGGCCCGCGCGACTATTTCAAAGGAACCTATTACAAGGATCAGTCCGTTGCCCATTTCGCTTCAGAAACCGGCTACCACGGCTGCCCCGCTCCGGACTCACTCAGGCGCTTCATTTCAGAAAAAGCCCTGAATAACCGCGGAAACTCCGAAATATGCACCGACCCCGAATGGCTCGTCCACTCCGCAAGCATGGAGGAAGACGCCAATGCCCCCTTCGCCTACAGAGTACCCCTCATGACCCGCCAGGTCGAGCGCCTCTTTGGGAAAGCTCCCGACGACCTTGAAATCTACGCTCTCATGAGCCAGATTTCGCAGGCCGAGGCAATGAAATTTTTTATCGAGCACTTCAGAATTGAAAAATGGTACAGGAGCGGCATCATCTGGTGGAATATAATTGACGGCTGGCCGCAGATTTCGGACGCGGTCGTTGACTTTTACGGGAACAAAAAGCTTGCCTATCACTACATAAAGCGCTCGCAGCAGCCGCTCTGCCTCATGTGCGACGAGCCGTCCGAAGACGGGCTCAATGATCTTGTCGCAGCATCCGACCTTTCATTCGACGCCGACATTTCCTACACGGTCACAGACTTATCTACAGGAAAATGTATTATAAATGACACCGCCAAGGCCTCAAAAGACGCATCAACCGTCTTAGGCAGGTTCAAAGCGGAGGCTCACCGCGTGTATAAGATCGAGTGGAAAGGCACATGCGGTTTTTCCGAAATTAAAGGAGAAAATCACTACACCGGAGACATCGGCGCGGACCTTGATCTTACATCATACAGAGAAGTTCTTGAAAAAGAAGGCCTTTTCGTTCTTCCGGACGGATTTAACTGAGGTATAAACATGAAAAAGCTTTTAACAAAAGTAATGTGCGTTCTGGTTCTGGTTGTCCTCGGCGTGTCGCTTGCCTCGTGCAGCATGGCTCAGCCCGACAACTCAAGGTACAAAACAGGAGTCAGGGACGAGCTTTCCGAAGGCGTTTCAAACATGATTTTAAACGCGCTTTACATGTACAACACGTTCTGGACTCCTATTGAGAACGTCTCTGCGTGGTCTGCCTCAAAAGTATCAAAACGCCAATTCGTTGCCGGCCACACCTACCGAGGCATCCCCTACGGCCAGCCCGTGCACAAGGGAGCCTACGTCGGAAGCGTCGCGTCCGTGAGCGAATTTGCCGCCGCGGCAAAGGATCCTGCCAGTCTTCTTTACACTGACCGCGGCGAAAACACCTACTACTATACGACCGAAAACGGGCCTATCAAGTATTCGCCCTACTACTCAAACGACTGCAGCGGCTTTGTTTCTGCGGCGATGGGGATTAAAAGGCACACGACGAGGGACATTGGCGGCAATCCGGACCTTTTCCCTGTAAAGAGCAGGAACGTTTTTGACGCAAAGCCGGGCGACCTCATCAACTCGCACGAAGGCGGCCACGTGATTATGGTGCTTGACGTTGTATACGACAACTCCGGCAGCATGAAGTCGGTTGTCACCATCGAGCAGACCCCCGACATCATAGTTATAAGAAGCTACGGTGAAGGAGGCACCAACGGCTCAATCGCCAAGCTTCAGGAGCGCATGACCTCCGGCAGCTACTATCTCTGCAGATACAAGTACATTGACGATATAAAGCTCATGGAAGGCGCCTTGGAAAGTCTTCCGAAAACGGTCAACTGCATAACCGCGCCCTCCTCAATCTTCACGACAGACGCTGCCTGCGAAGGAAAGCTCTACGTCGATTTCAGCGAGGAGGAAGTCAAACTTGAGGGCTTCACAATATCGGCTGAAAGTATTGACGACATTGAATACTCAGTCAACGGCGGAAGCTATAAGGATACAGTCTGGTTCCCGTATTACGAGCTTACAACGCCTGCCTGGGGCTTTTCATACCTTAAGGACAACGCCGTTTTCAGCGCGCGCATTCCCACCGCGGACATTCCGGTCGGCTCGGTCATTAAGATCCGTGCGAAAGTTCAGGGAGGCACTTATGACATTGGCGAGCTCACAGTTGAAAGAGCTCCGCTAACCGTAAGTTTTGATGCGTGCATCGATTCGTACGGAATCCAGTTCGGAAGCTACAACGTGCCGACGTTTGAGGAAGACGGAAGTCTCATCATGCTTAACGGCTGGTGCACGGCAGACGATATCATAAGGTTTGAGGTGCGTACGGACAAAAGCCTCTGGTATCCGCTCGGCCAGTATTTCAGGGAGGACGTATTTGACTACAAGGGATTCGACTACCCGAGCTGCGTTGAGTGCAATGCGTTTAACTGCGGCATTGACGTCTCGGTTCTCTCGCAGGGGCAGCACAAGTTTACTCTTAGGGCTGTAAGAGCCGACGGATATGCGTTTGAAGTTTTCAGCATTACCGCCAAGAACCCCGGCATGCCCGCCTACGTCATAGGTCTCATCATCGGCGGCACAGTGCTTGCGGTACTCATTGCAGGATACGTGACAGTCATTATCATAATGAGGAAGCGCAAGGCGCGTAAGAAAGCAGAAAACGTCTTAAAATGCGAAGATTCATCCACCGCTGCAGCAACTGAAGAAACCGAGGCAGAAGCCTCAACCGAAGCCTCAAACGATACAGGTGATATGAAAAATTAAGCTAATAAAACAACCGTGATAACACATACAGGCTCCCGCGAAAGCAGGAGCCTGTATGCTATGAAATATTCGTTTCTTAACTGTCTATCGTCAGCTTATCTTCCGAGAGCTGAAACGAGGTTAGCAATGATGTACTGCTGAGCCTGGAGATCGTAAATATTTACGTAATAAATATTTCCGTCGATACCGACTCTCTCCTCAACGTGAATACCGAGCTGTTCGCCGCTTGCGGTAGGTCTCTTTGTGAGTCCGCCGGAGATTCTCTCTTTTTCTTCGAGAAGTCCGATGCTGCTGAGCCACTCAGTGATAGTCCTGTAGTGGAGAGGCTTCATGTTCTCAAGATCAACGAGGCAGTTGATGCGGTGTGTTAGTTCGGAAATCGTAAGAGGCTCCTGGGAGAACTCATATCTTGAGAGCTCGTCTTCGGAAATCGAGAAATCCGACTTTCTGGGCATCTTGTGAGGCATAGCAGTTCTCTGCTGTTCGCCGTTGAGAAGACCCTGGAGAACACCGGAAACGTAGAAAAGACAGCGAGATATTTTGATGTTGTTTAAAATATCATCTTCCGGAACAATCTCATTAGTGAGAGGATTCATGCCGTTAGCCATCTTATCAATGTACTCTTTTGCGTGTCTTAAAAGTTCTAAATCATTCATTTTCTTATCCCATCCTGTTATTAAAAATTTTAGTAGAACGAATTTCCACGAGGTGTAATTGTACCTGAAAAATTGTCGCAAGTCAAGCAAAAATCTGTACATTTTCAAGTCGTTTTTATACGAAACATTTTTGCCCGAATTGTATTACACAAGCGCCGAGATTTTTCAACGAATCCTGCCTGTGAGAAATTCATTCCTCCTAATCTGAATTTAAACCGCCAAGCTTAAAAAAACCTGCCGGAGCGGATTTCCCGGACTCACCTTACGCCCGGTACTTTTCCTCATCATAGTGATATCCTCCTGATAATTGCCTGTAAATCTATCTCTGCGAATTATATCATAGTTTTTTCGGAATTGCATCCCTTTTTTTGCGTGTTTTTACGAAAAAGCGGTCACCTTGGCGATTTCTCTGTACTCCATGACGCCAAGGACCTTCTCCGACACCATGAGCGAGACCATGTCGGCGGTCATCGAAACTTCATCAAGCGAAAGCTGCGACCTGTCGCCGTCAAACTTTCTGCAGACTGTAATATGGGGATTAAACGGTTTAATATCGTAAGGAATTCCGCGGTCGTCAAGCTTCTTGCGAAGAGCCTTGACGTATTTGAAAAGACTGTCGGGGCAGTCAGCGCCGCCCCAGAGTATGCTTCCGAACGTTCCCACACCCTTAAGTGTTATATCAAAAGGCTCAAACGGCACAGACTTCATGACCCTGACAATCTCATCGGGTCTTTCGAACTCGCCAATGAACGCAAGCGTAATATGCATATTCCTCACGGGAATGAACGAGCCGGTCATGCCGAGCGACATTGCCGTGTTCTGCATCCTGAGGAGCGCATCCTTCATGTTTTCGGTTAGGCGGATAGCGATGAAAAGTCTCATTGGCGGCAGTTATTCGTAGTCCTCGATTCTCCACTCGTCCTTCCAGTCAAGGTAGCCCATCTCGCCGTCAAACCTGAACGGGAGCCAGACGTAATTTGCCTCGCGCGTCTTGTCGGGAGGAATCTGTCTTGCGTCCTCTGCGGCCTTGGCGAGTTCCTCCTGCGTGGCAGTGCCTGAGAACTGAACTCTGAAAATGTTTTCGTAGAGCTCGTAGGGGACGTCCATCGCCTCCGGCTTCCATCTGTCGCCAAGGGCAATGTAAAGGTCCTTCTTGCCGGGCACCTTGAAAACGCTCGCAATCTGGCTGTGGAAAGACGTGTTAGACTTGTCGCCGGGGTGCGGATTTCCGAGCACTTTGTAGGGGCCGTGCCAGCTGTCGGCAATGGCAAGCTCCGAAGGATTCGGAAGGTATCCGGTCGTTCCGGAAGTCACGAGATAATGTTTGAAATTCCTGTAAAAATGCGAGGTTGCTTCTCTTACGTAAGGCGGGTACGGATGCGGAAAATGAGTTGTGTAGTAACCCGTCACATCGGTGTAATCGTCGGTAAGATCCGCGCAGATAGTCTCGGAGTGGACGCGCTCGAAATAGTAGTAAGCCTTGCCGTCCGGAGCGACCGCAAGGTCGAAATCGCCTGCATCCATATTGAGCGGTCTTAAACCCTCGCGGACTGCCGTGTAAGGCCCTGTAAGTTTGTCGGCAGTGAGGACGGTCTCGTTCTGCTCGCCGTTTCTGTGCATGATCTTCAGCCAGCAGACAAACTTTTTGGTGCGCCTGTTGTAGATGATATGGGGCCTGTCCATAAACGAGTGCGGATTGAGTCCCGAGTCCTCGTTTTCGAGGTCAGGCGGAATGATGAGGCCGAGGTCCTCCCAGTTGTACAGGTCGTCGGAGACGTAGCATCTCACGCCCCAGTGCCAGATGCCCTTGGCGGGGTCTGTGAACTCCTTGTTCTCCCCGTACCAGTAGTATCTGCCGTCAAGGTACATGACCGAGCCGCCGTGAGCCTGAATTCTCTTGCCCTCGGTGTCAAGCCAGACCTGTCCCGGTCTAATGCAGTCATATCTTTTCCCCTGTTTCATCTGCACGCCCTCGCTTAATATGCGGTCAATAGCCGCTGTAGTTTTCGTTCTTTATTTCAAACGCGACAAGCGGAATTCCCTCGCTGCTCGTTATGTTGCAGACCTCGCTGTTTGCGTCGTGAAGCTGTCCGTAGGCGACCGAGTAAGCCTCTTCCTTAGGCGTGATCTTTACCGTGAACGCGTCAATCTGCTCAATCCGGCAGCTCATCTTGCCGCCGTAGCTGTAGTAAGGGTAAAGTCCCTTGATCTCGTCGCCTGTCGCCAAGGTGATGCCCGTGCCCACGTTCTTGAACTTGACAATGATCGTCGTATCCTCGTTGAAAGTGACCGACTCGGGTTCCGGAGTCAGCATGGTGTTCTCATCGCCAATGCCATACGCCGCATACGCCGCCACCCTTGCAGCCCTGTAGCCGATCTGGTACTTATAGAGCGGGTGCGCCCAGTCGGGATCGCCCTTCCGGAACCCCTGATCCATTGAAGTCACTATATATGAGTTGGGAATTATCTTGATGGCATCATACTGCGCATCTCTAATCTTGGGAAGCTCGGGCCAGTTGTTTGAACCCGCAAGTCCGTGCGAGCAGAGCTGAATGTTGATGAACGGGAACTCAAGTCCGAAGATTCTGCGGTAGCGCTCTACCATAGCGGCAAGGTTCTTCGCATAGTTAACGTACTGGCTTCCCGCGCTCTCGGACTCGCCCTGATAAAAGACCATACCGGTTATCTTGTTGCGCGTGAAAGGATGGAGCAGCGTGTTGTAATAGCCGCAGACAGGCACAAGTCCGCCCGTTGTAAAACCGAGCTTGCTTGCAACCTCGTAAGGCATAAGTTCCTGAAGCACGGCGCCTCCCGCGGCGGTCATAATGAGACCGAGCGGAACGTCAATCTGCCTGCTGAGTTCTTTTCCGAAATAGTAGCCGACCGCCGAGAACGGGCTTACGTTTGCAAGAGTCGTCTTTTTCCAGCAGTTGGCGTCGTTTAAGACCTCTTCGTGAGGCACTGTCGCGTCGATTGTGTTCTCGTTTACACCCACGACAACGTCATTGGCGGCTTGCGAGAAAACCCTGATAAGGTCATCCTCGTTAATCTCACGGTCGAATTCCGCGTACTTAGTGCGCGCGAGTGAGTAGCTAAGCTCCGCGTTCGACTGGCCAGAAATAATCCAGACATCGCCGACGAGAATATCGGTAAACTCGGTCACCTCGCCGTTTTTGGGGTAAATCTTGAGCGTCTGGGGCTCCTTGGTGGCTTCGTGGGACGAGAACCTTATAGTATAACTGCCGTCCTTTTCAATCTTTCCGTAGCGCTTTTCGCCCATAAACTCGCCGTACATGAAGCCTGACGAGCTGTCGGTCTTGCCGAAAACGTTGAAATATGCGTTTCTCTGCACAACCATGTTTGAAGAAATCGTGTGGTTAACCGTATAAGTTATAAGTTCGCCGCTGTCGTCGGGTTCCGGCTGTTCTTCGAGCGCGGCCGGCGCCACGTTTGTCCTGGGCAGCGGTTCGGGAGTCACTTCTGCATCGTTCTTCTGTGTGCACCCCGTGAACGGCCCTATTGCCGCAAAGGTGAGCACGCACGCAAGCATCCTAATAACGATTTTATATTTTCTTTTCATAATTACCTCTGATTTATGTGCACGCCTCAAAAAGCGTGTAATTCCTGCTTTGGAAAAGGCCTGCCGCCAATGCGAAAAAGCCTGATCGCAGGCAATTTTACAACCTCGCGCAAAATAATTCAACGGCGGATTGGTTTAGGCAAATACTGATACAAACGGCTTTGCCGGGTTGAAAAAAACTGATGAATCTCAGCTGTTTTCCGCTGCCGGTGCATTTTCAAGAGCTGATAAAGCTGCTGCAAGCTTTTCACTCTCACCGCTTCCCACCGTTGACAGTCTCAGGAGCGGCAGATTGTATTTTTCGAGGATTGAGTTTTTGTTTAAGTCGCGCTCTGCCTGTTTGGCGGTTTTATGGTAGTTAAAACCGTCAACCTCAACAGCAAGCGCCGGTCTGTGTGTAATCTTCGAGAATATCAGGAAATCAACGTGAGTCAGAGGATTGGTCGCAAATTCAATCTCGCGGCCGCCAAGCCTCGAAAAGTCGGATATCAGCATATTCATGGGAACGTGCATAACTGCTTTATACTTCGAGAACTCATCACATGACAGGACCTCGTTTATCATTGCATAAACAAGGTTCTCACTCTCGTATTCAGAATGTCTGCCGTATTTTTTGAGGACTTCCTGCCGTTTTTCCTCGTTGCAGCTGTAAAGGTTGTCAAAAACAGATCTTATAGCGCTGTCAAAGGTTTCATGGTTGTTGTAGTTGATGTAGCCGATGAGGTCATGAATCGGTGACGTAAAGTCATTGTCGTTTCCGTCGGTGACCACTATAAACTGCTCAACGGCGCGCGACACGGCAACGTTCAGACGGTTCGGATCCGACGCAAAGTCACCTATCTCATTGTCGACAGTAGAAAAGATCATGACTTTTCTCTCCTGCCCCTGAAACTTGTCCGCTGTCTCTGCTTTGACGGACGTTCCCTTGAAAGCTTCTTTAAGTGCCAGTGCCTGATTCCTGTACGGAGTCACGATACCCACGGACGAATCGCTGACATCAAGATGCTGCTGAGGAATGACCTCGTTTAGGATTACGTCAATTTGCCTTTGGTTATAATGCTGCCTTGCGTGGTTTCCGGGCGCGGTTCTGTAGATCATCATAGGCCGGCAGTTCTTTTTATCCTCCGTAAGAACTATCAGTTCGCCGTTGTAAAACCTCTGATTGCAGAAGCCTATTATCTCGGGATTGCACCTGTAATGCTCACGAAGAAGCACCTGCGGGGTGTTCGGAAAAAGTGATACGACAGATGAAAGGAGGCTGTTTGTCGAGTATCTGTAAGCCTCGGACAGACTGTAATCCGAAAAGATTCCGTCAGTCAGTTTTCTGTCAGTATCCGTGACAACGTTAGGCAGCTGTTTCAGGTCTCCGACTATAACCGCTTTTTTTGCACACGACAATGCGAGCGCTCCTGTCACGATATCAACCTGCGATGCCTCGTCGACAATCACATAGTCAAACATAACCTTATCTGACAGGCTTGAGCTCAGCGAGTAAGTAGTGCTCAGCACGACAGGATAGTCATTCATAAACGCCGCCGACTGACGCCAAAGGTCTTCCGCAGTATAAGTCTTTCTTGTTGAAATCCCGCTGTATCTGCGGGCAAGAAACGCCTTGAATGCGTTCAGTGCACTAGTGCGATATTTCTCGTTAATTTCGGTAAAATTTTCACTTTTCAGTGTAACTTCTATCTTCTTGATTTTCGACTCAATTTCAGGGATGCGTCTTGCGTAAAACGCATTTCTGCAGGAGGCAACGAACGCTTCGCAGTCAAGATGGTTAAAGTCTACATTAATCAGTTCGTAGATAAACTTCAGCACAAGGCGCCTGAAGAATCGCGGCTTTTTCCCGATGGAATTCAGATACTCAATTTCGTTTGAAATCGCCAATATCGACCCTGCGGAGACCCAATCCGCAAAGCTTGCAAGATTATTGGCGGCATACTTTTCATTGTAAAAATCTTTGAAAAAACTGTACTCTTTTTTCAGTGAATCGAGTTCTCCCGAAAGCGCCGACAGTTCGTTTTTAAGCTCCATGCTGTGCTCGATTCTGCCTTCGAGCGTGCCTAAGTTTTCGGCGTAATTACTGTACTCTGTCAGCTCCTGAAAATCCGGGACTCCGGGAGATTGGTTTTCGATGAAAGCCTCTTTGTTCTCACTGTTCCCGAGAGGAGCACAGATAAAGTCAATACCGTACTGCTTCAGCTTTTCAAGAACGTTGGCTGTTGCGGTATTGTTTCCGGAGACAACGGCAACCTTCTCGCCGCGCATGACCGCATTGGCGATAATGTTCAGGATTGTCTGGGTTTTGCCTGTTCCAGGAGGTCCCTGTATCACGCTGAGATTGCTGTTCATCGCATTTTCGACGGCTTTTTTCTGACTGATATTGAAGCCGAAAGGATAGATCGGCTGACCGTACGGATATCTTCTCTCCGTGTACGAACTCTCCCGGGAACTGTCGATGTGACCCGAAAGGAAGGCCGCAAGAGTACTGTCGGACCTTATAAATGAAATTCTTTCATACCTGTGAAACAGGATGTTTGTTCCGTCGACAACAAGTCCAGTTGCCTTGGCGATGTCTTTGAAGTATTCAAAGCAGTTTGAAGTCTTCTGATTGTCAAGCGCGGATGTGATCAGTTGAATGTTTCTGGTTTCTGAGAGCTCTGTGCGGCCGTTGACGTAAAACAGTTTGGAAAAAACGCCGAAATCACATATCTTGACAACGTTCCGGACCTCTTCTCCGTTCTTTAAAACAATCGAGGACGAGACCGGATTCAAGGCAATGCATTCTCTTATAACGATTTCCTGCATTCTGTAGGGATAGCTCTTCTTGTTTTGGAAAGTAATAAAAAGAAGGCCTCCGTTAGCTGTCTTCTTCCAGCTGATAACCTCAGAAGTTTTGTCTTCACCTTTTATTAAGATTAAATACTTGTCTTCACGCATCCTGCAAATCTGCTAAATTAAAAGCTTTTCAGCCGCCGGCAGCCTGTCTTAAAACACTGCATGCCTGTGAATATTACCGCCAAGGAAACATCTCCCCGAACGGGGATAAATATATCTGCAATCGGTCTTTTTGTCAATTACCGATAGCCACCCGCGTAAAAATCTGATATAATAGCGGTCAAAGCAAAACGGCCTTTCGTTGTTTCGACAGGTGATATTGCACAAAGAAGTTTCAAACCCTATTTACGGAGGTTATTTATGAAAATGTTCAAGCGCATGCTGCTCATCGCATTGGCGTCTGTATTGGCGGTAGCTGCCGCCGGCTGCGGAGGCACAAAAAACGACGGGCCCAAGACGTGGAAGTCAGGCCGCACGGCAAAAAACTTGGCGGAAGAGCAGTCAAAGAAGATTGAAAGCTACACTCTGCAGGAAGGAACCGCGGAGGAATTTACTGTTGCCAATTACTTTACCGACAATATGATCGTCCCGCGCGACAGGCGGATTGAGATCTGGGGCACAGCTCCGGAATCGCAGAACGGAAAGATCGTTGCGGCTGAGTTTAAGGGACTTAAAGGTTCCGGCGAAATCAAGGACGGCGCGTTCTGTTTCGCACTTCAGGGCACACTGCCGGCAAGCAAAGAGAGCGGCCAGACCCTTGTCGTAAAAGGCGCTTCGGGCGTGCAGAAGGAGTTCAACGAGGTTATCGTCGGCGACATTTGGATCGTTTCCGGACAGAGCAACTCCGATCTCACTTTTTTCGGTACTGTAGGCAAATCCACCACTGACATAAGAGCGCTTTACGACGACTATCTCAAGGAAGCAACGGAGGATGACGCGATAAGAATTCTCCAGCAGATCAACTGGTCGCTTCTCAACAAAGCAGGCGTTGAGCGCATGTCTTCGCCGCAGGATGACATTGCCCGCACGTCAAAGTGGCAGGTCGCCGCGCGCAAGAAAGTTTACGGATCAAGCTCGTCGAACAGTTTCTCGATGCTTGGCTATTTCTTCGCAAAAGAGCTTTACAAAATCAACCCTGAGGTTCCGATTGGAATCGTTATGGCAGGCTGCGGCGGTGCCCCTCTTGCCCTCCTCGCTTCGGACGACGCGCGTCAGCAGTTCCCGGCTTCGCTCAAGGAAAGAACGATCA
Source organism: Mageeibacillus sp. UBA1243 (assembly GCA_002308595.1). GTDB lineage: Bacteria > Bacillota > Clostridia > UBA1212 > UBA1212 > UBA1212. The sequence goes on along the minus strand of DBWH01000023.1, from coordinate 3,088 downwards.
CGCTTAATGAAATCGTCCTGCCCTACTCGGGAATCTACAACGCGTTCATGGCTCCGCTCACGCACGTCGGCATCACCGGCATGATTTTCTACCAGGGCGAGTCCGATGCATCACTCTCCAAAGAGTACACCGACGCGCTCAAACTTACGGTCGAGGATTACCACGAGAAATTCGGCAGCAACCTTCTCTTCCTCAACGTCCAGCTCACATCGTACGGTTACGAGAGCGGCGGCGCAACAATGAACGGCGTCTGGGATGACGTCCACAACATGCGCTTTGCTCAGGCTGAGGTTAAGATTGACGGAAGCATCGACAACTACGAAGTTATACCGACAATCGACGTCGGCTGGAGAAAAGGCGACGCTGACGGTGCGCACCCGTACTACAAGCTTCCCATTGGCGAGAGAGGCGCAAAGATGGCCGCGGCAATCGTCTACGGAATCGGCGACATGGAGTCTGTCGGACATCCCATACCCGCCAAGATTTCCTACACCAAAGACGAGATCGTCATCGAGTATGACTACGCCGGCGGCGGACTTAAAACTTCGGACGGCAAGGAAGTCCAAGGCTTCCAGATCAAGGTCGGCGACGTCTGGCAGATCTGCTTCCCCGAGGTTGACGGAAACACAGTCACCATCAAGGCCGAAGGCGCTTCAGGCGTCAGATATGCCTCAGAGCTTCGCTACAACCAAAACAAAAAGGACCTCACGGACCTCACAATGGAAGCCGCCAATCTGACCTCCGGAACCGGCAACATCGCCGTCCCGTTCAGCGTAGAGTTCGATTGACATTAACTGTTCGAAAACCGTTTTTTCATCAAGCCGCAGCAGAAAAGCCGCGGCTTTCTTAATTGTTCCGTCAAAAAACTCATAATATTATAAAAAAGCCGGATAAATGTATAAACTTTCGCGTGCGCGCGTATTGACTTTTCTATGGACATATAGTATTCTATCATCAACTATCGGCGGATCGTGTCCAGTTTTTTCGCTATATGTTGCAAGGGTGGCCTTTAACGAGATAATCGGGACCGTATAAAACGCCTTATTTCAAAAGGAGGAATTATGAAAAAACTACTCGGACTATTATTGGCGGTAGCATTAGTGGTATCGCTGGTTACCGTAGCTCCTTCGTTTGCAGATCCGTTAGAATGGATAAACATTGACTGGATCAGGTCGGCGGACGGAAGCGGTAATCCGGTTAACCTGCTTACAGGGGCCGTTGGCGGCGCTCCCGGAGGTGCAGGCACGAAAGGTTCAATGTTAGGCGAATTATCTGACGATGTCGCCGCAGGAGCCCAGTACATCCATTTCAACGGCTGGTATATGCCTCTGGCAGAACTTGCCGATGTGGGTGTCAGCATTGACGGAGCAGACCCTGTTTACGGAGGTTTTATGACCTCTGAGGAAGGTCTCTATACCGCCCTTGCAGGCTTTGACAATGTTGGGTATGTGAGAAGAATCAACTTCTACTACCCCATTCAGGAAGGCTCGCATACATTTGAACTTGTTGCCAAGTTTACCGACGAAACTACGAAAGTAATATACAACGCTTACTATAACAACGGCGGAAACGTTGCTCTTAACAAGCCTGTATATTCCACTATCTCGACAGTTCCCGAAGGCGGTGCATGTTTCAACTCAAACAATGAGTTCTGGAACCTCAACTATATCAACGACGGTTCCGCAACACTGTTTGTAAACACAGCTGAACCTCTTGGATGGTATGCAGCATCCGCAACACCTGACGTTGATTGCACAGTCACCATCGACCTCCAGGGACAGTACGATGTAACCCGCGTCAATCTTCTTGCCATGGGCTTTAACAACGCCGCATTCCCGAACACTTACAGAGTCCTCGCTTCAGCTGACGGCGTCAACTGGCAGGATATCGGCGGCGAAGAAGGCGTAGCAGCAAACTTCTTTGACAAGATTGCTACTTACGACACTGATGTCACCGCAAGGTACATCCGCATCTACATCACCAAATTCAACCCCGTAGACGTTTACTATGCCGGTCTCGGTGAAGTTGAAGTTTTCGGAACTCTCAAGGAAGAGGACAATACAAAATCGATTTTCGAACCCTTTACAAGTTATGATGCCGGAACAGCCGCAACGGCCGATCCCGGAGGAAACGCTGCATGGACCGGTTTTTCCACCGGCGACCTCGATTTTGAGTTCACCTTCAAAACGGACGTTTCCTTCTGGAAAATCGAATTCCCGGGCTTCTGGTCCTCGGCTGCAACTCCTGTTACATTTAAGTTCTACCAGGACGGAGTGGAAGTTCACTCGTTTGACTACACAACGGTAGGCGACGGTGCAATCTCCCTTCCCATCGGAACCACCCTTCCCGCAGGAAAATATACCTGCGTCATGACAATCAATGACAACTCGGTTAATGCGGAAACCGGAAACTATAACAAGTATGTGGTTCTCGGTTATGCAACTGCAGGAAAACTGCTGGACGACGAGTATTTCACTTTTGAACGCGGAAAAATCGCCTTTAACATTTATTCCTATGATATTGAAGGCGAAGGCTTCGTTAAACTTCATACTCCTGAGACACGTGACTTCTCAGCTGATGCAGGCGACAAACTCTCCTTCGACACGATTTACGTAAACGGCGTATCGTTCGCAGAAGGCAACGCCGCTATCATCGAAGCTAAGAAACTCATCGACGGTTCTGACGGATCCATCACCAGCATCGGTCTCCGCGGCTGGTACGGAAACAAAGATCTTGCAATCGACCAGTTCGGTTACATGATCAACGGCGGCGAACCCGTATTCGGTGAATACAAGACAGAAACAGAAGCTGCAGTTCTTGACAGTTCTAACGGCGGTCAGTACGCTTCAAGATTTGAAATGACGATTGACGTAAGCGAATTCGCCAACGACGCAGACTATGAGATTCGCGCAGTTGTCAAACTCTCAAACGGCGACGTGGTTATCCTCAACAGAGTTGACAACCCCGGAACTGAAAAAGAGAAAGATCGCGACATCTACGTTATCTACAGATCTGAAGCAACTCCCGAGCCTGTAAAGACCTGGGTAACAACAGGCAAGATTGTCAACACAGATACATTCGCTATCGT
>DBWH01000058.1 GCA_002308595.1 Mageeibacillus sp. UBA1243 | reverse complement strand
ATCAAACTCAACAGATTTGACAACAAAGGCCAGGCCAATGAGAAAGACAGAGAAGTTTACGTTATCTACAACGGACCTGCCGCTTCCAACCCGCCCACAGCTGACGCTTCGATCGTGATCTTCATCATCGCTGCAGCTGCAATCGCACTCGTTCTTCTCAAGAAGAAACAGTTCAACAGATAATCAAAACTGAATTGCCCTCGGGCAATTGAAAACAGGCTGCCAGGCTCCCGGCATATGCACCGGCTGCCCGGCAGCCTTTTTGATGGGGCGGGACAGGGCGAAACTTATAGCTGTTTTTCACTTCACGTAGCCGAATTGGACTGGGGAAAGCCCTAAAACTTGAATTGTTCACAATTGGCTGGTAAAATAAATATTGGTTCGACATAGTTCGTCGATTACTGTATTCAGAAGGGAGAGGTTTATGATGCAAGAAGACAAGTGGTATAAAAAAGCACTGATATACTTGATCATTGTTATTCTCTCCCCGTTGATATTGACTGGTTTTTTACGGTTGAAAATGTAGGTTATTAACAGTTAAAAATGCATTTGGAACCGATAAACTTGAATTGCCATATGATTATAGACAGCGGACCCAAACAAGAAACTATTTTGTGTTTCACTTAGATTCTAATCAGGCATTGTTTGATACTTCGTTCCGTGAGATAAGACTATTTAACTATAAGATTTTGACATCGGATTTCATTGTATTGGTTATGACCTGTGAAAACGGGGGGGTGCGTATTGTCCCTTTACAATTTACGGAATGCAGATAAAATATAGTTGTAATTGAAACAGAAAGGAGTCCGGTTGTGACTATCGGTAAGACAATAGCCGAATTGAGAATTAATAGCGGGATGTCGCAGCAAACGCTCGCAGATAAACTGTTTGTTTCAAGAGATTTGGTTTCAAAATGGGAAAACGGAACAAGGACACCTGATTATCCTACAATTGAGCGCATTGCCGGGTTATTCGACATTTCGCCTGATTTGATTGTTGATAAAAACAATCTGATCTTCAAAGAGTTAACAGCGTGCGTTGCCGATACAGATGATATTCCGCAGGAGCGGTTGACCGAAATCATAAATGTATTTGTGCGGAGCCTCAGTGAAAGAAGAGCAAGAGTGTTTTTGGGAAGGTATTATTTCTTGAAAACGACTGCGGAGATTTCTGCGGAGTACAATATTGGCGAAAACCATGTCAGAAGCATTTTGTCTAAAATCAGAAAAAAACTGAAAAAATACATAAAGGAGAGCTTTCAATGAACGGGATAGATTTGTTTAATTCGGTTATCAGAATTGACGATGATATTGTTGACCGGCTCAAACCGTCAGCAACCGCATCAAAAGAGAAACACTCTCGCAAAATTGAGCTTCGCTATTGTTTGCCCCTTGCCTTTGCAGCTGCCGTAGTGCTGGTGGCTTCTCTGTTCGCTGTCCTTCAGTTTATTGGCGATAATAGCAGAAGAGGTATTATCGATGTAACTTCCAACCCGTCTATACGGGGCCGGATTTCTTTTTCCGGACCAACATTCTATGGAGATGAACCAATCTGCGGTTTTTCTCAAGTTTCGGGGGAATTAAGTCTGATGACGGAAGGATTATCCGTTACGGCAAAATTGGTTGAAACCCTTCCGGACACTTATACATTTTACGATGATTGGAAGCAAACAGAGTACCGTATTCTGCATATGACGACCGTCAAGCTTCTGAAAGGCGTTAAAATGACAAAAGAGTTTTATTATTTGATGCCTGCAGACTATATGACGGATTTTTCCCGGTATGACCGATTTGTGATTTTGGACATGAATCAGTTTGCATATGAGTATTCCGTGTTGTACAACAAAACTCAGGGCAAAGCCGAGCAGCTGAATATTGTTCTTTTCGGGTACAGATCTACCTACCGTGGATTAATGGGAGAAAACTTTATGGCATTTAACGGTAATGGAACGTTTGATAAAAGCCTTTGGAACAGTAGCAATCTGTGGATATCACAAACAAAAGATGCGCAGCCGCCAAGGAATATCTCGGCAGCTGAGAATAAAGCAAAACAGGACGGCTTTAGAAAGGACCTTTATGTCCATCTGTTGAAAGATCTCACCGGAGAGGCAGCTGAAAAGCTATCTGAAATCCAATCGCTTGAAAACGGTGTTTTTATTCCGAGGAGCAGTTCAAATGAACTATATTCATGGCAAGAAGTACAGCTTCCAACTGTAAGATATATAGACGGTTTTGCAACAAACGAAAGGGTCTTCATATACAGCAGAGAATGGACCGATGAAGAGGAGGACTCCTTCACCGAAACAAAAGCGCATTTTACGGAAGATGATTTGGCCGATTTGCCTGATCTTAAGGCTGCAATAGAAACCGTTGTACAAGAATTTGATAAGGGTAATATCGTACCGCCTCATTTAGAGAATGCCGGCGAACTTGAATTATATAAGCATGGTTTTTTTGGCTGGTATGCTAAAACAAACGACGGCGTTGTGGGAATAGTTCGGGTAACGTGGAATTTCAGACTCGGAGCAATGGACGATGCATACTTTATTGTAGATCAAACCGCCAATGGAATCAGACAGATTGACCGCGACAGTCTGATTGAAAAATTCGGCGAGTATGAAACACCTTACATTTATAGAGGAGAGTACGGTAAAAACGGAAAAATCTGGCCGGTTGTGTACTATTGACGGCAAAGATCCGGACAAAAAAACGAAGCGTTGCAGAGACACAGTGATATGATCCTCCTAAAGTAGACAAGGTAAATAACCAAATCTACTTCAGGAGGATTTGAAGTGGAAGTTAACTTTTCGGTTAACTTTTCACTTCACGCGTAAAAAATTCCTCTTTACACGCAGGCGGATTCGTGGTACAATCCATTCTAACCGTGCCTTTGCTATGGGAGATTCCTTTGACCCTCGCAAAGACATTGGCGATTTTATCCAAAAAGGAGAATAAAACAATGACAAAGGAAAGAAAACAGGAAATCATTAAGGAGTTTGGACTCAAAGAGGGCGACACCGGATCCCCTGAGGTTCAGGTTGCCATTTTAACCGAGAGAATCAACGACCTTAACGAGCATCTTAAGACTCACAAGAACGACCATCACTCAAGACGCGGTCTTCTTCTGATGGTTGGTCAGAGACGCGGACTTCTCAACTACCTCACAAAGGTTGACGTTGAGAGATACCGTAAGCTGATTGACAGGCTGAATCTCAGAAAGTAATTCTGTTTTTGGCGGGTGCACTTCTCCTGAAAGAGAACAGCATCCGCTTTTGGTTGTTTAACAGGGCTCATTTACGTATATTCCGCTGCGGTTTTGCGTAAAGAACTAAAAGGTATTTTGGAGTTATTTTTGCGTGCGCGACCCCGAAGATGTACGAAGGTACTTCGAGAGGGGAGCTCGCGCAAAGCAAGCTGCAGGATAATCGTCGGAGACACCGCTGAAGTATTCACGGTTATTCTTGAGGAAAGCCTATTGCAGCTTGCGTAAAGAACCCAAAATAACAGGGCTCATCAGGCGGCTCGGAAGGGCTGCTAAATATATAGAGATTGGAGGAACTTATCCGGTGGTGGGCCGGACCGCATTGGCGATTCGGAAGATCGGATAAGCAAAGAAAACATGTTTAAAACTTTTACGACTGAACTTGCGGGCAGAAAACTGACAATTGAGACAGGCAAGATGGCCCAGCTCGCGAACGGCGCTGTTCTGGTAAGATACGGTGAGACTGTTGTCATTTCCACTGTTACCGCGTCAAAGACACCCAGAGAAGGCGTCGACTTCTTCCCGCTCAGCGTTGATTACGAAGAGAAGCTCTATGCGGTGGGAAAGATCCCCGGAGGCTTCCTTAAGAGAGAAGGCAAACCCTCAGAGAAGGCAATACTCACTTCGAGAGTTATCGACAGACCTATCAGACCTCTGTTCCCGAAGGACCTTAGGAATGATGTTGCCGTTATCAACACAGTCCTCTCGGTGGAGCAGGACAATTCACCTGAGATCGCAGCAATGATCGGTACTTCCTGCGCAATCTCGATTTCGGACATTCCTTTCAACGGACCTATCGGCGGTGTCGTTCTCGGTCTCGTTGACGGTGAGGTTGTCATCAATCCTACGTCCAAGCAGCGCGAGAAGAGCGACATGTACGTAACACTCGCAGGAACCAAGGACAAGATCACAATGGTCGAGGCAGGCGCCAATGAGGTTCCCGAGAACGTTATGCTTAACGCTATCATCAAGGGCCACGGCACCATCAAAAAGATCTGCGAATTCATCGAGAGCATCGTTGCCGAAGTCGGCAAGCCGAAGTTCTCCTACACATCCTGCGAAGTTCCGCACGACCTCTACGAGGACGTTGAGGCAATCGCGCTTGACACAATGAAGCAGGCTGTTCTTGCAGTTGACAAGACAATCCGCGACAACGCAATCGACGCTCTTACAGCTGACGTTCAGGCTCAGCTCGCAGAAAAGTATCCCGACAGCAAGTCGCTCATAAACGAAGCTCTCTATAAGCTCGAGAAGAAGGTTGTAAGAAACTACCTCCTCAAGGAGCATAAGAGGGTTGACGGCAGAGCTCTTGACGAGATCAGACCTTTAAGCGCTGAGATCGACGTTCTCCCCAGAGTACACGGCTCGGGACTCTTCACAAGAGGCCAGACTCAGGTTCTCACAATCTGCACACTCGGTCAGATTTCAGAGTATCAGATTCTTGACGGCATCGACGAAGAGGAAAAGAAGCGCTACATTCACCAGTACAACTTCCCCGGATACAGCGTCGGCGAAGCTAAATCAATCAAATCACCCGGAAGACGTGAAATCGGCCACGGCGCTCTTGCTGAAAGAGCTCTCGTTCCGGTTATCCCCTCCGAGGAAGAATTCCCTTACACACTGAGACTCGTTTCCGAAGTTCTTATGTCCAACGGTTCAACGTCGCAGGGCAGTGTCTGCGGTTCAACACTCGCACTCATGGCTGCAGGCGTTCCAATCAAGGCCCCCGTTGCAGGTATCTCCTGCGGTCTTGTGACCAACCCCGATGATGAGAATGACTTCATCACGTTCATGGACATCCAGGGAATCGAGGATTTCTTTGGCGATATGGACTTTAAGGTTGCAGGTACCGAAAAGGGTATCACAGCTATCCAGGTTGATATCAAAGTTCAGGGTCTCTCTTACGAAGTTATCAGACAGGCATTTGAGCTCACACGCAAGGGCCGCATGAAGATTCTCAACGAAATCATTCTCCCCTGCATCCCTGAGCCCAGAAAGCAGGTCTCAAAGTACGCTCCGAAGATTTTCCAGATGTCAATACCCGTTGACAAGATCCGCGACGTAATCGGATCAGGCGGAAAGACAATCAACAAGATCATCGAAGCTACAGGCGTCAAGATTGACATTGAAGAAGACGGCAGAATTTTCATAGCTACTCCCGACGAGGAACTCGCTCAGAAGACTATGAAGATCATCAACGGCATTGTCGGCAACCTCACTGTCGGCGAAGTTTTCGAAGGCAAAGTTACAAGGCTCATGAACTTCGGCGCATTCGTTGAGTTCCTGCCCGGCGTTGAAGGTCTGGTTCACATCTCCAAACTCGCCAAGTTCCGCGTTGAGCGCGTCGAGGACGTTGTGGCTGAGGGCGACACCGTCAAGGTCAAGTTCATCGGTTACGACAAGATGGGAAGAGTTGACCTCTCCATCAAGGACGTCTGACAACCCGCAAATTTGCAGAACCTATTACTATAATCATACTCATATCTTTCAGCGCATCTGTTTCTTTCCAAGAGGAGTGTTCACTCGAAGAAAGGGCGGGTGCGCCTTTCTTTTTCCGCAGAAACCATTTGGCGGTTGACTCAAATGAGCTCTTGTATTAAAATCCTTTTTACAAAACGTTGCGTAAAATGCAATGAACCCCGGCGGGCCCTGGTAATTCAGGACATTGGCGGGTCAACAAACGGAGGTATAAAATGAAGAAATTAACTGCTTTGATAATTGTACTGGCAATAGTCTTGTCGACAATGGCAGGCCTGATTGTTGTGAGCAATGCATACGGCGGAGCAAGCTGCCTCGACTTCATCATTCTGCAGGACGCGGATCACAAGGAAGTCGGAAGAATCAACAGCACCAAGAGAAATTTTGGCGATATCAGCGCAGTAATCGCTGCTGACAACGTTAAATACATCCGCTTCCAGGGCTGGCACTCTGAGGACGTTGAAATAGTCGACATGGGTTACTCTGTTGACGAAGGCGATGTTGTCTGGGGCTACTCCTACTACGATGCAAACCTTGTCGCCAATAAGGCTGCTACGCTACACGAGTATCCGCTCAGATTCGGCGCGGAAGTTCCTGTTGAAGAGGGCGAGGATATCCTTATCGAACTCTGGTACAAGCTTGAGGACGGCGAAGAGGACTCTCTCGGCACGGCATTCCAGTTTACATACACAAACGTTCCCTCGAACGACAGCTTCATTTCATTCAACCTCAGCATGGTTAAGTACATTGACGGCGAGTTCGCACCGAACAACGGCGTGATCACCGTTTCCGACCCGACCAACGAAGGAAAAGACTGGATCGGTCTATTCTACCTTGGCGATTATGACGTTGAAGATCTCGTTCTCAGCGAGGCCGATTACCTTGGCTATAAGTCATACATCACAGGCGACAAGATCATTCTCAACGCCGAAAACTTCAAGCAGGAAGGCGCTCAGGACCTCGAGTTCGGCGAATATGCGCTCGTTCTTCTTGAAAATGACACGTACAAGATTCTCTCCGCGGTGCCGGTAACAATCGGCCCCGAGATGGGTGACACAAGCCACTACGACAACGTATCCATCATCGGACTGGAATCCGACGTGGAAATCAGAGACTTTGGCGATATCACCGAAGAAATCACCGAAGAGCACAACATGATCAGAATTTACGGCTGGTACACCTCCGACTACGAGCTCGAAGGCATCGGCTACAGATTTGAAGACGGCACAGAGGAGATTGTTCAGGGTGTTGCCCGTACGGATGCCTCCAATGCGACAGGCAGCGTTTACGGCATGGGTATCGACCTTAAGATCCCCGTAGTTGCAGGCGTTGACGTTTCATTCGATCTTTTCGTAAAGTATGCTGACGGCGACGAGGAAGTATTCGACACGTTCTACTACACCTACAACCCGAACGGCGAGTTCACACCGAAGCCCGCAAAAGAACCCACTCCCACTCCGGAAGTCACACCTACACCTGAAGTGACGGCAACTCCCGAAGTTACGGAAGCTCCCGCAACGGATGAACCAACTGTGACACAGGAGCCTGAGAAAACAGATGCTCCCGAAAAGACAGATGCTCCCGCAACTGTTACAGAGAAACCCGCTGAAAAGAAGGGCGGATGCGGTTCGGCTCTCATGGGCGGCGCGGCAATCGCTTTCATCGGCGTTGCGGTTCTTGCTCTTAAGAAGAAGCACTGATTAAATAACCAATGAGGCCCGGGCAAAAATGCTGCGGCCTCTTGAATGAAACGCGCGTCGCCTTGACGAAAAATTCAGGGCGGCGCGCTTTTTGCGTAAAAAACCGGCCGCAGATTCCGTCGCTTTTTTACCTTTAAAAAAGCTTTCAGCCGCCAAGATTATTCTTGCATTGAAAATCGCGAGAGAGTATAATTATTTGTAACTTCCAAAGAAAGTTACGATCTTATAGTCAAAGCACACGGCGGCGGGGGTAATCTGCCTTTTTTCGCCGTTGAAGCTTTGCCGCCTTGGCGTGTTAAACGTGCGCCGGGACGAAAAGTGACTGAACCGGAGGGGTTTTTAATGAGTAAGTATTACGACGTTGCGATAATCGGAGCAGGTACGGCGGGCATATATGCCGCCTATGAGCTTTCCAGGCTTTGTCCGGACAAGAGCATTGTCATTGTTGAAAGAGGAAGATCCATCTTTAACAGAATATGTCCTATCGTTGCCGGCAAGGTTGACCGCTGCGTCTTCTGCAATCCCTGCGCCATAATGAACGGCTTCGGCGGCGCAGGTGCTTTCTCTGACGGTAAATTCAATTTTACCACTGAATTCGGCGGCTGGCTGAACGACTACATCCCGGATGAGGACGTAATGAACCTCATCGAGTACGTGGACTCTGTGAACGTGCGTTTCGGCGCAACAGAGGAGCGTTTCAGCACATATTCCGAAAAAGCCAAGGCGCTCATGAAGAAAGCGCTTGAAAACGATATGCATCTCCTCGGAGCCGCTGTAAAGCATCTCGGAACCGAGAAGAATCTTGAGATTTTAAAACAGATTTTCCTTTTCATGGAAAAGCGCGTTGAGATACGCTGCGAGACTGCCGTAAGCGAGATTAAAACATCAGAGGACGGCGGCTACGAGCTCATTCTTTCTAAGGATGACTCAATCAAGTGCAAGTACCTCATTGCCGGCCCCGGAAGATCGGGCGCTGAGTGGTTCTCGTCGCAGTGCAAGCAGCTCGGAATCGAGCTTATAAACAACCAGGTTGACATTGGCGTCAGGGTGGAGCTCCCCGCAGAGGTCTTTGAGACGGTCACAGACGCGGTCTACGAGGCCAAGCTGGTCTACAGGACAAAACAATACGGGGACAAGGTCAGAACGTTCTGTATGAACCCGTACGGCTACGTGGTGACGGAAAACGTTGACGGCTGCGCCACAGTTAACGGCCACAGCTACGCAGATCCTTCGCTGAGGAGCGGAAACACCAACTTTGCGCTTCTTGTCAGCAACAAGTTCACGGAGCCTTTCAGCGAGCCTTACCGCTACGGAAAGAGCATTGCTTCGTTCTCGAATATGCTTGGCGGCGGCGTCATCGTGCAGCGCTTCGGCGACCTCGTCAGGGGTGTCAGAACGAACGACCACAGGCTCAAGCAGAGCTTCACAAGACCTACGCTAAATGCAACGCCCGGCGACCTCAGCCTCGTGCTTCCAAAGAGACACCTTGACAATATAATCGAGATGATCTACGCGCTCGACAAGGTGGTCCCCGGAACAGCGAACTACGACACGCTTCTTTACGGCGTAGAGGTCAAATTCTACAGCGCAAGGCTGAACCTCACTTCGGAGCTTGAAACCACACTTAAGAATATGTTCGCGTGCGGTGACGGAGCCGGTGTGACGAGAGGTCTTTCGCAGGCAGCCGCAAGCGGTGTTCACGTCGCAAGAGTAATTGCGGGAAGAGAAAAAGGATAACAAAATGGGACTTTGGAAAGACGCCAAATCAATAGCTGAGCGCGACCCCGCCGCACGCAACGTGCTGGAGGTTGTATTCCTTTACCCGGGCTTCAAGGCAATCCGCAGCCACAAGATAGCTGCGTTTTTCCTCCGCCACAAAATGGCGTTCATAGCCCGCTGGATTTCGCAGCGCTGCAGCAGAAAGACAGGCATAGAGATACATCCCGGCGCCAAAATCGGCAACGGCCTTTTCATCGACCACGGCCACGGGATTGTAATAGGCGAGACGGCTGTCATCGGAGACAA
>DBWH01000060.1 GCA_002308595.1 Mageeibacillus sp. UBA1243 | reverse complement strand
CTTCTGCGGCGGCGATTTTAATTGCGACATCGGTTCCGCTCCTTTCCGGTTTCTAAACGAAAACGGGATAAGGTGCGCCTCTCTTTTTGCCGAAAATAAGGTGAATTTTATAAGGACTGACCATCTTAGCCCCGTTTACGATAAAAAAGCGGGGAAATATATTCCCGCAGATCCTTCCCAAAGACCGAACTCTGAGTCAATCGACCATATTGTTTTCAAAGGGAATGCGGAAATTTTATCATATAAAGTTATTTCTGATATGAGAGCTCTTGTGCTCAGCGATCACTGCCCGGTGGTGGTTGAGGCAAAGATTTGAATTAAATCTTAAAGCATAAGGCCCCGGGTTTTGGCTGATACGGCTTCAGCTGTATGGATTTTACAAAAATATTTGAAGAAACAGGGACGGCAAGACAGCCGCCCTTTTTTTTGGTTACTCACAGCCTGTTTATAATACGTTCATAAGTTCGAATAAACTTCCGAGGGAAATGGGCAATTCTCATCTTGGCGTTTTTTGTGAATGAAACAAGGCTTATAGCAACAGCGTCTTAGAAGATGACAATGATTTCAGCCCATTTTTAGGGAAATTAAGGCTGCGCTTTGATTCCTTGCAAAACATCCCTGCGGTCCTTAGCAGCCTGAAAAAGAGGGCAAACATGATTTATTGAATCCACATTAAAACAGAATACACCTATTGATACAGTAGGTTAAAAGGTTTATAATTTCGCCTGTCTTAGAGATGCCGTTATAATAGGTATCTCGGGACGGTTTCATCACAAAAAAACCTTTAAAAAGGGCAAGACGATCCGGAGCTTTATGGACAAAGTTGTTGTCGGTATGTCGGGAGGCGTTGACAGCGCCGTTGCCGCTTATCTTCTGAAAAATGAGGGATATGAGGTCATTGGCGTGACGCTGAGAGTCTGGCAGTCTGATGACGGCTCCGAGGGGCGCTGCTGCGATATTGACGACGCAAGGAGGGCGGCTCAAAGCATAGGGATACGGTATATCCCCGTGAACTGCACATCGGATTTTAACAGGTTTGTGGTGGATCCTTTTGTGAAAGAATACATTGGCGGCAGAACACCAAATCCCTGCGTCCTCTGCAACAGGTACGTGAAATGGGATAAGCTTCTTTACTACGCCAAGGCATTCGGGGCAAAATTTGTTGCGACAGGGCACTACGCTTCGGTTATAAGGCTTGAAAACGGCAGATATACGGTCAAAAAGGCCCTTTATTCCGAAAAAGATCAAACTTATATGCTTTACAGACTGACCCAGGAGCAGCTTGCGGTGACGCTTACTCCGCTTGGCGGTTTGAGCAAAAGCGAGGTGCGGGATATCGCAAGCAGAGCCGGTATTCCGGTGGCTTCAAAGCCCGATTCCCAGGAGGTTTGTTTCGTCGCGGACGGAAGCTACGGCGATTTTATTGCCGGAAAGACCGAAAATCTGCGGGACGGTTTTTTTGTGGACGAGGAGGGCGACGTCCTTGGAAGGCACAGGGGCATTTTCAACTACACCGTTGGTCAGAGAAAAGGGCTGGGGCTTCCCCTCGGCTACCCCGCGTACGTAAAAGAAATACGCCGGGACAAAAACGAGGTGGTCGTATCAAAGAACGATTCCCTCTACTCAAGTCAGCTGATTTGCGACGACGCCAATTTCCTTTCGATCTGCGGCCTAAACCCCGGTGAGAAGCTCCGGTGCGACGCCAAAATACGCTACGGGCACAAGGGCATGCCTGCGGTTATTGAAAACGCGGGAGAAGGCGCTGTGAAAGTTGTTTTTGACGAGCCCGTAAGAGCTGCAGCGCCGGGACAGTCCGCGGTGTTTTACGACAGCGGCGGCTGCGTGATAGGCGGCGGTATAATAAGAGAAGTTTTAAAGTGAGGGAGAAACAGATGAAAAAGGTTGAAACGAAAAAAGCGCCGGCCGCGGCCGGACCCTACTCGCAGGCTGTGATCGCGGCCGGCATGGTTTATGTTTCCGGGCAGCTTCCAATAAACCCGAAAAGCGGCCTTATCGAAAAAACAGACATAACCGGGCAGACGGTACAGGTGATGGAGAACATATCGGAGATCCTTGAAGCCGCAGGAAGCTCTCTTGATAAAGCGGTTAAGACCACCTGTTTCCTTGGCGATATGAAAGATTTCGGGGCTTTTAACGAGGTCTACGCAAAATATTTCATTTCAAAACCGGCAAGGAGCTGCGTTGAAGCAAAGATTCCGAAGGGGGCTCTGCTTGAGGTGGACGTCATTGCCCTTTGCGGAAACTGAAATGACTTCCGTAAAGCTTTTATATTTATTTTCGATTTACTTATGAAAACCTTCCGCTCATTTTCACTGCGAACTAAATACGAAGGCGTTGAAGCGCCGGAGCCTTACAAAGTGCTTTCCGGCGGCTCTTTTGAAAATAAAGATGTAAGACAGTCTCCCGATCCGCTTGTTTCTTACAGATTCCGCAATGTGGACGCGGCGGACGATCTGCAGTTTTTCTGCGCTTATCCGGTAAACTATAAAACTGACAGCGTATACTCCTTTGATAACCTTGGCTCGTCCCTTTCCGACAGTACGTGTATTGAAATCAAGGGAGACGGGGACATTATGTTTGATTTCGGAGCCGAGTTTGCCGCCTGGTTTGAGATCGAGAGCCCTGATCTTATTGACCTTGGCAGTGTTATGATGAGCGTCAGCGAATATACAAGCCCCGAGATCGTAAACAAAGGCGTACAGTCGCCGGCAAAGACCGGCCGGCCCGTAAAAGTATCGGAAACGACCTACAGGCTTGTCCTCAATCCTGAGCTTTACGAGGGTGTGCGCTTTGGCTTCATTCACGTGAGAGGCTTGAAACAGGCCTTCCGCATTACTGCCGTGAGGCTTGTGTGCCAGGTGAAGCCGGTCAACTACAACGGCAGCTTCCGGTGCGACAACGAGATGTTGAACCGTATATGGTATGCGGCAGCCTACGACGTCAGGGTCAACCTGAAAAAGGACTACATATCGGCCATCCTCATAGACCGGGGCGACCGCCACTCCTGGACCGGCGACGCCTATACCGCTCAGGCTGCGTCTCTTGCGGCTTTTGCGAACTACGATTTCGTGCTGGAAAATCTGAAATATACTTCTACCCGTCCTAACGGAATTGAGAGCTTTGAGCTTTATTGGCTTTTAAGTCTTGCCGATTATTATGATTTCACAGGCGATGCAAAAGGCACTGAAGCTCTTTCTGATGAAGCGGTAAAGAGGCTTGAACACGCCAATGAGGTGTTTGATAAAAATCCTCCTCTTTCATTTTTCGGCTGGGACGAGCGCCTGGGAGCCGGGTTTGAAAATCCTGACATCCCCGGAAACAGGCTGTCATACAAGCTGCTTTCCATCGAATGCTTTAATAAATACGCCAATATATTTAAAAGCATCGGCCGTGATTTTGACGCGGAACGGTGCAGTAAATATGCGGCTGATAAAACCAAAGAGCTTTTGTCCGACCCTTATTGGTATGAATCCTGCGGTCTTCACGCCTTTGCAGACGCGGTAAACGCGGGTATTCCCGACAAGGAGCTTTGCGGCAGACTTTTCAAAAAATATTTCAGAGACCGCTTGAACCGCATATCCTTTTCTCCCTTCAACGAGTACTTTATTCTAAAAGCTCTCGCAAAAATGGGAAAATTTGACGAGGCAATCTCATCCATCTCCGACCTCTGGGGCTCCCAGACAGAGTACGGCGGCACCTGCTTTTTCGAGGTGTTCCGGCCCGGCTGGAAAAAGGAAATCGAAAAGAACGGCCCGCTTCCCAATAACCAGGCAGGCTACACAAGTCTTGCACACCCCTGGAGCGCAGGAGTCCTTGCCCTTATGAGCACCGAAATCGCGGGCATAAAACCTGTGCTGCCCGGTTTCTCGAAATTATCTGTCATACCTCACCTTTCAACTCAGCTCACCTCCGTGTCCTGCGAGATGCCTACGCCTCACGGCACCGTAAAGGCGTCCTTTGACGTTAAAAAAGGTATTCACAGCGTGACCGTACCGAAAGGAACAAGGGCTCTTGTAGCCGTTCCGAAAGCCGGAAGGCAGGTCTTTTCCCTCAAACTAAACGGTTGTCCGGCTCGTTTTGACAGGGAGGACGGCGAATACTATTATTTTGATGACCTTGGCGAGGGCGAATACAGCTTCACCGCAAGCTACTCCGGCAAGGTAAAAAGGTACAGGGCTCCGGGCTGCGTTTACCCGGCATCTTTTGTTGGCATCGTTCGCGGAGGCAGATTTTCCTACGGCTCCGAGGGCAGATACGATTGCTCCGGCGGGCAGATTTCAAAGCTCCCCGACTACGTCAACGAGGTAGTCCTTTCAAGGGGTGTCTATATCGGCGAAGGCGCCAATGCCTCCTACGGCACAAACTACGATAATGTCTGCTCCCAGTCCTTCACCGCGGACATTAAGCTGAAACGCAAACGCAGGTACACCGTGGCTCTTTATTTTACCGCCAATGACGCTCAAAACAGTCTTGCCGTGGAAATGTTTGACGAAAAGACCCTTGATCTCATTGCCCCCGTAAAGGTGTTGAAAAACTACCGGGAGGGCGCCTGCCTTGTATATGAATATGACGCCTCAGCCAGATTCAGGATCGATCACGTTCGCGGCGACTACGTTTCGCTTTCCGGAATATATTTCGGAAAGGGCTGAAAAAAGTATTTGTGGAACTGCTTGGGAGGGCTGTTTTCAGGGCTCTTAGTCCTCTTTCGGCTTTAAATAAACGATACAAAAGACAATATGACAAAAATCGTTTTTGACGCCTTGTACATTGTTGTAAATTTTGCTATAATCATATTAGATTAACAAATTCCTGAAAGGAGAAAATATCATGGGAAAATTTGTTATTGTTATTAACGACAAAGGCAATCCTCACTTTAACCTTCTTGCTACCAACGGCCAGGTTATAGGAACCAGCGAGGTTTACAATTCTATGGCTGCCTGCAAAAACGGTATCGAGTCTGTTAAAAAGTGCGTTGATGGCGAGATTGAGGATACAACAGTTGAAGGTTTCGAGACTGTAAAGCATCCGAAATTCGTCGTTTCACAGGACAAGGCCGGAAAGTTCCGTTTCAACCTCAAAGCTAAGAACGGCGAGATCATTCTTTCATCTCAGGGTTATGAAACAAAAGTTTCCTGCATCAACGGCGTGAACAGCGTTAAGAAGAACGCTCCCGATGCAGAAGTTGTTGACGCCGAATAATCGGAACAGACTTCGTTAAAGCTATAGCTTTATTAAAAGCACCCTCCGCGTTTTGAAAAGAATTGCGGAGGGTGCTTTTAATTCAACATTATAAAAATGACGGCAGAGGCGATATAAAGGCTATTTGGGCATTTTAAAACAAAAACAATATTTTATTGGCGTCTGTATTAAAAGCCCCGGAATGGCTTCTGTGTTACTTATATGGGCAAATAAAATAACAGCCGCCCCGTTTGTTCAAGGGCGGCCGGCTTTTGTAGCTTATTTGGTTAAATCATTTTTTATTTTTTCTGGTTCACATGTTCAAAAGTCGTCTGGTCTGCGTGCGGGATAGGCTTCCATCCGAGGTTCTTTGAGAAGAATGCCTGAATGTCCATCGGCAGCTGTATGAGAAGGAATATCGGCCAGAGCAGGGCGACGAGAATCTTCATCGGCACGCTCACGTTCTTGATCCTCTTACGCTCCGTAAAATAGATCACGAAGGCTCCGAGCACCAGGAAAACGTACGAGATAAGCCCTGATTTTAAGGTCGCAACAAGGAGACCGTTGTTTGCCCATATATTGGCGGTATTGCCAAGGAAAATGTCTTTAAACGTGTAAGTCGAAGTCACGAGCGGCACAGTCATCAGGACCAGTATCTGGAAGAACTGCAGAACCATCATCATGAGAGGTGACGGAAGTACATAAACCGCGATATCGTAAATCGAGAAGCGGTGCTTCGTGTCTTTCTTGAAGATTGCGCGGAAGAGCTCCTTGAAACGTGCGTAAAATACGAGCAGGTGGCCTCTTGACCAGCGGACACGTTGGCGCCACATGATTTTTACGGACGTTGGCTGTTCATCGTAGAAAATAGCGTCATCGCAGTAGCGGATGATGTTGCCGCCAAGAATCTGATCGGCCGTAAACTCCCAGTCCTCTGTGAGCGTTACGTAGTTCCAGCCGTTCTTTACAACGTTTGAGTTGATGAGGTAGCCTGTACCCTGAACACGCGTGGAGCAGCCCAGAATGGTTCTGCCGCTGCTTTCGACGCGCGCGCCCATGATGAAGTACATACCGTACATGCCTGAGATGAGGTTTGAACCGAAATTCTTCGAGTTGCGGTAGGAGGTGATAACAGACTTTCTCTCGTAGTGCTCAAACGCGTCGTTCATCTTGGAGATGTAGTCGATATCAAGAATGTTGTCGGCGTTGAAAAGGAAGAAACCGTCGAAATTCTGGGTTCCGTAGTCCTTCTCGATGCACTTGAAGAGATACCTGAACGCATAACCCATCGTGCACTCGTCGGGGTTGTTGTACTCGTATACCGTTGCCCCGTGCTCGCGCGCAATCTCGGCTGTCCTGTCCGTGCAGTTGTGAGCGATGACGAAAATCTCGATCATATCCTGAGGGTAGTTGTTCTTCTTGATGCTCTCGATGAGCCCGGCAACAACCTTCTCCTCGTTCCTTGCGGGTATGATCATGCCGAACCTGTTGATCTTATCTGTCTTTTTGTACCTTTTCCTGAAAAACAGTCCCACAAATCCGAACACGCCAAAGTAAATCATTACAGCGCTCAGAATCCATATCGGAATGTCTGTCAAGAGTTTAACTATCTGATAATAATCCATGATGTCGTTTACCTTAATTTATTCCTTAGTAAAATCTGTAAGCCTGCCGCCAAGCTTATTTCTTAAGATCCGGATAGACCTCGGCAATCTTTTCAAAGATCACGTCGGCGGCCGCTTCGGACCCGAAATTCTCGTGATATGCAAGCGCTCTCTTCCTGTAGGGCTCAAGCAGCTCCGGATTGTTCACGAAGTTTTTGACAATCTTCACAACCTTCTTCGGGGAGTACTCCTTGATGGTGCACCCGACCGTGTTCATGTAGTGGTCGCATATGTTGTGCTCAATCATGTTCGCGCAGTGCGTAACGATTGAAGGGTTGCCGAAGAACGTGGACTCGCCAAGGATATTGCCGGCTTTCCCGCAGAATATATCCGACGCAGCCTCAAGCTCGAGGATGTTGTCGGCAAATCCCATTGGCTTGAACGTGACCTCGTCGGTGCATTCAAAGCCAAGCATCTTTTCGTGAAGCTTCTTGTTAGTGCCGCAGATCGAGATGACCGTGAGCGGAATGTGCTCTTTTATAAGAAGCTTTGTGATGGGCTCAATCTTTCCGATACCGTAGCCGCCCTCGGCAAGAACTATCGTCAGCTTGTCAACGGGCAGGCCGAGCTTCTCCCTCAGCGCTTTTTTGTCGGTGCTGACGCTGAAAGCCTCGTTGCGGATAAAGAAGGGCACCATCTTCATGTTGTCCATGTTGTATTTTCTCTTGCGAAGGGCGCGCAGATACCCGTAGGGCGCACTGATAAGGTTTAGGTCGCTCGGATACTCAAACAGCTTGTTAAGCTGCGCGTCGGGGCAATACATGATAGTCAGAGGCATCTCGTCTTTCTTGAGATGTTTTGCGTAGTAGTTTGTAGCCCAGTGTGTACTGATGACAACGTCAGGGGCAAGCTCTCTCATATGCTTAACGCCGTGGCTGTAAGCGAAAGGCGTGATGATGCGTAAAGCGCCGAATGACGAGAGATAAGCTCCGAAAAACTCATCGGCAAATGTGCCCAAATGTCCGATGAATGGAACTTTGTTGTACAGTCTGACCTGTCTTGAAATCATTTGCTCGTATTTAACAAGATGAGAATCTCCTGAGTCGGCATAAAAACGAACCGAGACAATTTCAACTTTGTCGCCATACTTTTTAGTAAATGAATCCAGTATTGATTTCATGGGCATTATGTGCCCATAACCGGCTTCAACATACGGGAACAGAACTCTGATTTTCTGCAATTGTTCATCCCTCCCTAACCTTAGTTTTATAGCACAAAAAACGCTCTCGGTCAATAGTGTTTTTGTTACATGGCTGCAGTCTAAAGCAATTGCATCTTTTAAAAATCAGCTATATTTCGGAAGATTTTGCGGTTTCCTCCTCACTGCCGCCAATGCGTTCTACTCCCCAAACGGCTTGTAACTTAAGCCCTAACTCCCAACAAAAAAATCCCCGCTTGCGCGGGGACTTTTTGGAATTACTTTGTCTCAGGAAAGCCGGCCGGTTTGGGACCGGCTTCCCCTTGAAACTACTCAGTTATTATTCTGACTCTTTGCGTCTGATTGCAAGAACTGCAACGAGAGCGCCGAGCATTACGATAACAACAACTGTTGCGAATACGCCTGTGTCAGCCGTCGGAGGAACGATCGGGTTCGAAACAACGTAAGCCATAAATGTTGCGGAACGTGTTGCGTCGAATGAAAGCTGTCCATTCTCGTAGGTGGCAGGAACTTCTTCCGTGCTTCCGTCTTCACCGATGATAGTAACTCTAACCTCAGGTGAATCGATTCCGTCAGGAATTGCGAACGGAACGGTAACAGTTGCTTTTCCGCTGCCGAATGAAGAAACTGTTGTGCTGCCGATAGTTGCTTCAAACTTGAAGATCTTGGCTCCTTCTGTTCCTTCTGCAGCCTGCTGCTGAGCGGGTGTGAGGTCCTGCTGATCAACGCCCTTTACAGAGATTGCAAGAGGAGCATCTGCAGAAGAGCTCTGCTGTGCAATTGCTCCCATAGATGTGCCGTCGAGAACGATTGTTGAATCGGGGAGGTTAATTGCAACACTTGATTCTTCGCCGTTTGCAATGATCTGTCCTACTGTCTGGCCGTCGAGAACGACACCGTCAACATCATCGCTGCCTTCGCCGGTGGGAACATTGATGACAACGTCTTCACCGGGTTTAATCTCAACAGTTTCAGGATCAACGAGTACAGATCCCTCAGGAACCTCAGCCTTGATGGAGTAGGTGAATGATGTGTTGATGAGCACGTCAACACCTGCTGCAGCTGCGCTGCCGTCGAGAACGACAACTTCACCGTTGGCGAGTTTGACAACAGCGACTATCGCTGATGTCTCGGTAACATCAGATACAGGAACTGAAATCTCAAATCTCTTTGCATTCTTTCCGCCTGCGTTCTGAACAGCTTCTTCTGCGGGTTTGAGGAAGCTTGCGTCGTAAACAGGATCAGCGTCGCCGATCTTGTATCCGAACGCTTCGATAGCTTCTTCAAATCCGATCCAGCCGCGGATGACGAATGTCTCTACAGGACTTTCAACTGTTCTGTTAACTGCGTCAAGTTTAGACGAAGCAAGTCCGTCGCCCTGACCGAAGTTGAGCACGCCGTCAACGTAGAAGGAGTCGAATGATCCACCGATGCATGTGTAGAGAGGAGCTTCCGTCTCAACAGGGAGATTGCCGAAGAATTCTTCGGGGTAGAGCGTTCTGACTGCGAAGTTGAATGACTCTGCATTGAAAGCCTTGTTGAGGCTGTAAACTGCCTTAGTTGCATCGCCGTTTACAGGAAGAACTGTATAAGCTTCAGCATCGAGTGAAACGATCTTAACGCCGATTACATATTCACCTGCCGGGAGTTCGTTGAATTCGAGCGAGTATCCGCTTGCTTCATCGCCTGCAGGAGTTCTTGTGATCGTTGCAAGAGGAGTGCCCTTTACGGAATTCTCAATGTTGTATGAGAACTTGTAAATCGAGAACTCGAACGTTGCAGCCTTGGACTGAGCCGGTACTGAACTCCAAGCTACAGGAATCTTAATCGCGTCAAACGCGGAGTTGGCCGTGAATGCAGCGTAAGCTGTGGACTCGGCTGTGTTGAGCCAGAGACCTACGGTGTTCTGGCTGCTCGGGTTGTTGGAAACCCACTCAGCTACGAGATCGTCGTTGTTGCTGTAAGTTGCGCTGTGGAGAACCTCGTAAGTGTCGTCTGAGTATTTGACAACGAGTTTGTAGGTGTGTACGCCTTCGAGAATCGGAGCGCCGCCGTTGACTCTTGAAGTGTCAAATCTCAGCGAGAGAGCGGC
>DBWH01000039.1 GCA_002308595.1 Mageeibacillus sp. UBA1243 | reverse complement strand
CCCGGAAGCCGCGCTTCCGGGGATCGTCTCATGTCGTAAAGGAAAAAGACTGAAAAGAAGATCATTTGTAAAAAAAATGTTGACATTCCGTAAACCCAGAGGTATAATTAAACTTAATACGAGACTAGAAAGGTCGATAATTTTAACAGTAAAGGAGAATTACGATGAAGAAAATTTTACCATTTCTGCTTATTCTGACGCTCGTGGTAACGTGCGTGCTGTTTGCCGCATGCAATAAAACGCCTGCGACGGGAGATCCGACGGAAAAGCCCGATGACGCACCGAAGGTAACAGACGCCCCAAAGAATACAGACGCGCCTTCAGATCCGACTGCGACACCAGAACCCACACCTGTACCGACAGCGACACCAGAACCCACAGCTACTCCCGAACCCGATCCGGGCGATGAGTTCAATCTGTTGATGGACGGTAAATTCTATGACGATGTTCCGGTCGGTTGGGATTCACTCTGGGCGGCAAGCGTAAGACAGGAAACAGATTATACTCAGTCTCATACAAATGACGGTTCCGGATGCCTCGTGCTCGAGAATTCTGAAACGGCGATCCACCAGGAAGTTGCGACACTGGTCGATTTTGAAGCAGGAGAGACTTACTACTATTCTTACTGGTTCAAGACCGAAGATATAAGCTCTATGAAGGCTGCTCAGGTCGTTATATATCCTTCCTACTTTGCGTCTCTGCCGGATTATCTGCCTCCGTCGGGAACAGTGGACTGGACATTCGTCGAGGGTTCATTTGTACCCGAAGAGTCGGGAATGCAGAAGTTTGCTATAAGAATTTGGGAAGGTTCCGGCATTGCGTATTTCGATGACGTATACCTTGGCAAAAAGTCATATACAGAGATCTACGGCGCTACACCGCCTCCGCCCGAACCAACTCCGGAGCCTGAGCTTGCGGTTATAGCCGATGACGATCCGAGACTCGGAGTCAACCTCGTTAAGAACGGCGACTTTAAAGATGATATCGATGTTGGCTGGGCTACAGAATGGCACAATGAGTTTATGGTAATAAGCTATGCCAAGGACGTTTCTCATACTGATGACGGATCAGGTTCGATCTGCTTCGAAGGATATGATGAAGAGACGAGTAACGGACTTCGCGAGAGTATGATACAGGTCGAAGCGTATGTTCCGTACAAAGTATCATTCTGGGCGAAGACAGACAAGGAAGTCGCCAAAGACCGCTTCTGGCTTTCCGTGAAGGGCACCGACTTGCAGTATTACTTCGGTGATACAGGTACAGACTGGACATATCACGAGTTCTTCTTCGTTCCGAAATTCTCGGCGAAATACACGCTGCTTCTGCAGATAGTCTGGAACGAGAACGTGACATATGTCGACGATATCCGCGTTGAAGTAACGCAGGACTACGTTCCTCCTGTAGAGTAAAATGCGGACAGATCATCTAAAACAGTGATCACACTTTTCAAAGGACATCCCGGATCGATACCGGGATGTCTTTTTTTGACCTTAGCGTATTGATTTTTTACATTGTGCTTGCTAAAATGATAAATAACTGTGAAGTGCAGTAATCTTTTACCGGAGTCAATTAATATGAAACTTCTTGAAGAAAAGATCCTCAAAGAGGGCAAAGTAAAACCGGGCGACGTTTTGAAGGTCGACGGGTTCCTGAATCACAGGATGGACATAAAACTGCTTGACAAAATGGGCAGAGAGTTCAAGAGACTGTACAAAAAAAGCCGCGTCACGAAGATACTTACCATCGAAGCGTCGGGCATAGGTATCGCATGTATGACGGCGAGACATTTCAAAGTGCCCGTTGTTTTCGCAAAGAAATCAGCGACCTCGAATATATCAGATGACGTTTATTCCACACAGGTGTTTTCATACACTCACGGGAATATGAATAATGTGGTGCTTTCGAAGGAATATCTGACGAGCGATGACAAAGTGCTCATAATAGATGATTTTCTGGCTGTCGGGGCTGCGCTTTCGGGACTTATAGATCTCTGCAACCAGGCCGGAGCCGAAGTCGTAGGATGCGGAATAGCGATCGAGAAGGCATATCAGGACGGAGGCAGGAAGATCAGAGAGCGCGGATACAGAGTAGAATCTCTCGCGGTGATCGAGGGAATGGACCCGGAGAAGGGGATCGTTTTTACGAGACAGTTCAGGTGAAGGACGGACCACGAAAAACACAAGAAACTTAAGCATATCAGCAAAAAAAGGACACAGATAACAAGATGGAAAAAAATGCAAAGAAAAGAATATTCAGCGGCATTCAGCCTTCGGGGAATCTGACGATAGGCAACTATCTCGGAGCGCTTAAAAATTTTCCGCAGTTTCAGGACGAATACGACGCGATATACTGCGTGGTCGACCAGCATTCGATAACAGTAAGACAGGATCCGGAAGAACTCAGAAATCACTCGTTCGCGCTTCTGTCGCTTTATCTCGCGTGCGGACTGGATCCGAAAAAAGCGACTCTTTTTATCCAGTCTCAAGTTCCGGGACATGCACAGCTCTCATGGGTCCTCGGATGCTATACATATATCGGAGAACTCAACAGGATGACGCAGTTCAAGGACAAATCCGCGAAACACGCCGAAAATATAAACGCGGGTCTTTATACATATCCGGTACTTATGGCTGCGGACATTTTACTTTACAACACGGACATGGTCCCTATAGGGCAGGACCAGAAGCAGCACCTGGAACTTTCCAGAACGATCGCCGAGCGTTTCAACGCGATCTACGGGCCCACTTTCAAAGTCCCTGAACCTTACATAGGTAAAAGCGGCGCCAAGATCATGAGCCTTCAGAATCCGGAAAAGAAGATGTCGAAATCAGACGACAATATCAACAATTTCGTGCTTATCACTGAAGATCCGGACGTGATCATGAAGAAATTCAAGAAGGCAGTCACAGATTCCGAAGCGGAGGTCAGATACGATCCGGAAAACAAACCGGGCATCAGCAACCTGCTCAGCATATATGCGGCGGTAAAAGGTATCACGGTCGCCGAGGCGGAGAAAGAATTCGCGGGCAGCAGATACGGCGATTTCAAGATCGCAGTCGGAGAGTGCGTCAGAGACGAACTTGCACCCGTAAAGGCACGCTATGAGGAATATATGAAGGACAGACGATATCTTGAATCAGTCCTTAAAAACGGTGCCGAAAATGCTGCGGCGATAGCGGAGCCGATGCTGAAAGACGTATACGAAAAAGTCGGTTTTATCGTGCTTTGATATGATCTTTCAGTAAAACGGACAAAAAAAGAAGGTTTCAATAACATTTTGAGATAAATAAGTTTGAGACAATAGCGAAAGGAGAAAAAAATGAGAAAAACAAAATTTGCAATTTTACTTGTTCTGGCAATGGCAGTTGTATGTCTCGCATTCGCGGCTTGTAAAACGGGCGGCGAAGATACGAAACCCACCGAAGCTCCTGTTGTAACGGACGCTCCCAAGCCGACGGACGCTCCTACTGAAGAGGGACCTACGGCTGAACCTACGCCCACACCTACGGCGAAACCGACAGCGACACCTCATCCGGATCCGTGGCAGGGCAACAACCTTTTGGAGGATCCTTGCTTCTATGAAGACCTCAGCTACGGCTGGCCTTCAGGATGGCAAGCAGGTATCGCTCAGGAAGTTGACTTCTCGCTCTCACATACAGATGACGGTTCCGGCGCTCTTCTCATGGAGTGTGACGCCGGCGGTGTCAACCAGCACACTGCAACGAGTGTAACGCTCGAAGGCGGTGAAACTTATTACGTTTCTTATTGGGTATGTACAAAGGGAATCAACACGAAAGGTTGTATCCAGGCTTCGTTCGGTGATGCCAGCGGATTCCATCTGTTTGTTCCCGCATCGACACAGCCTTCGGGAGATATTCCGTGGACATTCTCTGAAGGAACATTCACACCCGAAACGGACGGCGAGTACAGACTCGAACTCCGTATCTGGGGCGGCATAGGAATCGTTTATTACGATGATGTTTACGTAGGCAAGGTTCCCACTGCTGACCTTGTCGGCACGCCTCCTCCGCCGGTAGAGACACCGAAGCCTGAAGTTCAGGTAATCGCAGAAGATGATCCGAGGCTCGGAGTCAACCTCATCGAAAACGGCGACTTCAAAGAAGAAATGGAAGTTGGCTGGGATCTTGGCTGGGGCGAAGGCGACTATCTCGGCGTAGATATGGAAGCGTCGCATACGGATGACGGTTCGGGAAGCCTCTGCTTCATTCACTCTGAAGAAACTCTCGCAAGACGCGAACAGTCTGTTCAGCTCGAAGCATATGTTCCTTACAAACTTTCAGCCTGGATCAAGACGGACGGAGTCACAACTCCTTCCTGTGCTCACATCGGAGTTGATAATACCGAAGCAAAAATCTGCGCTGCAGAGGAGACAGCTGACTGGACATATTTCGAGTACGTCTTCGTTCCCGAATTTACCGCAGGCTACAATGTCGCCATAAGACTTTGGGGCTCTGACGGCGAAGCACGCTTTGACGACGTACGCATCGAAGTCACGAGGGATCCTGTTACGATCCCTCCGGAGCCTACTGAAGAGCCTGCCGAATAAAAGGCAGAAGGCTATCTGTTCTTGATATCATTGTCTCAACTTGAATGAATCGGAAAACGCCGCGGTGATCATATCCGCGGCGTTTTTGTATATTGCGAGTTATATTGCGAGTAAAAAACGACCCCGTCTGCAGGTGATCTGCAGGCGGGGCATCTGTTGAGCGTGACGATCAGTTTAGATGCAAGATGTCATTTGCAAACGTGCAGAACAGATGCGCCTTTATTCCGGCAAACCGGGATTTGTCGTATCGTGTCCCTTTTCTCAATCGAGACAGGTGCCGCCCCATTCCACGACGGTAAATCCTTCACGGACAAATGGCATAAAAGCTTGCTCCGTCAACTGAACGTATTCATCAGAGGAACGGTATACCATGAACACACGAAGGATGGAATCCGGCATAGGCGAAACTTCGAGTTTTGCAGCATCGGTATATTCTTTGCCGAGGAACTGAATGAGATTGTATTCGTTGTTCTCCATATGCGGGAGCCAATAGTTGATAAACTCGGTATATTCGTTCTCCGTAAGACCGATTTCCGGAAGTATCTTTTCCAGAAATTCACGGGTTTGACTTCCTGCAACGCAGAATCCCTCGGTAATCGATAATTCGATATTCGGAACGCCCTCCCAAAACAGATACGGATATTGTTCCCCGTCTTCGGCAATAAGCTGACCGTCGGGAAAGGCGGTTACACGCCAGCCGTCGCAGTAAGATGGTATCGTCTTTGTGAAGTATCCGTCAAATTCAAGTTTAACGAAAACCTCGGTTGTTTTTTCGGGATACAGGTATATGACTGGCTTATCAAAAACTGGTTCACCCGCTTCCGGTTTAGCAAGACGAGAGAAGACGACCCTTTTGATGACCTTTTCATAAGCGTATTCATGCGAATCACCAAACTGATTTACGGTTAACGTTCCGTGCTCTTCTGCAAGATCTGTTTTGTAATACTCGACCTTAACGGTATTGTATTTATTATATCCGTGATTCTTGCCGCAGACAATCTTTGTGTCATTGCCGTAAATCCAATCGTCGCCATAAGCCGTCACATAGATATACATGATATCCATATCAGCCGTAAGCATCGGTTCTTGCTTTTTGCAGCTGGCAAGAGGTAATGCGGCGAAGATGAATGCCAACACGAAAATGAACAATTTTTTCATAAAGAACACCTCCAAAAATCCCGATTTGTCGGGATCATTTTATTTCGACAAACCAAAAGTTGTCTATTTCTTTTCATAAAAGACCAGAGTCATTTTTTCATTGATTATTTCTATTTTTCCGGTTTTTTTATAACCGAGTTTCTCATACAAATGACAATTACCCTCCTCTTCCAGTATAGTGTCCAGAAACCATCTTTCAACATTGGGATGCAATCGTTCAATTTCCAGTAATGCCTTTTGTGCAATTCCCTTGCCTTGGTATTGCGGCAGAACACACAGGGCAGAAACCCGTCCGCTTTTATTTACATCATCAATATTGATCCTGACCGCACCGACAGTTGTTCCGTCAAGGATAAAAAGATAACCGGTTGTACCTTCTCTCGTATATTTGCGAAAAACAGTCTCTTTCGTCTCCATATATGGATTTGAACTGTC
This sequence comes from Mageeibacillus sp. UBA1243, assembly GCA_002308595.1. Lineage (GTDB taxonomy): Bacteria > Bacillota > Clostridia > UBA1212 > UBA1212 > UBA1212. Next base: position 20,547 of record DBWH01000039.1, on the reverse strand, counting down.
ATCGTGGTACTTTTCATACAATGGCTTATATGCTGTCCGTTGTATTTCAAATACGGTATCTATATCACACTCTCTAAAGCATAAAACTTCAATCTCCATAGTAGTTCACCTTCACAAATCCCGGTTTGTCGATCTCTTTTCTTTTACATTATATTCAAAAAATGTGAATTTTTCAATCCATTAACGCCAAAATGACACAAAAAAACGCCTTATGTCCTTACAGACAAAAGACGCTTTTTTCATGGTGGGAACGATAGGACTTGAACCTACGACCTCCCGGATGTCAACCGGACGCTCTAACCAAAGCTGAGCTACGCTCCCAAGGGGTATTTTTTTCGGCGAGTGTCATTATACATTGGCGAGTTCGGGGTGTCAAGTGCTTTTTTGAAAACCAGGCGGGGCGGGGAGCGGAAAGTGTTGAAAACAGTTTTTTAAAAATGTAAAATAGCTGGTGAAATAAGAAGAAGGCTTATTGCCGTTAATTGTTTACAAAGGTGGTTTCAAAGATGGATTCTCTGAAGACAAAAGCGAAGACCGCATTGGCGTTTGCATTGGCGATAGTGCTCATTTGCCTTGCAGTTTCGTGCAGCCCGTACGTGAGACTTGACGGAACGCTGCCGGATGCGTATGTGCCGAAGCCGGGCGGAAAGATCAAACTGAACTATTATATTGCGGGCACCGAACAGCTCACAAAGGCCGTCAACGACTACGTGAGGGAGTTCCAGCAGAAATATCCGGACGTCACGGTCCAGGCGATGCTTTCGTCGCGCGACAGATCACAGATTCAGGCCGAAATCGCGTCAAGGTCGGTCGGAGACGTGTTTTTCCTTTTCGAGTCGGATGTTTACAACTATGCCCAGACACAGAGGGCGCTGATGCCTCTTGACTATTACGTTGAGGCCTACGGCGTTGACCTTTCTAATATTTTTTCGGCGATGGTCGACATGGGCACCGTCAACGGAAAGCTCTACATGGCGACGTGCAACTACAACCACATCATTTACTACTACAACAAGGACATGATAAAAGCCGCCAATCTTGAGGACCCCGCGGTTCTTCAGGAGGCAGGAACGTGGGACTGGGACACGTTTAAGGATTATTGCCGGCAGCTCACGTTCATGGACGAGACAACGGGCAAAAAGTACGTCGGATGCACGCTCAGGCTCGGTTATTCGGCTGAGTACATTCCTTTCCTTGAGGGCTTCGGCGGGAAATGGTACGACACCGAGAACAAGAAGGTTTCGTTCGTCTCGGACGACAGGGTGCTGAGAGGCGTTCGCGAGATGTGCGATTTCGTGGCGATGAACGTCTGCAAATACTCGGCTGTTTCGCAGTCGACGGTCGCGACAAAGTCTGTAAAGAAGACCATTTCGCAGGAAAACTTCCTTGATTACAACGACATGAACCAGGTCTGCTTCAGGGCGGGCGAACACGACAACATGGTCTCAATCGGACAGTCCTACGTTCAGGCGGGCATTGACTGGGATGTTGTGGCGGTTCCGGCTCTCCCGACTCACAAGGTGGGCACGGGCTGCAGCGGGTTTGCTGTTTACAACGGAACCAAGAACCCCGATGCGGCTGCGGCGCTTGCGCTGACAATACTCACTGAGGACGGACAGAGGGCTTACCACGGCCAGGACGGCGGCGCAGTTCCGAACATCAAGAGCCTTGCGTACAACAGTTCTTATTGGCGTGTTCCTTTTGCGGACAGGAGCGACGACCCCGACTACGGCAAGAACTACAACGCTTTCATCTCGTTCCCCGAGGCTGACACGTATGCTTTTGTTGAGTGCGTGATACCGCCGGAGGTTGCGGAGATTGTCAGAAAGTACATGCAGAACGTCGTTCCGGAACACGTCAACGGCGAACGCGACGTTGAAAACACGCTGACGCTCCTTGAAACCGAGGCCAACGAGAAGTGGGAGTCGATTTACAATAAGTGACATTGGCGTGTTCTCATGACGGCGCTTTGGTAAGAATAGAGCGCGTCTCACGCCTGTTGAATACATTTTTGGAGGAATTATGAAAAAGAGAGGGTTTATTACTGTTATCGCTGCGCTGCTCGCGCTGATGCTTCTGCTTGCGGGCTGCGGCACGGGGAACGGCTCCGAAACCGCCAATGCGACAGCCGGAAGCGACAAGACCGCTACCGCGGCACCGACTGACGAAAAAACTGACGCAACGCATCCGCCCGCCAAGGAAAACGTCGCCAAGATCATCCTGATCCTCGGCCAGTCCAACGCGGTCGGCGCAACACAGTTCGCGCCTATGAAGGACGTCCTCGGCGAGGAAAAGTTCAACGCCCTTAAGAGAAATGGCTACGACAACGTCCGCATCGTCTACTACGCAGGCGAGGACAACGCCACCAACTACTACGAAAAGAAGCTTGCCACCATCACCGTCGAAAAGCTTTTCGACAAGGTCCGCTTCGGCAAGTCGCTCACGGCGGCTATGTTCGGACTTGAGATGGGTATTGCCGAGTACCTGACAAACGCTCACCCCGACGAGACTTACTACATCATCAAGGTCGCAAGGGGCGGCGAGAGCCTGAAGCCGAAGTTTGCGGAGGGCGGCGTGCTTTTTGAAAAAGCGATTTCGATGTGTGAAGGGTGCTTTGGCGTGCTCGAGCGCGAAGGCTACACACCCGAAATCTGCGCAATCTGCTGGATGCAGGGCGAAAACGAGGCAGGTCTTGCCTCCACGGCTGAGACCTACGGAAAGAGCCTTGCGGAACTTGCCGAGGCGCTTCGCAGAAGGCTTGCGGCGTACGCACCGTGGGGCGGAATACCGTTCATTGACGGCGGCATTTCGTCGTACTGGAACTTCCATGAGGTCATAAACGCGCAGAAAGCCGCTTTTGCGGAGACTTCGCCAATCAACTACTTTATCGATTCAATCGCGCTCGGCGTAACTTACGACAAGGAACCTGCGGGAAACCCCGACCTTGCCCACTTTGACTCGGAGAGCGTCTGGATGCTGGGACAGGAATTCGGCAAGTATATCGACCTGGCATACGAAAAAGTCAAATGACGGTTCGTTTATGACGAACCTTGAACCTAAAGGCTGATTCCTTAATCGGCCTTTTTTTTAATGCAAAAGCGGGGTTTTCGTGGTATAATTTGCCGCGTAGGCGTCATTGGCGTGTTCACGGACTGGCGCTTCACCCATTTTCGGTTCACGGAAGGAATTTTCAGATGATAAAACTTATCGAACACGGAGTTTATTACGTTGACGGAAACGTTGCGGAGAAGGGTCTGCCCGGCGAAGACGCCAAGGCGGCCGCTTCGAAAACCATTGCCGCCGGTATACTTAAGGCCCACAACGAGGGCGACGAGGGCGGTATCCTGAAACTGAAGTTTGATGCATTGGCGTCACACGACATCACCTACGTCGGAATCATCCAGACGGCAAGGGCCAGCGGGCTTGAGAAGTTCCCGGTGCCTTACGTGCTCACGAACTGCCACAACAGCCTCTGCGCGGTCGGCGGTACGATCAACGAGGATGACCACGTTTTCGGTCTTTCGGCGGCGATCAAGTACGGCGGTATTTTTGTGCCCCCGCACCAGGCTGTCATCCACCAGTATATGCGTGAGAAGATGAGCGGCTGCGGAAAGATGATCATAGGATCGGACAGCCACACGAGGTACGGCGCGCTCGGTACATTGGCGGTAGGCGAAGGCGGACCGGAGCTTGTTAAGCAGCTTCTCGGAAGAAAATATGAGATTAAAAAACCAGACGTGGTGCTTGTTTACCTTAAGGGAAAGCCCGGACACGGCGTCGGACCGCAGGACATTGCGCTTGCCATCATCGGCAAGGTATTTAAGGCGGGTTTTGTGAAGAACTGCATCATGGAGTTTGCGGGACCGGGCGTTTCGGGTCTTTCGGTCGACTACAGAAACGGTATCGACGTTATGACGACTGAGACCGCCTGCCTCAGCTCTGTCTGGATGACGGACGAAAAGGTCAGAAGCTACTATAAGATTCACGGAAGGGAAGAGGATTATAAAAAGCTCGAACCCGGAAACGGCGCATATTACGACAAGGCCATCATCGTCGACCTTGACAAGGCGCAGCCTATGATCGCTCTCCCGTTCCACCCCGGAAACGTCTACACTTTAAAAGACTTCATCGAGAACCCGGCAGACCTTCTTCGCGAGACGGAGAAGAGGGCGGAGGACGTTGTCGGCGGCAAGGTCAAGGACTTCCCGCTTCTCGGCAAGATTAAAAACGGCAGAGTCACTGCAGACCAGGGTGTCATAGCGGGCTGCTCGGGCGGCACATACGAGAACATCGTCAAGGCGTCCCACATTATGAAAGGCAAGTCCGCAGGCTTCGGTAACTACGTTCTCAGCGTCTACCCCGCCAGCCAGCCCGTCAACGCGGCGCTCATCAAAAACGGCTCGATTTCGGACCTCATCAGTTCCGGCGCGGCTGTCAAGACTGCTTTCTGCGGCCCCTGCTTCGGCGCGGGCGACGTGCCTTCGAACAACGGCTTCTCAATCAGGCACACCACGAGGAACTTCCCGAACAGAGAAGGTTCAAGGCCTCAGGACGGTCAGCTCTCATGGGTCGCTCTCATGGACGCAATGTCAATCGCGGCAACTTCCGCAAACGGCGGTGTTATCACGTCGGCGGCGGATGTCGATTTTGACGAAAAAATCCCAGAATACACGTTTGATGACTCAAGCTACAAAGCAAGGGTTTACGACGGTTTTGCAAAGGCAGACGCCAATGCGAGCCTCATCTTCGGGCCCAACATCACCGACTGGCCGGAGATTCCCGCGCTTTCCGAAAACATTCTCCTCTCGGTCGCATCCGTGATCGACGACGAGGTTACAACGACCGACGAGCTCATCCCGAGCGGCGAGACGTCATCCTACCGTTCCAACCCCTTGAGGCTTGCCGAGTTTGCACTCTCAAGGAAAGACCCCGGATACGTTGCCGAGGCAAAGCGCGTCAAAGCTCTTAACGAAGACAAAGCCAATGCCCTCAAAGGCATCGAAGGCGCAGACGCCTCGTCCACGGATATTGCGAGCGTTGTGGTCGCAAAGAGACCGGGCGACGGCTCCGCGAGAGAGCAGGCCGCATCGTGCCAGAGAGTGCTCGGAGGCGGCGCCAACATAGCTCTCCAGTACGCGACAAAGCGCTACAGGAGCAACCTCCTCAACTGGGGCATGCTTCCGTTTATAACGGATGACGAGAGTCTTTTCATTGGCGGTCTCGAGAGAGGCGACAGGATATTCGTGAAGGGTATCAAGGCTGCAATCGAAAACGGAGAGACTTCGGTTAAAGCTGAAATTTACGGAAAAGAAGGCAAAAAGAAGGATGTGACGCTTTCGCTTGGCGATATCACCGACAGCGAGCGCAAGGTTCTTCTCAAAGGCTGCCTCATGAATTACTATAAAAGCGAAAACAAATAAAAGGAAGAGATTGATATGAAAAAAGCCCTGAAATTACTGGCTCTGATTCTTTGCGCGGCGCTCCTTATGACTGTGTTTCCGGGATGCGGCGGGCAGACTGCGCAGAACGTCATTGACGACAGCGACGAAGAGACCGATCTGACACCGTATATGGACAGCCCGTATCCGATTGCCGTCATCAAGATCAAAGGTTACGGAACGATCATTGCGGAGCTTTACCCGGACATTGCGCCCGAGACCGTTAAAAACTTTATCAGCCTTTCAAACAGCGGCTTCTACGACGGCCTCATTTTCCACCGCGTGATCAAAAACTTCATGATTCAGGGCGGCGACCCCAACGGCAACGGCTCCGGCGGCCCCGGGTACACCATTAAAGGCGAGTTTACCGCCAATGGATTTGAAAACAACCTCAAACACGAGCGCGGCGTGCTCTCAATGGCTCGCAGATCCAACCCCTATGTGAATCCTGATCCGTACATGGACAGCGCAGGCTCCCAGTTCTTCATCATGCACGTCAACTACCCCTCGCTCAACGGCCTCTACGCGTCGTTCGGCAAGGTCATCAAGGGCATCGAGATCGTTGACGAAATCGCCAATGTAAAAACCAACTCAAAAGACAAGCCTCTCACCGACGTTGTCATCAAGTCAATCCGCGTAGAAACCAAGGGCGTCACCTACGACGAACCCACCAAACTCAAATAAAGGAGCAGAATTATGAATCCTGTCGTAACTTTAAACATCAAGGACTTCGGAACGATAAAAGTCGAGCTCATGCCCGAGACCGCTCCGAACACGGTTAAAAACTTTATTTATCTCGTAAACAAAGGCTTTTACAACGGCCTCACGTTCCACAGAATCATCAGCGGCTTCATGATCCAGGGCGGCGACCCCAAGGGCAACGGCACAGGCGGCCCCGGCTACATGATCAAGGGCGAGTTTGACGCCAACGGCATCGCCAACCCGCTCAAGCACGAGCGCGGTGTGATCTCGATGGCGCGCGCCATGAACCCCAACTCCGCAGGCTCGCAGTTCTTCATCATGCACAAGACGTCGCCTTTCCTCGACCGCCAATACGCCGCATTCGGCAAGGTCACCGAGGGCATTGAGGTTGTCGACAAGATCGCCGCAACCCCTACCTACAGAAACGACGCGCCGGTTGAGCCTGTCGTGATCGAATCCGCAACCTGCGACACGTTCGGCGTTGAATACGACAAGCCGGAGACGGTGTGACGCATTGGCGGCAGCGTGTGAATGCGTAAAAAATGCGCAAAAAACACGCACAAAACCGAAAAAAATAACGCTTGCTTTAACGGGACGGACTTGATATAATACGTCCCGTTCCTTGCCCTTGACACAGTTCGAGGGCCGATAGACCAAAAGGAGGTGAAATTCATGGTTAGATACGAGACAATGTTTATCGTCAACCCTGAAATCGGTGAAGAAGCGGTGGCTGCTGTTGCCGAGAAATTCCAGGGCCTGATTGCAGAGAACGGCGAGATCGAAAGCTTCGGTGAGTGGGGCGGCAAGAGAACCCTCAGATACCCCATCAACGATGTCAAAGAAGGATGCTACTATCTCTGTCTCTTCAAAGCTGAGCCTACATTCCCGGCTGAGCTCGAGAGAATTTACAGGATCAACGACGCAATTCTCAGATTCTTGATCATCAACAAAGACGCTGAGTGATAAGGTCCGGTGCGTACTCTAAACGCAAAGAGATTTGATATTTGAAGACAGTATTCAGATTGGATAGACAGTTTAAAAGAGGAGAGAAAGCATGAATAAAGTAATTCTTATGGGACGTCTCTCGAGAGACCCCGAGATTAGGTACACACAGACAAACAACGTTGCCCAGTGCAGCTTCAGCATTGCCGTAGACAGACCCGGAAAACAGCCCGACGGTACCACAAAGGCGGATTTCATCAACTGCGTGGCTTGGCGTCAGACGGCTGAATTCATCAACAAGTATTTTTCAAAAGGGAACAGAATACTTATTATCGGTTCAATCCAGGTTCGTGACTACACGGACAAGGACGGCAGAAAGGTCTACGTAACGGAAGTTATCGTTGACAATGCGGAATTCTGCGAAAGCAAGGCATCGTCTGCAGGATCATCTTCATACGGCAGCGCAACCCCTGCTCCCGACTTTGGCGGCACGCAGGACTCAGGTAGCGGCGACGCCGGATTCTTCCCGCTTGACAAGGACGAGTTTGTACCATTCTGAAGAGACTGCCTGTTAATGCCGATTTCAAACCGGCTTTAATGATTTAGGAGGAACTGTTATGCCTTACGCAAAAAAAGAAGGTAAAGGTGCCGACAAATTCGAAGGTAAGGGCCAGATGAGCAAGAAACCGAGAAAAAAGGTTTGCCGTTTCTGCGCCGACAAGACCGAGCATATCGACTACAAGGAAATCCAGAAGCTCAGAAACTTTGTTACTGAGAGAGGAAAGATCCTTCCCAGAAGAATGACCGGAACCTGCGCAAAGCACCAGAGAGAGCTGACCACCGCCGTAAAGAGGGCCAGACACGTTGCGTTGCTTCCGTTTACAGCTGACTGATCCTGAGGGATTTCGCGGTAAACGAACGCAAAGATTTGAAACGATAAACAATATAAGCCGCGGAGCTGATAGTTCTGCGGCTTATATTGTTGTATATGCGTATAACATTGGTTATTCGGCTCTCAGCTTGCCTTCCTTGATGAGCTTGATGACAACATCGGCGATTTCGGGGTCGAACTGGATGCCCTTGCACCTTTCGAACTCGGCAATGATCTTCTCCTTGGGGTAGGGCTCCTTGTAGACACGCTTTGTGGCCATTGCGTCGAAGCAGTCGGCGCAGCAGATGATGCGGGCAATGAGCGGAATGTCTTCACCCCGGAGGCCTTCGGGGTAACCGCCGCCGCCGTACTTCTCGTGGTGGGACTTGGCGCCTTCGACGATGTTCGGTATAGTCGAGATGTCCTTGAGAATCTTCGAGCCCTTTTCGGTGTGGTTCTTCATTATGGCGAACTCGTCGTCGGTGAGCCTGCCGGGTTTGTTAAGGATGGCGTCAGGGATTCCTATTTTGCCGATGTCGTGGAGAAGGGCGGTGTAGTAGAGGTTGGTGAGGCTGTCGCCCTGCATGCCGAGGGCTTCGGCGATGATCTTTGAGTAATGACCGACGCGGATGGAGTGGCCGTTCGTGTAGGCGTCCTTGGCGTCAATCGTGCGCGCAATCGCCTCTATCGATTCGATGGTGATGCCCTTGAGCTCGGCCTCCCTTGCCCTGGCGTTTTTGGCCTTGCGGTGGATGATCAGGAAGTTGACGAGTCCGATGAGGAGCAGCGTGAAGACGCCAATGACAATCCAGAACCAGACCTGCTCGTAAATCTGCTTTTCCTTGACGAGTACGATGTCGACGCGGTTGCTCATCTGGCCGTTTGAGTCAAGCACGTAAACGTGGAAAGTGTATGTGCCGCCGGCGATGTTGGTGTACGAGACGGTGAGGTTGTCGTCGTCAATCTGCACGTAATCGCTGTCGACGCCGTCAAGCTTGTAGCATATAGTGTGGCCCTTGTTGGGCTTGAATTCGAGGATTGAAAGGTTAAAAGCGATACGCGAAGTCTCTTTTTTGAGCTTGATCTTGCTTCCGTTGAGCGAGACACCGTCAACGTCAATCGAGCTGACCGCAATCTTTGTCGGCATGTCCTTATCCTTCGAACTTGCGAAATCGTAGACAAAAATACCGTCTGTGGTCTGGAAGTAGTACCTGTAGAGCTCCTCGTCGTAGTAGCCTGAAGTGTTGGCCTGAATCGGTCTGAGACCGTTGGTGGCATCGTAGAGCTCGTAGTCGATGAGCCTGCCGCTCTGGTCAAGGTTTGAGGCGTCGAGCGAATCGGTGATGTATGCCTGCGTCTGGCTGGCGATGACGTACTTGCAGACTGTGTTGCCGCTGCCGTCCCTGGCTTTGACCTTGGCGATTTCGACAATGGAACCCTTGACGTAGGGGACCGTGATCTCTCTGTTTACGACCTCACCGCCAACGGTTTCTCTGCAGAAGAAGCGCCCGTTGAGGTTGTAGTAGACCTTGTCGCCGTCAACGAGGAACTTGAGCCTGTTTCCGCTGACCTGCTTCTCGGTCGAAATCTCCTCCGTTTTCGTGAAATCGTCGCTTATCGTGAAGATGCCCGCGGTGTGGTTGAAGGCAATCCTGCCGTCATCGGTCTTGCTGATGTAAATTGTGCTCTTGTCGGTGTGGTAGACCGAAATCTTATTTCCGTCGAACTTGAAAACGCCGCCCGACTGGTAGCCGGCAACGAGAAAACCGTCAAATGCCCTGAGACAGCGGATGTTGGCAAGGTCCCCAGCCTGGTAGGTCTCCTCCTTGTCCTCTTTTAAGCTTGTGATATTGGCGGTATCGCCAAGGAAATCATTGTCGTATATCACCGACTCCTTGGTGACAGGGTCGTACTCGATGATTCCGAGGCCATAGTCCGCAAAATACAGCTTGCCGTTGAAGTACTCGACGTCCCTGAAATCGTAGGGGACGCTTTCTTCGGCAACGCCTTTTGCCGCAAAATACTCCTGAACCTTGAGCATTACGGGGTTGTCGGAGCCGTCGGCGGGGACTATCTTGTTGCTGTTTATGTCGAAAAATACAAGGCCGGTCTTGCCGAGGCAGATGTAGAGGATGCCGTCGCGGCGCTCGAGCGCGTAGACCGTCTTGCTCTTGTTTGCGTATTTGTCTGAAGCCCAGAGGACGTCGTCGTAGAGGAGGTCCAGAAGGGCGTTCTTTGTGATGAGGGAGACGCCGGATGACGAGACGTTGTGGCTCGCGACCCAGAGGTTCCCTTCGTAGTCTATCATGAGATCGACAATCTGCGTCTTGTTTTCGAGGTTGTCCATCAGGGAGTAGTCGCCGTCGCTGTAGATGCAGTAGACGCCTTCCTTTTCGCAGCCCGCGAAGAGGACGTTGTCGTGTTCGGAATACATCACGCAGTTGACCTGGTCCGTGATCATGGGGTACTGGACGGAGGAGAGCGCATTGGCGGCAAGGTCGTAGCCGATAAGACCCGTCGTTGTGCACGCGTACATCGTGTCGCCGTAAATATAGGTCTCGAGAATGAGCGAGTTGTCTATGACCTTGGCGTGTTCGCTGTTGTAGATACCGTCGCCGAGCTGGTAGAAGAACCTGTTCCTTGCGGGATCTGCAACGGCTCCGTTGACGGTTTTGCCCTTTGTTTCCTCAATAAAGCCTGCCGTGCCTTTCTTTACGTCGTACGTGAAGAGACCGACGTTGGAGCAGATGTAGATGATGTCGTTGGTTTTGTCATATTCGAGATCGAAAAGCTCGATCGTAAGGTTTTCCTTGGCAAGAGACGTCTTGACAGCATCAAATCCGAGATCAATTCTCGAAAAAGTGTGGTCGGTGTAGCGGAAAAAGTTGTTGTACGTCATCACGTAGAGTATGTTGTCCTTCTGGGTAAGGCTCCTTACGTTGATTATGTCGTACGAGACCCCGTTTTCCTCAAAACTTTTATATGAAACGAACTCCTTCGAGTCATACCTGGTCAGCCCCGAGTACTGGGCAATCCAGACATACCCGTCGTCGGTCTGGCAAAGAGCCTCTGCGCCGGATACGTCGATATCCACGACTTCCTCGGTTTTGTCAATCAGGTACGAGACCGCAGACACGCTGAGGGACGTGAACACCGTGCAAATGGCTAATATCACAGAGAAAAATAAAAAAAATCTTTTTTTCATTTTACGCTCCATATAAGCACACTCCATAAAAAAATTTTCCATATTATAGCATACAAAAAAATATATGCAATATTTCTGCATTTTGAGGGGCAGGACACCGCCAATGCAAAACGGTTTGACAAAAAAAAGCCGCCTGCCGTTTGCTCCGAAACGGCAGGCGTGAAGCGCTTTATTCTAAGCGTAAGTTTTACTTCAAATCGGCTTTCTTGAACCTGAAAAGTCCGAGAACGGTGATCGCGGCACCGAAAATCAGGTACGACAGTAATCCGATAAGGAAGGATGCGGCGTCAAATTTACCGTAGTTTAGGAACACCGAGTTTGTGTACGTGGGAATGAGGCAGAACCACCTGTTCGAAAGAGTCTGGTCGGCGTAGTGAACGACGGAACTGATGAGGCTGATTCCCATGCCCGCGACAACCGTGATTATGACGGCAGGCGCCGTGTGTTTCATCATGAGCGAGAGCGCCGTTGAGATGGCGGCCGAGAAAACGAACGTCATGACTCCCGTGACGAAGAAGAACACGAGGCGGAGAAGTTCATTGGCGTCAAAGGGCACGCCGTAGCCGAAAATCAGGCACGAAACGCCGAGGAACAGGAGCACTTCAAGCAGTATCAGGACCGCGCTGATGACGGATGACGAGATGAGGTGCGAGAAGTAGATTGACGTCCTGCTTCTGCCGGCAATTATCTTGTTCCGGAGCGTGCCGTTTGAAACGTCCGCGCAGATGAATACGGTGATGAAGATCGGGAGCAGAAGCCCCATGTTGCTCGAAAGAACGAACGAATCGCTCACGACCATGCGCGCAGTAAACATCTGACTGCCCATGCCCGGCATCATGGCTGCGGTTTTCATGATCTTTGAAACGAGGAAGTAAAGTCCCGCCGTGAGGAACGGAAAAGCGCCCGAAAGGATGCAGACGATCATGAACATTTTGCTTCTAAAAATGCGGAAAAAGTCCGCCTTTAACAAATTACCCATTCTGACCCCTCACTTTCTCGACGTAGTAGTCTTCGACGGTCTTCTCTTTCAGGTTTATGGAAGAGATTCTGATGTTTTCGGAGACGAGGAAGGCCATGATTTCGTTGATGTCCGCGTTGCCGTAGACCGTGACGTTGCAGCCCTCGAGAACGCTCGAACCGACGCTGCCGTTTGCGTAAAACTTCTGCTGAGCGGCCGCAGCTTCAGCGGGCGAGTCAAAGCCGATGAGCGTCTTGGCGCTTGATTTTGAGTGCAGTGTTTCGACCGAAACCTCGTCAAGGAGAACGCCTTTTGAAATGAGGCCTATCCTGTTGCAGACCTTGTCGAGCTCGGAAAGAATGTGGCTGGAGATCAGGAACGTGATGCCTTTCTTGTTGAGCCTTACGATCGTGTTTCGCATGTCCACAAAGCCCTGGGGGTCGAGACCGTTCATGGGCTCGTCGAGCAGAACGAACTCCGGGTCCTGGATGATGACCGAAGCGATTCCGAGGCGCTGCCTCATTCCGAGCGAGAAGTTTTTCACCGTCTTATTGCCAATGTGACTCAAAGGAAGCCCGACGTCCGCGAGCACGCTCTCAAGCTCCTCTTTTGTCTTGGTGATGCCGCAGATGTAGCACTGGTACTTAAGGTTTTCGACCGCTGTCATGGACCTGTTCAGCGACACGTTCTCAACGATGCCGGCAACGCGCTTCATCTGCGAAGCCTCAAACCGCTCCTTGCCGAAAAGCTGAAACGTTCCCTCGGTGGGGGCTGCCAGACCCGTGATGAGCCTGATGACGGTCGTCTTGCCGGCTCCGTTTTCGCCGACAAATCCGTATATATCGCCTTTCCTGATCGTCATGTTGACGCCGCGGACCGCATAGGTGTCCTTGTACTTTTTGGAAAGGTTGACTGTTTTCAAAACGAACTCTTCGTTTGTCTGATTTTCCGACATGATACCGTCCTTTCCCGCATTGGCGTGTTTGGTTCGCCGATGTGTAATCATATCCCTCTCAGTATATCAGATTCCGCCGCGGTTTTAAAGCAGAACAGGATGCCGCCAATGCCTCCCTTCCGCATCAAAAGGCTCACATTCAAGCCTGTTTACGGAGGGGAGATCGCGCCGCGACCTAAAAATAATATAAAAATATACGCCAATGCCTTCGAATGGGCCTTTTCGGGCAAAAATTTGCTTTAAGAAAAAACGGCTTTGTGGTAAAATTACTTTGATTATCCATATGCGGAGGGTTCGGTAAATCTATGAAGAAAAAAACTTCTCTTGTGTACAAATTCCTTTATAGGATGAATTTGATATGGATTAACGTCGTGATGTCGCTGATATTCGCGGTGGCCGCGGCGGTTGCTTTTCTGAGGCTGAACAACCCGCTTGCGTTTGTCCTCACTGTTATTCTTATATGGGCAATGGTAATCCTCGACATCGTGCTCACAGTCCTCCGCCGCAGAAAGGTAGTGACTGAGGCGGGAAACCTCGGTATCGTTGACGATTCCGGCACGGTCTGCACGGGGCTCCTTGACGCGATGCAGCTTCCGACTTTCATCGTGACAATCGAGGGAAAACTTATCTGGGCAAACATTGATTTCAAAGACGTCTGCGACAGCCTGCAGATAAAACCGTCATCCGTCGTGCAGAAGGTGTTCACGGAGGCGATTGACGGAAAGCTTTCAACTAAAAACAGCGTGATCAACGGCGACATCGACGTAGGCAGGAGATCGTTCAAATATTTCGCGTCGTACGTTGCCGTCAGCGAGGACCTTGCAGCGGGCGGAATCGCAATCTGCGTCTACTTCTACGACGTGACAGCCGTTGAGAGGCTCAAATATCTCTACAGAACGAACAAGGTTGTCCTCGGCGAAATCCTCATCGACAACTACGAGGAAATCTACCAGGCAAACGGCGAGACGGTCGCAAACCAGGTCCTCATTGCCCTGAACGACATATTCGCCAAGTGGATTGAAGGCAAAAACGCGATCATAAAGGGCCTCGCGCGCGAGAGATACCTCATCGTCGTTACGGAGGAGAGTCTGAAGCAGCTTGAAGAGGAGCAGTTCGTCGTCCTTGAGAGTGCAAAGAAGATTTCGGTCGGAAACTCGATTCAGGTCACTCTTTCGATAGGTCTTTCGTCAAACAGGCTTGAACTCACGGATGAGGCGTTCAGGATGCTCATTGCGGACAGAAACAGCGACGAGCAGTTCAAAAAAGCTTTCGAGGACACGCTCCCCGAGCACATCACGGACGTTGAGGAGCTCATAAACCTCAGCCTTTCGAGAGGCGGAGACCAGGCAATCGTAAAGATAGGCACCGACAAGCGCGACAATCTGTTCTTCGGCGGCAGCGAACTTGACATCGACCGCGAGGACATGGTCGAGGTGAGGGTGAGAGCCGGACAGCTTAAGAGCGAGATTCAAAAGTCGAACAAAGTCCTTATAATGGGTCACGCGATGGCAGATCTTGACGCGCTCGGAGCTGCATTGGCGATGTACAGAATCGCAACGGCGCTCGGAAAGCCCGCATACGTCGTGCTCGGAAGCCCCAATTCGCAGATTTCGGTCATGTACAGGACGCTCATGGAGAGCGGCGACTACTACGACGTTTTCATTTCGGAGAGCGAGGCGCTCAACGTTCTTGACGAGGGAACGCTCACGGTTGTTGTAGACACTTTCTCAGCCCGCCAATGCGAGTCGCCCGAAGTCGTCAAGAAGTCCGAGAGGATAGTCGTAATCGACCACCACCGAAGAGGCGTTGACGCGATTGAAAACGCGGTTATAAGCTACACCGTAACGGCCGCCTCATCGTCAAGCGAACTCATTGTCGAGCTCATGAGGTACATCTTCCCCAGCGAGAAGATACTGAAGAAGCTTGAAGCCGAGACACTCTACGGCGGAATACTTGTCGACACGAAGAACATGTTCTTCAAGACGGGCAGAAGGACATTTGACGTCTGCTCATACCTGAGACAGCTTGGCGTCATCCCCGTCGCGGTAAGGAAATACATCCAGCCGAGCTACGAGGACTTCAAGAAGATCAACGCGATCGTTTCGGGCATGAAATATATGACCATCAACGGCAAGGGCGTCGCAATCACAAGCTGCGAACTTCCGAGAAGCGAGGCAAACACTCTCGCTCCGATAGCTGCCGACAAGATGCTCGAGATTGCAGGCGTCGACTGTTCGTTCGTGCTCGTGAAGCAGGACGAGGACACCGCTATTAAGGCGAGATCCCTTGGCGAGGTCAACGTGCAGATCATTCTTGAGAACCAGGCCATCAACGGAGGCGGACACTTCACGGCAGCCGCGGGACTTCTCAAGGACACGCCGCCCGAGAAGGCAGAGATGCTTCTGCTTAGTATTCTGCGGAACGACGGCATTAAGAACGGAGATCAAAACTGATTCCCTGCGCGGGCAGTTATTCAGGACCCGGCGGGAGATAAACGGAGGAATAAAATGAAAGTCATACTTAAACAGGATGTTAAAAATCTCGGAAAAAAAGACGAGATGGTAGAAGTTAACGACGGATACGCGAGAAATTTTCTCATTCCGAGGGGCGCAGCGGTCGAGGCGAGTACCGCCAATGTAAACCAGATGCGCGACAAGCAGAAGGCTGCCGCCAATAAGCAGCAGCGCGAAATCGACTTCGCAAAAGCTTTTAAAGAGAAGATTGACGGCAAGAAAGTCATCGTCAAGGCTAAGGCCGGCGAAAACGGAAAGCTCTTCGGCGCAATCGCTACGAAAGACATTGCCGAGGCCATCAAGGCACAGTACGACATTGACGTGGACAAAAAGAAGATAGTTCTTGACGAACCCATCAAGGCGACAGGCGTAAAAGAGGTCGCAATAAAGCTTTATCAAGGAATTTCGGCTAAAATCAACGTGAGCGTAGAAGCTGACTGAAGAAGTTCCCGGTTTAAGCATTTTTTCGCGGAACAGGCTATTATCAAAGAGTGCGGCGGCAGGCGCAAAAAACTTGCCGCACGTTGTTTCTTAAACGAAGCATAAAACAGGAACGACGCAGAGATCAGGCGGAGGTAACAGGATGCCCGACAATGTGAATATGACAATACCGCAGAGTATAGAATCCGAAAACGCGCTGCTCGGAGCATTGCTTTCAGACAGCAACGTTATCACGGACGTCATTGACGAGGTCACGGTACAGGATTTTTACAGCGAGAGCAATAAACAGGTCTACGAGGCGTGCCTCACGCTTTTCAACGAGGGCGTGAAGATTGACCTTTTCACGGTCATGGAAAAACTCGAGCGCATGGGAAGCCTTGACAAGATCGGCGGCGCCGGATACCTCACGGGTCTTCTCGGCGGCTCTTTCCTTATCGCCAATGCGGTCACCTACGCAAAGATCATTGCCGAGAAATCGACAATGAGACGCCTCATAACCGCAGGCAGAAGCATTGTCGAAGCGGCTTACAAGGGCGAAAAAGGACTCGACGAGACGATCGAGTTTGCCGAAAACACGATCCTCCGCGTCACGCAGAGCACCAACACAAAGGGCTATTCGGTCCTGTCCGACGTAAACCAGGACGTCTTCATGGAACTTGAGCAGAACGTCGGCAAGAACGGTATGACGGGCATTCCGACAGGCTTCTACGACCTTGACAGGGCGCTCTCGGGCATGAAGAAGGCCGATATGATAGTCGTCGGCGCAAGACCGGGTATGGGAAAGACGGCTTTCATGCTCGACATCGCAAGGTACGTCGGCTTCAAGAAAAAGATTCCCGTCGCGATATTCAACCTCGAAATGACCAAGGAGCAGCTCGCGACCCGTATCCTGAGCGCACAGGCTGACGTTGAGAGTGAAAAGCTCAAGAAGGCGCAGCTCTCGACAAACGACTGGAACGCATTGGCGGAAGCCGTTGCAGAGTCAAGAAACGTTCCGATATACCTTGACGACACGACCGATGCGAGCATCCAGAGCATCAGGGCCAAGTGCCGCAAGATGAAACTTGAGAACGACATCAAGCTTATTATAATCGACTACATGCAGCTCATGACGTCCGCAGGAAGGCGCGGAGAGGCAAACCGCGTCGTTGAAGTTTCGGATATTTCGAGACAGATTAAGATGATGGCGCGCGAGCTCGAGGTTCCGATAATTGTCGGTTCGCAGCTCAGCCGTGAAGTCGACAAGCGCGATGACAAGAGACCGAAGATGAGCGACCTGAGGGAGTCCGGAGGTATCGAGCAGGATGCCGACGTGGTTCTTTTCCTCTACCGCGAGAAGGTCTACAACAAAGAAACCAATTACCCGCACGTTGCCGAGGTTATCATCAGCAAGCAGAGAAACGGTATGACAACGACCTGCAAGCTCCGCTTCGATGAGGAACACGTGAGCTTCAAGAACCTCACGAGCAACTGACGGTTATCACCAAGGCAATCCTCTGAGACAGGATGCCCCGCCGGAAGGTTTTTATGGCTGATTTTTTGAAGATATACGAAAAATTCAAAACAATCACGGAAGAGAAGCAGCTGATCGGCGAGGGCGACGCGGTGCTTGCCGCGGTGTCCGGCGGAAGGGATTCGACGGCGCTCCTCCTTCTCTTAAACCGGCTGGCTCAGGAAAGGAGCGGCTTTTACCTTGGCGTTTTCCACTTCAACCACTGCTTAAGGGGCGATGAGTCGGACGGCGACGAGCAGTTTGTGAAAGACCTTGGCGGCAGGCTCGGACTTGACTGTTTTACCGAAAGGGGAGACGTCAAGGGGTACGCCGAAGAGAACAGGCTGTCAATTGAGACGGCTGCACGCGACCTTCGCTACGCGGCGCTCAGAAAATGCGCGGAGAATATTGGGATAGTTAAAGGTAAGCGTGTTAGAATAGCCGTTGCGCACACCGCAGAGGACCGCGCTGAGACTGTTTTCCTCAATATAGTAAGGGGGACGTCGGTCGACGGGCTCGAAGGGATTAAGTACGAAAACGGCGACGTTATACGGCCGCTGCTCGATCTCACAAAAGATGATGTCGAGACGGTGTGCAGAGAGTTCGGCTCCGGCTACAGGACCGACTCAACGAACTTTATGAAGATAGGGAAAAGGAACGTGGCAAGGCTTGACGTTTTTCCCTATATAAACGGGCAAATGGACTGCGACATCACGGAGAGGCTCCTCTCCCTGTCAAAGCTTGCGGCGGACGATTCGGACTTTATTTCGAAGGAAGCCGACAGGGCATTTGAAAAGGGCGCTGAGGTTAAAGGCGGCGACGTGAAGCTCTTTCCGGAGGTTTTAAACCCCATGCATCCGTCGCTCAGGTCAAGGGTCATAAGGAAGGCGATTTCGCTTGCCGGAAGGGACGGCGTGATGCCTTTCAAAGACTGCGTTTCGGTCAGCACCGACATGGTTGAAAGGACCGCAGGATTTCTTAAAGGCAGAAGCGGTACGCTTGAGCTCGGAAAGGACGTCTACTGCGTCGGTGCGTTCGGAAGCTACGTTATAACCGTAGGGAAGCCTGAGAAGGCTGAGAAAAGTGCCGAGGCATTGGCGGTAAGGATACCGGCTGACGGAGGCGCGGAATACCGCGTAAAGAGCGGACTTGCGCTTGAAGTTAAGGTGTCGGAAGGCCACGAGATTCAAAAAGCGGTGAGGAGAGCCTCGGAAAGCTGCGAGAGGGTTGCCGTGTTTGACCTTGGCGGTCTCGAAAAGATTATTTCGGAGAGCGGAGAGCTCGTTTTGAGGTGCCCGGAAGAGGGCGACAGGATAAGGCCGTTCGGCGCGGGCGGCGGGAAATCCCTTGGCAAGTTCCTGACAGACAGGAAAATCAGGGCGGCTGAGAGGGTAAACCTCAGAATACTTGCGTCTGGAAACAATGTGCTGCACGTGTTCGGCTTGAGAAGGTCGGATGCGGCGCCCGTAAACGGTGACACAAAAAGATGCGTCTCGTTTGAACTGAAAAGCTGAAAACAGGGCTCATTGCCCTTAACAATCACTTTGAATGGAGTTATTTATGTACGATAAGTGTGAAGAAATTTTAATAAGCAAAGAAAGTCTTCAGAAAAGAGTTGAGGAACTCGGAAACCAAATCACCGAGGAATACAGGGGCAAAGAGCTCATCGTCATCGGCGTGCTCAGAGGCTCGTTCATCTTCCTGGCAGACCTTGTGAGGGCGATCAAGATACCCATCAGCCTCGACTTTATGATAGCAAAGAGTTATGCCGGAACTGAGACCACGGGCGAGGTCAGAATCCTGAAGGACGTTGACGTCAAGGTCAGCGGTAAGCACGTTCTCATAGTTGAGGACATTGTCGACTCCGGATTCACGCTCAGCAAGCTTGTGGGACACTTCGAGGGCAGAAACGCGGCAAGCGTAAAGATCTGCACCGCGCTCAACAAGCCTTCAAGAAGAATCGTGAAGGATCTCAAGGTTGACTACGTCGGATTTGACGTGCCGGACGCTTTCGTTGTCGGCTACGGACTCGACTTCAACGACATGATGAGAAACTTCCCGGAGATAAGAATTTACAAACCCTGAGAACGACGGTTTTCAAATACTATAACCAATAAACCACCCCCGGCAGACGGTGCCTTTGTGAAGGCGGATGAAAGCGCCGGGAGAATTTGGAGGAACTAAATTGAAAAACGGAAGGAAAAGCCTATTCTTTTATATCATACTGATTGGCGTCATTGCGCTGCTCGTGCTCGCAATTACCAGCTTTATCCCGCTTCCGAGGATGCAGTATGACGATTTTATCAAACAGCTCGAAGCCGGAAACATCAAATCCGCGACGCTGAAAGAGGACGAGCTCATCGTTTACGTCAACAACAAAGTTCCGGCGGACGACACGTCGAGCAGCAGTGTGCTCAATCCGGGCACCAAGTACGGCGTCGACATACCTTCGTACTCGGCTTTCATGGAGTACATGAACAAATTCCTTGAGACGAAGAGCGACGATAACAAGGTCAGCTTCACCGCGAGCTTCAGCCACATTCCGGGCTGGGTAGAGTATATACCCATGATAGGCATTGTCGCCGTCATGATCATATTCATGCTCATAATCATCGGCCAGAACAACGGCAGCTCGAAGATAATGACATTCGCCAAGAGCAGGGCGCGCCTCTACACGGAGAGCAAGGTCAAGTTTGCAGACGTCGCGGGCGCAGAGGAGGAGAAGGAGGAACTCGAGGAGATCGTGGACTTCCTGAAGTTCCCCAAGAAGTATTTCGCGCTCGGTGCGAGAATTCCCAAGGGCGTCCTCATGGTGGGCCCTCCCGGAACAGGTAAGACCTACCTCGCCAAGGCAGTCGCGGGCGAAGCCAACGTGCCTTTCTTCTCGATCAGCGGCTCCGACTTCGTTGAAATGTATGTCGGCGTAGGTGCCGCGAGAGTCAGAGACATGTTCGAACAGGCCAAGAAAAACGCTCCGTGCATCATTTTCATTGACGAGATCGATGCGGTCGGACGTCACAGAGGCGCAGG
>DBWH01000047.1:20020-39194 GCA_002308595.1 Mageeibacillus sp. UBA1243 | reverse complement strand
TCCTTATCAGGACCGCCAATGCCAATGCCGCGGCGATCACAACAGCCGCAATACCAACGTCTCCCGTTTCCGGATTGGAATCTCTGTCGGGAACCTGATACATTCCGCCGTACAGGCCGTTCGGGCCTGTATAGATCTCGTTGTCCAGGGTGTCGATGAAGCCCTTATTTACGACCTTCCACCCGTCTTCGTCCTTTTCGTATTCAAGCCTGATCGTAGTCTTTTTCTCGGCGACCGGGTACTGCACCTCGTAGAAGGTCATTTGCTCCGGGAACCAGCTGATACCGCAGGTCGCCACCGCTTTGTCGCTTGATATCTGTTCGATGGTTATGGGTGCGGAAAGCGCTTTCTGTAGCTTGTACGAGTACTGGAACTCCTGCCGGCCGACGGTATATTCCTCACAAGTCTCACACCTGAAGTACAGTTTGTTGTCAAAAAGCCTCACACCTTTTTTAAAATACAAAAGGTAATCAGCCACCTCGGTGGAGCAGAACTTCTCGGCATACTCATGCCAGGTTCCGGGATCCGCCAGATTTCCTTCCATGGCAGAATACGTGGCAGACGAATCTCCGAAAGTCTTAAAGAGGTGGTAGCGGCTGTTGGCGGCGAAACTGTACGTATCGTATCTGCAGTCGGACAGACTCAAGGTCAGGCTGTAAAGATCGCAAATCAGGGCAATAAGTGTCTCCCTCACCGCCTCCTCGGTAAGCGTGTCGCCTTTAAGCTTGTCTGCATCAGCTCTGAATATCATGCTGCCAAGATCCAGCTTCGAGATCTTCCAGGTATCTCCAACCTTTGAAAGCCTGAAGATCACGTTGGCGTCGAGCCTTGCCTCATCCGCTTCTCCGTCGTTTACGTCATAGTATCTGTGAACGGGCACCGATACGTATGCGGTATTCCCGTCCGGTTCCAGGCGCGTTTTTATGTTGTCAAGCTCGCTTGTGTTGAAATACGTGCAGGGACGGTCTCCGTCAACGTAGCTGAGCTTGCCCCAGCCCATGTAGAAATAGTAGTACCAGCTTCCGTTTTCCTGATAATAACGGTTAAAAAAGGCTTCCGCACCGTCAATGACCGTCTCCGCCAGCTCGTCAACGAACAGTCCCCTGATCACGGCTTTGACCTCATCGGGGCCGTAGCCCTCTTTGACCTTGGCGTATGTGAACCAGTCGGGCACGTCGTCCGGGGTTCCCTGGGCAAAGGTGCTTGTGATGCCTTTGAACGCTTCTTTTGTATTGCCAACCTCATACCAGTTGAAAAACATTCCGATGGAGCTTCTGATCTCTATGAATTCGGCGATGATCCCCTTTGCGGTGTCCTTGTCAAAACTGTCGTCAAAGGCATCGACCTCCGCAAACGAGCTCAT
This sequence comes from Mageeibacillus sp. UBA1243, assembly GCA_002308595.1. Lineage (GTDB taxonomy): Bacteria > Bacillota > Clostridia > UBA1212 > UBA1212 > UBA1212. The sequence continues at coordinate 37,831 of DBWH01000047.1, read as the reverse complement.
TGTTCCCGTCGCAAGAGTCGCTGAAAACACAAAAACCAAAATGAGTGAGAGTACCTTTTTCATATTATACCTCCGAATCAACACTGCGTAACACGGCCCGTACAAACGGGCATCAAATCATAGCTTAGTTATATCAGATACCGGAGCCTAATGCAATTACAAACCGGTTTTGGATTTGTATGGAAAATCATTAGTTTTTCTGATGCTTTTCCACACCGGTCCATGAAGATACGGAAGTCTGTTTCGCGTACGATTTCAGCGCATACATGGCGGACGCCAATCTCGTTAATTCTTTCGGCCTGCCGGCGCCGTCGTTCCGGGCCGCATGTAGTAAATGAAAGAGGTATACATATGGGCATAAAAACCCACTACAGAATAACATATCAGACCACTTAGTGTGCTATAAAAACATATTCTGCTTAAACGAAACTTGAAAACAATGAAGAAATTGACAACTTTGTAATTTGTGTTGTACTATAATTACAACACTTGAAATGACCAGTTGGCAGAACAGACTTAAAATGAAATATTCATGTGAGTAGTATTATAACGATGCTTGTGACGGCCAACCATACCAACTAGAGCTTTGACGCTCTAAAGCATAGACGGCTGTTCAATCGACCGGCTTTAAGTCTACAATCAGTATCGAAAATCCTGTGAGATCGTTCTCTGCAGAAGAGTTTTTCAGTTTTGTTATACGTAATTAACAAAGTGAAAAACGGGAATAGTTTAGTTATGGGAGGAAGAATGAAAAACCATCGTATTAAATTGATTAATTTGTTTTTGGCCGTTGTTATTGCTGTAAACATAGTAGCAATGTTAAAACCAGCAGCTAAAACAAATAACCCCGAAAAGGATATATTAAGAATGTATTTTGCCGATAGGGGAATTACTGCTGCCCGCGTTGAGAGAGATAGTTCCGTTATTTCACTGCAAGAAAGTGTTGTGGATTTAGATGAGGGGAAAACCGCACAATTGCATGCGTCAACAACCGTTCAGGGGGCTACAATTATTTGGATTAGTTTCAATAGTTCAGCAGTTTCTGTTAGTGGTACCGGCGTTGTAACCGCGATAAAAGCGGATGTTGCCGGAGCGTCAATCCTTGCATGTGTTTTGGATAACAACAATAATTTATTTTTTGACGGCTGTTTAGTATACGCTAAGATTCCGGACGGAACCTACTATTTGACAAATAAGAGCTCTGGATTGTGTGCCGATGCAACAGAATACTGGTCGAGAAGTGAAGTTTTACAATGGAAGCTTCATGGAGGATTGAATCAAAGATGGACAATTGAGTATATTTCAAAAGGAGAATACTCAATAACCAATGGTATGAGCGGGTTGTATTTAGGCGTGGAATCTTTAAACAACACATCTGCCAAGGCAACGCAGTATACTGTTTTAAATGATAGAACAAAATGGAAGATATCAAAGACCGCTTCCGGCGCATATTGCTTGTACGCAAAAGGCAATCTAACATACGGATTGGCAATTGGATCAGCCCAGTCCGGGAGCACATGGGGCACGGCCATTACAAATATGACATACTCAAATGATTCCAATTATCAGGATGAGTGGATACTTGACAGAATAAAGCTGGATTATATCAACTATTACGATTCGTCTTTTGATAGTTCGCCCGGACTCGTTTCAAAGATTCTTGAGGCCAATACATTTGCAGGTGAAGCTTATAATAGAGAATTTGGCTTAGTAATAGGCACGATTTCGATGAGCCGCAAATATGATGTTCTCTGTGATCAGTGTACAACAGGCACACATGTTGAATGCAATGATAATATTTGCGGGACTTCTTGCAGGGATAATCACCACAAAAATATTCATAGGATATCGGATCAATTATATACGTCGCTGCCTCAGAACACGATTGCTTGTCTTTGGACAAATCGGGAAGACGAAACATATTGCTTTGACGATGAAGATGGCGAGCATACCTTGTTTGAGTACGATCCGTATGCGTGCGTAGACGATCACAGACCCGTCATCCATTTTTTTAAGATAGAAGATCAAGATGCTGACTTATCAAAATGGTGTATGGGACTTAACCTCATTCATGAGACAGCTCATACATTTGGAATGGATGATGTTTACATGGCACCGGGGCATCCGCTTTTTTCTTATCAATGTGTTATGCAGGGGTTTAATTCGACTAAGGCAGATATCTTGTATGATTTAATCGAAAACGGAGAGCATGCATTTTGCTTTAATTGCAGGAGCACGCTTTCAGGCTTAATAGATGGTTATTTTGAAAATTAAAGGAGAGGAGAAGATAATATGAAACGATTAAAATTGACAGCGGTGTTGGGGGCGGCAATTTGCGCAATGTTGCTTTGCTCATGCGGGGCAGAAAATAACGTAAAAAAAGACGGGAAAAATACAAACTTGAATGAAGAAGGTGCAATAAAAGAAGTTGACCTGGAACATTATACTCTTCACAGCGTCGGTGATCAGTGGTACATGAAATTCAACGAGAACGCAAACCCCTCAGACAAGTCTCCGGAGGGATCGATGTCTGCCTGTCAGTATTTCAATTCGCTTGACGAACTGGTATCAAAAATTAAGACTGACAATTTTACAAACGGTCAGAGAAAGCATATGCAAACGGTGTTTCTGAAAGATGAAAACGGTGTTCGGCTTTTTGATATCAACAATCCACCAATACCGGTCTTTCCGGAGGAATACTCAATTCAGGAAGTTCTGTGGTACGGCTGCTATTACACAATTCACCTGCTTAATTCAAATAATGAAACCGTATATTTGGAATGGTTGCCTGAAGATGGCTTTGAAGAAATCTTTCAATATGAATATGTGAATTACTTGGAGGGAGACTACCTTGATGTATCCGAACCTGAAATCATTGGCGGCAAGACTGTTTATATGTTGACTTCAAAAAGCAGTGTAAGAAAAATGGTCAGATACGAACCCGTTCCGGGAGTGTATGTACAGGAAATGTACAGAATCAAAAATATGACAGGAAGTGTATATGAGGAGTCGGAAACGATTCCGGCATGGATACGGCTGTACAGTCAATCAACCGATATTCAGTTTACTGTCGCTATCTCAAAGCCCGGGAGAGCAATCTCCGCAGAAGAGCTTCTTCAGTTTTATTATACGAAAAAATAGCAGTTTTAATATCATAGAACCAGGAACTCGGGTTTTTCGGCGCCGCGCCAATGACAAGACATTGGCGTGTTCCCATACATACCCGCCAATGCAGAACGAATCGTTCACGGTTGCGTTTTGTCCATTGGCGAGAATCCGATAATAGTTTACAATAACCTTGCACGTGCGGAAACTTACAATTTTGGTTAGAGGAGAGCTTTCGTGGATCTGGGAAAAAGGATTGCCGGGCTGAGAGTCGGCGCGAATATGTCGCAGGAGGAGCTTGCCGGGAGGCTTTTTGTCTCGAACGATCTTGTGTCGAAGTGGGAGACGGGCAAGAGGCGGCCGGACTGGGCGATGATCGAAGCGCTGGCGGCGGCTCTGGGCGTGACGGCGGACAGCATTGTCGACAGGAACGAACTGATGCTGGAGGACCTGGAGGGGTGCCTGCCCGAAGATTTTCCGGATGACGATCTTAGCGGCGTTCTTAACGGTTTTCTGAGGCTTTTGCGGAGGGACGAGGCGGACATTTTTATGCGCAGGTATTATTTCCTGCGGTCCGTCAAGGAGATTGCCGCAGACTATAGGCTCGGGGAGAATCACGTGAGGACCATTCTTTCCAGGACCAGGCGGAAGCTGAAAAAGTATCTGAAAGAGGTGCAAAATGGGCAAAACGAGGTTGTTTGACGCTTTGTCGAAGGTGGACGAGGAACATATAGAGAGCTCGCTTAAGAGAACTGAAAATGCGGAAAAAGCGGAGAATTCGGGGCATTCGGAGAATGAGATGCCAATGCGGAGCCCCTTTTTTAAGAGGCATGTTGGGGTAGCACTGTCTGTCGCGGCGGCGTGCGTTGTCATTGCCGCGATGGTATTGGCGGCGGTGTTCGTTCCGCCCGCGGTAAGAAGCTCCGAGGAGGAAGAGGACAGAAGCGATAAGACGTTGGTGTTTGAGGACGTCACGCTGCTGCGTATCGACGGCCAGTGGAGCATCAGCGTCAATGACGAAAAGTTTAAGGAAACGTCGCCTATACTGATTTCCTCCTCGCCCTGGACCTTTGATTCCCTGGATGAGCTGATAACGAAGATCAGAACGGGCAGCTTTACGAAGGGCGAGATCGCCAGGATGCAGCGGGAATTTGAGAAGAACGAAAACGGTGTTATTCTTTTTGATATCGACAATCCGGCGAGGCCTTTTTTTCCGGAGGAGTATACACTGCAGAAAATATACTGGCACGGAAGCTCGTACAGTGCGGTCCTTGTCGATAAAGACAAAACCGTCGTGCGGCTTTTTTGGCAAGCCGGGGACAGTGATTTCGTCAATGATTTTGATATGAAGGACTACCTGGATGGGATTGTTGCCGAAGACAGCGTCTTCACTTACGGTGAGCCCGCGACGTCATCTGACCTGAAGACGGTGCGTATCGGGACCGCCGGAAACACGGACAAGGTAAAGAAGCTGAGCATATACGAGCCTATGAAAAACGTGTTCGTTTTTGAGGAGTACATATACAGAAATAATACGTTAGAGCCTACGCCTTCCCCCGAGCCGGTAAGAGATACTTCCGGTACTGCTCTCCCTGCAGAAACTCCAAGCCCTGAGACGGCTGAAAATGCGGGGACTGCTGCGGCTATGTCAAATGTCCGCTACATAATCAGGGTGTTCTATTTTGAAGGAGACGTCAAGTGGATCCTCACTTCAAGCAACGCGGATCACCCCTTTTCCGTGGAGGAAATCCTCTCTTTCGGATTTAAAAGGTAAAAAGGGTTTTTACCGAAATTTATAGTTGGGTTAACCAATCAGAACCTGTCTCTTTCTAAGTCGACGAACAATACGCTGTGGCCGCTTAATTCTGCGATTTCAGAAGCCTCCGGCCCGGTAACTTCAAAATCGTTGCTGTCGAAGGAATACTCTCCGGTTTTTATCTGCGCAACAGTCACCGCCTTGTATCCTTCAATTTCGAGTTTGAAGGGCTCGGAGCGGCGGTTTACGACGGACATGAAGAGCTTTTCGCCTTGGCGAGTGCACAATACGTCAATATCTTTTGACTCTGTTTCGCATTCAACAATCCTGCCGCCTTTGTGACTTGCCATCAGCTTGAACAGTTCGCCTGTACTTTCGATTTTGCAGACGTTGCCGTTGACGAAAATCATGCCTTCGTTTACAGGCATGAAAAACTCAGCCCGCACGACGTGGTACTTGGCGGCGCTTTTGGCAAAGAACTGGAACTGAAGTGCGTTAGACAGAAACAGCCCGTTGTTTGAGCCCTGGCCCCAGTTGTAGTTCCATTCGTCTACACAAACTTTGATATCGGAGAAGCGGTCGGGGTACAGTGCGTTTTTGTAAAAGTTCAGTCCACAGCTTTCTCCGTCGCTGAAGAGATCCTCGACCATCTCGAGGGTTGCAAGTCCGTTTTTCCCTTGCGTCGGATCGGGCAGAATGCCTATGTAGTCGTGGAACGAAACGTACTCATAATCAAAATCGATATTTGACACAAAATCGTAGTTCCATTTGTGAAGATCCGCACCCCATGTGAGACCGAGAATTGGAACGATAGTATTGTCGACACGTTTCATTGCGTGCACAAGCTCGTTTGTGCGCCTTGCCGCCAAGGCACCGTCATCCCGATACTCAAAGCCGAAGAAGTATACTTCGTTGCCGATGAACCAATACTTTATGTTGAACTTGTCGAAGCCGAGGGACTGTCTGATGGCGCCGTACTCGGTGGACTCATCCCCGTTGCAATACTCCATGAGCTTTGAGGCGTCCTCTCCGTCCGACAGGAGAATGCTCACTGTGAATTCCGGCTCCGCGCCAATCTCCCTGCAGAGCATTATGAATTCATTGATGCCTACGTCAAGGCAGTCCTGGTCGTATGAGTTAAGGAAGAGGAGCCAGGCTTTTTCTCTGGCTTCAGCGGACCGCCTGAATTCTGGCGCTTTCAGCGATTCACGCCATTCGAAATGGTCGGAGGCGCATCCGCCGGGGTAGCGGACCGAAGTGGGACCAATATATTTCAACGCAGCAATCACGTCGCGCCTCATACCGTAAAAATTGTCGGACGGCATAAGTGAAGCTTCGAAAACAATAACGTCGCCTTCTGCTCTTATAACAAAAGTTCCGTTGTCCGTGTCTGAACCTTGGAATTCGAACGATAATTCAACGTATTTTTCTCCGTTTGCGGTGATATCAAACTTTCTCGCAAGCCCTTCGGGACCGAACTCTACAGCTGCCTTTCCTGTGAGTGCTCTGACCCACACTTTGGCTTCGTACTTTTCGCCGGACGTCATGGCAATAACGGCCGACGTCTGTTTCATGGTGCCATTCCTGAGAATGACAAAGTTGCTCCGGCAAAGACTTTCTTCAGCCTTGTCCGTGACGTATTCAAAGCTTTCACACTCCCAGCCTGCGGGTGCGCTGCTTCCGGAAAACAGCTTGCGGTTGTTAAGCATCTGTGCAAGGAGACCGCCAAAATAACCCTTACGTGTAATCTCTGCATTAATACCGAAAATATTGTTCTCAAACGCTCTCCCGGGGAGACCGGGTTTGATTTTTACGGTGTTCATTAATACTAATACTCCTTGCCGTTTCATGAATGATATTTGTATTCAACGGAGATTATATTATCCTGCGGATGCAGGAGTCAATAAGGTTAGAGTAAATTATGAGGGAGACTGCCCTGATGTATCCGAACATGAAGTCATTGGCGTGTTTCCATACATACTCATACATACCCGCCAATGCGAATTGTTTGAAAACATCTCCTTTTTATGATAGGATAGACGCAGACTTTAGCAGGGCAATTAAAGGACAGCGAAAGCAATCCTTGAAATATGCGTGGATTCTACAGTGCGCTCCCCATCGGGAGGCGCTTTATGAAAAAGGAGAGAGATCTGTTATGAAGAAAAGCTTTTCCGCTTTTGCGGCAATCCTTGTTGCGTTTCTGACGGCGTTTTCGTTTTCCGGAACATGCGTTTTTGCGGAAAATGACGGCCCGGAGGAGAGAACGTTCTATTCACAGGACTTTGAAGGGTTTGAGGCCTCTGCCGGTGCGACAGAGGAGTACGTCTTTAACGACGCCAAGGGAAACAAACCTTCCGGATTCAGTGAGTTCATCGGAGACGGAGACAGGAGCGGCGCGATTATCAGCGCGGAGAAGATTGGCGGGTCGAAGTCGCTGAGGCTTATGCGCTATGACGGCGGCGTTGCCGATATGAGAATAACCGGGCTCAGTCTCGGGGCGCCGGGGGAGGGCTCCAAGATATCTTTTTCCTTCAAGTTTATGTATAAAACCCTGGGAAACTACGGCTTTTCCGTGCTTCTGGCAGGCATTCCGGAGTCCACCCACGTTGAGGATTACGGCGGGGGCGTAAGGAACCTTTTCTCGTCGGGAACCGACGACGAGACCGGAAAGGATGTGCTCTACGTGGTGAACCCTGAGGGCGGGTCGATTGCAGTGACGGACGAACTGCACCCTGACACCGAGTATACCGTAGAGACCGTCTTTACGGCCGGCAGCGACGAATATGAGCTCTTTATCAACGGGGAGCGCATTGGCGAGTTCAAGTACATTGGCAAGATGACGAACATCACTGCAATCAGATTCGACTGCCACGACTGGGCAGAGGAGAACGACATCTCCCGGTCCCAGAAGGGAAGCACCCACGTCAACGAGGTCTATTTCGACGACATCAGACTTGCGGCGACGCCAAAAGCCCAGTCCTCCGAACACGCCAATAAACTCTTCCGGTTTAAAGGCGATGACTTTTGCTTCTTTGAAGATTTCGACAATTTGTCACCGGAGAGCGACTATCAGCAGCCCAACGATGAATCGGAGACTTTCTCCTATGCGGGCGAGCTTCCGTTCCTGAAATCCTACGGGGCCCCCTTCGTCAACTCCCTGTCTTACGTGATGCCCACGGATTCCGAAAGCGGCTTCGACGTTATTGCCATTGCCGCCAAGGACTTCCTTGACATGCGGTTCTGGATGATCCTTGCGGCGGATGACCCTGATGCCGATCTTTTTGTCTATTTTACGGTAAAAGTTAAGGACCTGAAGGGCTGCTTCGATCTTTGCGTCACCAACAGAACCGAGGAAGCCACCTCCACCGACAGCACCGACAGGGGCGGTATGGTCATCAGGCTCGAACCACTTCAAAACGGCAAGATAGCGGTGATGAACTCCACTCACCAATATATCGGCTCCTTTGAAAAGGATACAACTGTCACCCTCGGCGCAGCCTTCTTTATGGACACTCAGAACTACGTGATTTTCCTTGACGGGGAGATGATGCAGGACAGCATGTCGCTTTACCCGGAAAGCTTCCGGGGCATCAGCGCATTGCGTTTCGACCTTGAGGGCGCCGGAAGCGAGGTCGTATTTGACGACATCAATATCGAGTACGGCGAGCTTGAAGAAATAGGGGAGGCCTCCGAAACCTCAAAACCCTCCGAGACTGCCGAACCGTCAGCCACGCTCGAAGCCACCGAACCCGCAGTCGAGGAGCCGACGCCAACTCCTGAGGAAAATCCTACAACAGCCCCTGTTGAAACCGCAGGACAGCCCACGGCAGGTGACAAACAGGAAGACCCCACCGCTGCTCCTTCCGGACAGAAAAAGGGTTGCGGCGGAACTGCCTTGACGGCAATTGCAGTCCTCGCGGCGGGGCCTGCCGCAACGATACCGCTGTCCTGCAGGAAAAAGTCTTGCAAAAAGAATAACAACCCGTGATTTTCGGATAAAAAACGAATAACAATGGTTTGCCGCCGGCTGAGGGAACGCCTCAGCCGGCTTGTATACATCAGGCAGACCCATGAGTACACAAACGATGGAAGACATTAAGCGTCAATGTTACGACCCCTACCGGGAGGATCCTGAATTCATACGCATCAAAAGCGAGCTTGAAGCTATACACAATGAAGAAATAAACAAATAATTATTTGATGGACTGCCGGCGCTCGAAAGAGCGCCGGTTTTACACTTTCAGGAACAGTGAAAACAGGGCAAAAACGGCGCCCGCTGCGATGCCGGCAATTTCGCTTCTTGCGAAATAGGACAACAGACTTGAGACAGCCCCGGAGGCGCCGGCCATTGAAAGGAGCCTCAGAATTTGAGCGGTTACGTTTTCGGAAAAAGGCTTTAGCTTTATGTCGCCGGAGGCATTTAAGAACACCTCTTTTGGCGCAGAACCTTCAAAAAACAGTCTTCCGGCAGAGAGGGCGAGGGCAAATGCAGCCAGGACGGTCAGCGGAAGAAGAATGACAAGAAGTAATGCCTTGGCGGCAATCACCTTGGCCCCTCCCGGCATGATTACCGACGGATGGGGCACTTTGTTTTTTTTGTCCTCGGCGAAGACGTATGAGGCGACAAAAGAACAGAAGACGGCGGTGATCAGAATCAACATTTTCGGCAATTTACCGGTGAAACTTCCGTAGCTGCCTTCAATGGGCTTTTCGGGAATGCCGTTTTCGATGCGGAAAATGAGAAGCTTGTCTTCAGGCGTATCGGCAGTGTCGGAAATACGGAGGAACAAAAGGTACCTGTAATCGGTATAGGACGGATAGACGTCCATGCTTTTCATCTTTTGAAGCAGATCCTTCTTCGCGCCGGAGGCAAAAGAAATCACTGTGTCATAGAAAAAATTATAGTCGTCCGTGGAAATTGCCCGGTAGGCATCATCCGTAAGACCCGCGGCAAGAGCGAGTTTAACAAGGGAGTACTGCCAGGAAACTGTTGAAAAAACCTGCTTCTCCTTCAGAAGCTCGCAAAGCCGAATCTCGGCCTTCAGCTGCTCCTTTTCCTCGTCAGTGAGGGGAACGAAATCTCCGAGATCACCGGGATTCTCCGCTTCGGCGGCCCTTTCCGACATGTCAAGGCGGTTGCGGCAGGCTATAATGCGGTTGTCGTAGTGATTTGAGTCAAGATCCTGATGTTTTGACAAGTTAGGGGTTTCCCACAGAGTAAACAGAAGCCCTATGACGAGGGGCAGCAGGCAGACGCCAATGACTGCAAACGTTACCTCCGGCCGCGCAAACAGCTTTTTAAACTCATTTTTTAAAACGCCGCCCATCGGTTCAGTTCCCTTCGATCTTTTTAAAGAATTCGCTTTCAAGGTCCTCTCCAAGATCCTCCCTCTTGGTGACGGCAACAATCTTCCCCTTGTTGATAAAAATATAACTGTCGCACATCAGTCCGACCTCGTGGAGATTGTGGCTGGAAATAAGAACGGTGGAGCCGCTTTTTTCCCTAAAATCAGACACTATTGTTCTCAGGTCTCTGACGCCGACGGGATCGAGGCCGTTTGTGGGTTCGTCCAGGAGCAGAAGGTCGGGGTTCCCGATGAGAGCCTGGGCCATGCCCAGCCTCTGTCTCATTCCGAAGGAATAGTGTGAGACCTTGTCGTTTTTACGGTCCGCGAGGCCCACTTTTTCGAGGACCTCGTCAATTTCTCCATTGGTGATTCCCTTCTTAACGTTTTGAATCAGCTTCAAATGCTGCGTGGCCGTAAGAAAAGGGTACAGCGCAGGGGACTCGTTGATGAGGCCGATGCGGGACAGCATCTCAGGACGGTGGCGCCCCGGGTCGAAGCCGAGGACCTTGGCGTCTCCGCTGTCGCGCAAAACAACGCCGGTTATAATCTTCATAAGAGTGCTCTTGCCCGCGCCGTTGACGCCAATGAGTCCCACGCAGGACCCTGCCTCTATCTCCAGCGACACGCCGTCAAGGGCTCTCAGTTTTCCGTACTTTTTTACAACATTTTTTAATTCAACAACGGCCATTTTTTAATCCTCACTGTGATTTTCAAGAAGCAGTCCGAGGGAAATGAAAAACGCCAAGTGAAGCGTCAACGAAACCGCGGACCACAAAAAACTCTGCCCCGTCTCGACGGAGTCGGCGGCAATGAAATGAGCCCAGTCAGAGACTGAGAAGATACTGTTCCGAAGCCAGTAGCGGGACCCCGGGTGGTTTAATTCGACGACCCTGAAGGCAAAAAACGATACCGAGAGGGCTATTCCCAAAACAACGGAAACAGGGGTGTTTTTTGTAATTGCGACCGCAAAAAACATAAATGAAATCACAAGCGCGAGTACCGGTATTGACGCCAAGGTATATAAAACCAAAACCGTAAAGGGCGTGCAGAAAACAGTTTTACCGAAAGCCACCACATACACAGTTTCAAACATACTCCCTTCGCTAAAAAACAGGACGGTTACCAGTATTATCACTGAGTAAAGGATAAGGCCGCCAATGCTCAGCATCAAAGCCGTCAGCAGTTTTGCAGCATTGGTTTTGGTACGGCTTACAGGCAGCAGATAAACCGCCGGCGTTTTCTTTCTTTTGCGGTCAACTCCGAAAACCGCAGCAGCTGCGAACACGCCAATTATTCCCATCAGCGCGAATTGAATATCATGTAAATCATGTGACCTGATATAGTAGAACGCAGCATTTCTGTCGGGGTCGCCCGCATTGCGCCTTGTCGCTTCCTTCAGCGACTCGTTTTCAGCGTTCAGTTTGTCTGCTTCATCCGCCGTTTTAGACAGTTGGATACGAAATAAGTTTGATGCGTATTTACTTGCCCTGCTGCGATTGGCTTTGTTGTCCGGGTTCGCACCGGTTTCCAGCAGGAAGGAGTATTCGTAATAATCCGTCAAATCCACACCGTCAACTGAGTCTTTAAGGGTATCGCATTTGGCTTGAAGATACGCCCTGCAGTCGTTTTCTTTCAGAGCTCTGTCAAAACCTTCGATAACCGTCGGATCCTCGCCTCTTCCTAAAGCGATATACCTTGATTCTACGCAATCATACTGCCAACCCACGGTAGCGAAACCCTTTTCCAAAAGGTCTTTGTAGTAGGACAAAAGCTCTTTTTCTTCTCGGTCAGCGGCTTTTTCAGCGGCTTCCGCACCATCGAGGTCCTTTTGTTTCCTCTGTTTTTCTGCCGTTTTGCGGTATTCGGAGATGCTTTTTTCTGTGGATTCTATGATTTTCTCAGGCGTCCAAGTCATGGCATCCTCCCCCTCAAAGTAAGAAGAGTAGATAGTCCATAGTGTCCGGACATCCATGCAAAGATGTGATGCAGTTATTCCGGAAATGACAATGACCAGGACTGCAAAAGGCAGCAGCTTGTTTTTCAGTTTTATGAATTCATTTTTTAAGCAACCTGTCATAGAGTAATATCAACCTCCTTGAATTAAGTATCCGGTCACGGTCTCTAGACGATCTTCCAGCTCCCGGAAACAAGTTTTAAAGTAATAGTTATGTCGTCGATTGGGCAGTCATTGAGATAATCCCGTTCGATTTTGCTGCCATTCTGACAGTACACCGCCTGCTGGCTTTCTACACTTGCCGTGATTTGGATTGTGTCAATTGAAAGAAATTTGAAATCATGCCAGCCCTTGATTTTCATTTCACATCTGCTGACAGTATACTTTTTGTCGGCCTGCCGTTGGAATCCCCGGATTACTGAATCTCGAAACCTTTGAAAACCGTTATTTGTCATTATGTCCGCCGCTTTCATCTCGCCGCAAATGGAGTCTATCAGATTATTAAGAGTCTGCTCGTCCATTGTAAGATTCTCGTTTTCAAGACAGTATTCAGGGGGAATAGCTTTTTTGCTGAATATCGCAATATACTTTTCGCATATCTTCTTCGCGGTGTTTTCGGCGACAAGGACGTAGATGAGCACAGCCCCAATTGCTGCGACTAACACTAAAAGAAGAGAAACAATAACGATTCTTCTGGTTTTCAAAACGATATCTCCTTAGACCGGTTCAGGTCTTGTGTAAGAAAAACGATTCTCGACGCCGGAACTATTTCGACAGCACGGTCGTCCGAATGAAAATTATCATACACGATTCAACAGGCAATGTTTTAGCACCTATCTACAATTATTATTCTATCAAAGTGATTTGCGTTTTGCAAACAACTATCAGTTGAATCTGCTTGCCGCAATAATTGGGTGTTGCGTTTACTTTGAAAATTCACACATGGAGTTTAGGTCATTATTTGAATCAGAACTTCTTAGACAGTGCCGGTGAAATCTTTGATGAAAAGTCATTTTGTGTAGAGGTTAATGGAATACGGGACAATGAAGTGTTAGCGTTTGCAAAAAAGCTATGCTTGCTATGCAAAAAAGACGTCTTTATCAAGTCGTACGGGAAATCTGAAATCATTTTCATAAAAAGTGTTTAAAACAAGCATTGACAACTTTCCCGCAAAATGTCGATAAAACTTAAATAATTGTTGATTTTGTAATTCTGTCCATGTAGAATCACGTTAACAAAAAACAACTTCAATAAGTGAAAAAACATCAGGAGGATTTAACTTATGAGAAAGCACATTGGCGTGTTTGTTCTTTTCGTTTTGGTCTTGGCGATACCGCTTTGCATGGCGGCTTGCGGAGGCTCGAAAGGGAGCGGCGGAAAAGACAACGCAGTTACGGTAACATACGAGGTTCTGGATCCGGTGCCGACGAGTTCGATTACGAATCCGGGTTCAACGGTGGCGTATTCTGTTGCATTTTCGAGCGACGGAAAAGTGACCTGGACCAAGACCCGCGTTTATACTGACGGACAGGCGCTGAAAGCCGGTACTTCGGAAGTGATTGTCGGACGTTATACGGATGCCGAAACAGCTATCGGAACGTATGAAGTTACGGCGGAAGGCACGTATCTTGTGTCACGCACCGGTTACAGTCGCAAAATTGTTTTTGATAACGAGGCGGACCGACAGACGTACATTGAGTATATTGACGAATACGGCAGCTTGAACAAAGATGATATCATAGCTGCCTGTTCAGAAAAGGGAAGAAGTTATACTGCGGATGAAATGAAATCCAAAGGGCTTACAGGGCTGTTTAATGAGATAAAGCCGCTTGAAGACGGCGAAAAAGCTTTGGTGATAAAAGAATACCAAAGCGGCAAGGTTAACAGAACGTTCTTTTATGACAGTGAGAACCGTACCACAAAGATTGAGACCCAGAATGGAGCCGACGAGTACCACTACGATGAGAACGGCGTACTGACGGGGGAGACGTCGTGGTATACGATTGTCGTTGGCGGAGTCACGAAACTTAAGACGACCGAATACAGTATTATTGACGGCAAGCTGCATCCGACGCATCACACGGAGACTGAAGACGGGGTGCTGACGGTCGACGAGTACTACGATTAAATCGCCAATATCATCAGCCGGTTCAGGCAGAAAAGCGCAGCACTCTTTGTTGACAAACGGCGGCCGCAAAGGTACAACCCGAGTTTGACGGGGCCGAAAGCACTTTTTACTTTGAAAACTGTCTGAAAATCCAAAGTTTTCAAAGTGTATTTTGAAAAGTGCTTGAAATCTGAAAGTTTTCAAAGTATAATCGCGCCAGGCGAGGTGAAAAAAATGATTATCAGACACGGATATTTGGAAAAAATTAAATCATACAAAGATATGCAGCTTATAAAAGTCGTCACAGGCATACGAAGATGCGGTAAATCGACTTTGCTGAAGCTTTATAAAGACGATCTGCTAAGAGACGGCGTGGATGAGAAACAGATCATATTTATCAATCTTGAAGAAAAGGAGAATGAGGCGCTTAAAAATGTTGATGCCTTATATGATTACATTACGGGCAATCTCGTAAAGGACGAGATGAATTATGTATTTATAGATGAGGTCCAGGAGTGCAAGAATTTCCAGACGGCAGTGGACAGTCTGTTCATAAAAGACAATGTTGATATTTATATCACAGGGTCAAATGCGCATATGCTCTCCGGCGAATTGGCGACATTATTGTCGGGCAGATATGTTACGATAGAAATGCTGCCGTTGTCTTTCGTAGAATATCTTCAAGGTGCCGGCGAAGATAGCATAGAGAGTAAGTATAGAGACTATTTGAGGTTCGGATCGTTTCCGTTCGTATTGCAGTTTAAAGGCAATGAAGAACAAATAAGAAACTATCTGGACGGATTGTATAATACGATTTTCAGAAAGGATATTGTAAGAAGAAACGGTATTCAGAATGAAGATGCATTGGAAAGTGTAACGAGATTCGTTTTTGACAATATAGGAAATCTGGTTACGAGCAAAAAAATAAGCGACACATTGACGTCAAATAACTGCAAGGTTTCTCAGCCGACGGTGGAAGGATACCTGAAGGCTCTTGCGGACAGTTTTTTTGTTTATAGGGTGACCAGATACGATGTCAAAGGGAAACAATACCTGAAATCCATGGCAAAGTACTACGTTACCGATTTGGGTATGAGAAATAATCTGCTTGGTTATAAGAGTTCAAACCGTGGAGCTGTTTTGGAGAATACAGTATTCCTTGAGTTGATACGGCGCGGATACAAAGTGTTTATCGGCAAGGTCGAAAACGGAGAAATAGACTTCGTTGTTTTTAAAGGCAGTGAAACTGTTTATATCCAGGTTGCTGAAAGCATAAAGGATGAAGCAGTCTTTGAAAGAGAAATGAAACCTTTGCGAACCGTAAAGGATTTCAACAAAAGGGTGGTTATAACAACAGACTATGACGTCAATGAATCCTATGACGGAATCAGGCATATAAACATTATAGATTTCCTTTTAGGAAAAAAGAACATATAACCAATACGACAGGAGCACATTGGCGATCAAAACCGGAACAGACAATGTGCTCTTTTGTGACAGTTTTTATAAGCAACAGGAAAACAACGCTGAAAAATCGTTATTTCTTTGCATTTTTCCGGATCTCACCGCCCCGGCTGCGCTTCAAATATACACCGTCACCGGCGAAACGGTGATATTGACAATGTCAAACTGATTTAAGCCAACGACCTTCCGGCTCCCGCAGGAAATCCTGCAGGAGCTGTTTTTTTAGGGGGAAACCTCTGCAAAAGCAGATACGGATGATTACTTTGCGTTTTATCAGAAGAAATTCGCTTTGATACTTTGCGTTTTATCAGAAGAAAACCGAAATAATACCTTGCGTTTTATCAGAACAGGCGGTATAATATTTGTAAAGATGAATTGAAAGAAGGGGCTTTATGGAAATCAGGCGAAAAATATACGATAGTCTATACGAATGGAAGAGAACGACGAACGGTGAAAAGGCGCTTCTGATAGAGGGCGCGCGCAGAATCGGCAAATCAACAGTCGCGGAAGAGTTCGGAAAGCTGGAGTACAAATCGTATATCCTGATCGACTTCAATAAAGCGAGCAAAAAGATTCGCGGGTTATTCGACGATATGATGAATCTCGACATTTTTTTTCAGTCGCTATCGCTTGAATACAATACGCGTCTTTACCGCAGGGAAAGCCTTATTATTTTCGACGAGATCCAGAAATTCCCAAAAGCGCGCGAAGCAATAAAATATCTGGTGGCGGACGGCAGATTCGATTATCTTGAGACCGGATCGCTGATTTCGATAAAGGAAAACGTGGAAGATATCACTATCCCATCCGAAGAGCGCAAAATCCGTATGTACCCGCTGGATTTTGAAGAGTTCGCTTCATATCTCGGCGAAGACCTGATTCTGGAGTATATCAGGGAATGCTTTCAGAAATTGATTCCGCTTGACCGTGATATGCACAATAAGGCGATGCGCCTTTTTAAAGAATATATTCTTGTCGGGGGAATGCCGCAAGCGGTATTGGCATATAAAAAGAACAATCGCGATTTTGCCGCCGCTGATGTGGAAAAACGGGATATCCTGAATCTTTACCGCGATGATATAAAAAAGGCAGCGAGAAAATACAATTCCAAAGTCTCCGCAATCTTCGAAAACATCCCTGCTTATCTCTCCACCCACGAAAAGAAAGTCACGCTAACCAGCATAGAAAAGGGAGCGACGTTCGACAAATACGACGAGCCGCTCTTCTGGCTTGACGATTCGATGATTTGCAATTTGTGTTATAAATGCACCGATCCGAACGTCGGATTTGCGCTCAACAAAAACGATGCATTTGTGAAATGCTATCTTGGCGATACCGGTCTGCTTGTCAGCCTTGCGTTCGGAGAAAACGAACTGGCGGAAAACAATCTTTACAAGCAGATAATGGACGGAAACATTTCGCTGAATCAGGGGATGCTTTACGAAAACGCGATTGCGCAAATAATCGCTTCAAAAGGCAAAAAACTGTTTTTCTATACGAGGTTCAACGCGGAAAAGCACCGCAACGATATAGAGATTGATTTTCTGCTTTCTAACGAAAGCAAGACGAAGTTCCGCATAATGCCCATAGAAGTAAAGTCCTCCAAGAATTATTCGACCATTTCACTTGACAGGTTCTGCGAGGTATACCGTGGAAGGATAAGCAGGTCAATGATCATTCATCCAAAAAATCTCGTCGTTATCGACGACCTGGTCAAGATTCCTCCGTATATGGTGTTTGCGGCCGTATAAATAAACAGTCTCCGGTAATCAATGGGGCTGTTAAAAAACTGGCAATTCAGACAGTCGCACAAGAAGACGCGGACTGGAAAAAAGCTTTCGTTTTGGAAGGCACAATCAGATCTGGAACCCGAATCTTTCAAAAATCCGTCTGCAAAACGGTTGTCCAGAAAAGGCGAAAAACTGCACGATAATTTATATAAATAATAACTTTAAACAAGCGTAGCTTGTTTAAAAACCTAAAAAACACATTATTGTGGAAATTGAAGAGCAAACAAAATATGACGAAATGGCAACAAAAAAGAGGCTGTTACGGCAAGCTGCATCCGACGCATCAC
>DBWH01000047.1:14595-19936 GCA_002308595.1 Mageeibacillus sp. UBA1243 | reverse complement strand
GACAAACGGCGGCCGCAAAGGTACAATTACTTCTGTTTGATAAACTGCCGGAGAAGGCGGCAAAAATGGTTTTTGACCTTGATTTGAATAAAAGGAGAAGTCTGAAATGAAGAAGAATTTTAAGATGGTATTGGCGGCAGTTCTTGCGCTTGCGCTTGCATTGGCGGCTTTCGGATGCGGCACATCCGATAACAAAACCGATCCTAAAAACACAGCCGGCAGCGCTACACCTACGAGCGCACCGGATGCCACACCTACCGAGGCACCCACTGCGACTCCGGAGCCCGACCCCGATGTGATGAGGAAGGACCCGATTGATGCGCCTTATGCTTCGGCATTTACCGTTTCGAAGACGTTTTCGAAGGACATGGTCGTGCAGCGCGGCGAGAGAATCCGCGTCTGGGGCTGGGCTGACGAGTCTGAGAACGGAAAGAAAGTTTCCGGCGAGTTCATGGGAATGTTCGCGGAGGGCCTTGTTGAGGACGGTGAGTGGGTCATCACTTTCGGTGCGAAGCTTGAAGCCAATGCGGAACCCGGAAACGACATGAGAATCTACACGGACACGCAGGAAGTTGTGTTCACGGACGTGCTCGTTGGCGATGTCTATATGGTTATCGGCCAGTCGAACTGCGCATACTCGATGACTAACCATTGGATGTACATTGACAAGACCGATGAGGAGCGCGTTGCGCAGAAGTTCGTTAACGGCGACCTGCCGATCAGACTCAACTACAACTCGTTCCAGACCTCTTACGGAAACAAGAGGGGTACCACGGACCTCACAAAGGACATCAAGGCCAAGACGAGCTGGAGAAAAGCCTCCAAGGGCACAGTTTCGACCTTCTCGGCAATAGGCTACCTTTTTGCCTATAATATCGTAAAACTCACCAACAGTACTGTTCCGGTCGGAATGATCGAGATTGACGGTAACGGCATGCCGCTGTCGCACTTCCTCCCCAACGAGGTTGCCGACGCAAACGGCACGGACAAGTGGAACGAATCCAAGGGCTACTACGTAGGAACAGGCGTCAACGCGGGCCAGGCGCGCTACATGTACAACGAGTACATGCATCCGTTTGACAAGATGGCGATGGCGGGCATCCTCTGGTACCAGGGCGAGAGCGACCTTCAGGATTCCGAGGCCGGCAGATACGCCAAGGCATACTGCGAGCTCATGGATTACCTCAGAGAGAGGCACAACCTTGTCAACAAGAATTTCCCGGTGTACTTCATTGAGTTCCCCACAGAATACACAAAACCTGCAGACTACAAGGGAACCAACGCCTGGGCTTATATGGATTTCGGTAAGATCCGCGCCATCATGGGCGGCATGGTCACTATGCGCGAAAACTTCTACCAGATCATGTCCAACGACCTCTGGGCAGACAACACCTTCTGGAACACGCTCCACCCGAACTGCAAATACGAGCAGGGCCTGAGAGCGGCTCAGATCGCTTGCGCTGTAAACGGCGACGGCGGCATTAAACTCGAGGATGCATCGGGCCCGATCATCGAGTCCATCACATACTCAAGCGACGGCAAGAAAGCCACTCTCAAGTACAAGAACGTGGGCGAGGGCCTCAAGACCATTGACGGAGACGCCAATGTAAACGGCTTCAACATCCTCACCGGAAAGAATAAGCTCGGCTCGAAGATCACCGGAAAGATTGTCGGGAAAGACACCGTTGAGATTACCTCCGATAAAGCTATGGAAGGACTCGCATACAACGCGATTACCACCTACTTCTTCGGCAAGGAAATCAACCTCTGCAACTCGGCCGGAATCCCTGCGGGCGCATTCCTGCTCAACAAGTGATGACAGAGTGACAAGTTTGTTTTGAAACAATGCTCCGGCAGGCGCGCCGCGCCTGCCGGATTGCCGCAAATATAGGGCAAACATATTGGTTTTACGGAGGCCTCTTTTGGCAAAAAACGAAAGTTCCGAAACTGAATACGGAAGCGGGTCGATAGATGCCATTCTTGAGGACTTCGAAAGAGCTCTTGCGAAAAACGACAACGTTTTTTACGGGAGCGGCGCCTCCGACGAGGATGCAGCGGCGCCGCAGCAGAAGGGCGCGGATGAAGCGGAGAGCGGCATTGGCGATGACGGCGGCATTGGCGAGGCTGAGCTTGTCGGTGATACGAGCGAGCCTCTTACGCTTTTCCTCTCGGATATCAGGAAGTACAAAATTCTCGATAAAGAAGAGGAAATCGAGCTGTTTAAGAGGGCGCGGGCGGGCGACGCTGAGGCGCGAGACATGCTGGTGAAATCAAACCAGAGGCTTGTGCTCGCGATCGCATGGAGAGAGTTCAGGGGCAGGGGAGTCAGTGTTGAGGACCTTGTAGCTGAGGGGAACGTGGGCCTTATGACAGGCATTGACAAGTTCGATCCGTCGCGCGGAACGAGGCTTTCGACGTACGCAAGCTTTTTTATTAAGAGGGAGATGCGGAGGGCAATCTACCAGATGGGTGACGTCATCAAGATTCCGGAGAATATGCATCTTCTGATGACAAGGATTAAGACGGCAGAGAGCAGCTTTAAGGCTGAGAAGGGCTCGTATCCGACTGTGGAGGACATTGGCGAGCTCACGGGAATCGATACCGAGACCGTAAGGGAGCTGCTTTTTTATAAAACACTTCAGTTTGTCGACCTTGACGCCCCTGCGGGGGACGATACGGACGCGACCAACGGGGAGAGGGTGTCTGACGAGGACGGCGCGGTGATCACGGCGAGCGCTGAGGAGATTGTCGAGAGGCACCTGCAGGCGCTTGACGGGCGGATGAGCAGAATCATCAAGGCGTATTACGGGCTCGTCGGCGAGAAAAAGAAAAACTTAAAGGATCTGTCACGGGAGTTCGGACTTTCGGAGCAGAGGATTTCACAAATGAAAAACCGGGCGGAGAGGAAGCTCGAAAAGAGCGGTATGATTGACGAGCTGAGAGCGCTTTACCAGTGACCGGTGCCACGCGGGGATTGTTTATGGCTGACGACAACAGTTTAAAAGGGTTTGATGAGAGTGTTATTGCCGGCGGTGATGCCGCAGCGGGCGGAACGGCAGCGGGTTTTTGCGCGCCGGGAGATGCCGGCGGGAGCGCATTGGCGGATGATCAGGACGCAAGGGATTACGTAAGGTACGGACGCGACGGAATTGAGCGCAACGTGCTGCTTTCGGCTGCGGCGGGCTCAGGAAAGACCAGGACGCTCGTTGACCGCATCGTTGAAAAAGTCAAAAATCTTCCCGAGGGAAAACATATAGATTCAATCGTGGTCGTGACGTTTACGCGCGCGGCTGCGGCGGAGCTTGTCGGCAGGATCGAGGGGGCTCTTCTGAAAGAGATCAACCTCCTGAGAAAAAGCGGGCGGCACGACGAGGCGGACAGGCTTGTGAACGAACTGTACCTCCTCCCCAAAACTTCGATCGGTACCATTGATGCGTTCTGTCTTGAGCTTGTAAGGAAAAATTTTACGGCGGTGAAAAGCTGCACGGTCGATTCGTCGTTTGTTCTCGATAAAGATTTAGCAACGGTCATAAGGAAAGAAGCTGCCGCCAAGGTGCTCGAGGACTACTACGCCAAGGCCCCCGACACGGAAGACGGCAAAATCATCCGCAATATTCTTGCCGCGTACAACAGTCTGAGCGGCGACGACGGCTTTGTGGGCGACCTCATAAAGATTTGCGAGTTCTGCGACTCGCTGCCTGACCCTTACGCGTGGCTTGAGAAGACTGCCGCGCAGTTTGACATTGGCGGTGACGTGCGCGAAAACCTCTGGTACAGGAAGCTGAAGAACGAGTACGTTAGGGTGCTTGACGAGTCGGTTGAGCACGCGGGCACGGTTCTCAACGCGCTGAATAACGAGCCTGAGGTATACGCCAATGCGCTCGGCGGCGACCTTGCCGCTTATATAAAAGCGTTTGAATCTACAATGGATGCCGTCGCGGCTGAAAAGACCCGCGTTCTGGCTGAATCAGAGGCCGCTCCGGCGCTTTTTACTACGCAGCAGTTCGGAGATGACAGGTTTACAAGAAAACCTGCCGTGAAAAAGGCCGACGACGGCACCGAAAAGAACAGGCTAAAGGTCGTTCTGACGGAGGATCTGAACGTCGCAAGAGAGCCCGTCAAGAACTTTATCAGTCAAATATTGTTAAAAAACCTTATCATTGACGGCGACCCGAAAAAGAGCGAGGATGTGTTCAAGCTTGGGATTAAAGAACTTGGCGGTTACGTCTCGCTTATCACCGGGATTGCACGCGATATTTACCGGAAAACAGTTGAAGAGTGCGCCGTAAGGAAGAGTTTTTCGTTCTCGGCGGTTGCCCATTTCGCGCTTGAGGTGCTCTGCAAAGAGGGTACCGAAATCGGAAACGAAGATCCCGAAAATCTTGAGCCGTCCGATGTCGCCAAGGCGTACAGAAGGACCGTTGACGAGGTCTACGTTGACGAGTACCAGGACACGAGCATGCTCCAGGAGTTCATCCTGTACATGATCTCCAGCATAAACGACAAGGCAAATCCGCGGAACAACATGATCATGGTCGGCGACCTCAAGCAGAGCATTTACAGTTTCAGAAATGCTCGCCCGAAGCTCATGATCGACAAGTCGCGCCTCTTCGAAAGCAGCGAGGGCGGCATTCTGCTGCACCTTTCGCGCAACTTCCGAAGCAGGAAAGGTGTGATCGACGGCGTCAACGAGGTATTCTCAAACGTGATGACCGGTGAGGCGTCCGACATTGACTATAAGGGCGGGTCGCACAGGCTTGAGTACGGCGCCGTCAAGAAATACAGGGACATACCCGTGGCGGGCGACCCGACCNNACGGCGGCCGCTGCGAGCTCATATACATATCGGAAAAGACCCCTGACAACGAACTT
Organism: Mageeibacillus sp. UBA1243; assembly: GCA_002308595.1. Lineage (GTDB taxonomy): Bacteria > Bacillota > Clostridia > UBA1212 > UBA1212 > UBA1212. The sequence continues at coordinate 15,065 of DBWH01000047.1, read as the reverse complement.
GCGGTACTTGCCGCGAAAATCAGGGAGCTCAAGGAAAACTTCAAGGTAAGGGACGTTAAGCGCGACGCAAACGGCGACACGGTCTATGACGAGAGCGGCGATGAGGTCAGCACGCAGAGAGAGCTTCGCTACGGCGACATATGCATCCTTGTCGGCAGCAACAAAAAGATTTCAGAGCTTTCGGCGGGCCTCAAGGACGCGGGCTTACCAATCGACTCAAAGAGCGTTGAATACTTCTTCGAGAGGGACGAAATCTGCGACATTCTGAACTTCGTGCGCATTATCGACAACCCGAGGAACGACATACCCCTCGCGATCGTGCTGCGCTCGCCTTATTTCGGCTTCACCGACAGTGACCTTGCCGAGGTCAGGGCTTCGGCTCTGCAGGCGGGATGCGCAAAACACACGGATTTCTGGGAGGAATTGGCGGTTTCGGCAAACTCGGACGACCCTGCTTTTGAAAGGATTGC